>CALUPM010000102.1 GCA_944322665.1 Candidatus Gastranaerophilales bacterium | reverse complement strand
ATTTGAAAAAGCAGTATCGTTATTTGATAAAGTTGCATTTGAAACAGAGAGTTTACCGCCTTCATTTACAGCAAAAGCAGTTTTAAAACCGTCGATAACACCGTTATTGTCAGCGGCATTTTGACCTTCTACATCGAGAACATAACCGTTGTCAACCGTAATTCCTGCAGAGTTATTGCCTGAGAGTGTGTGACCGTTCATATTAAGGACTAACGAATCTTTATCGTCATCTGCATCGCGGAAAGTTGTTCCGATATCCGGAGGTGCAGCTTCATCTCTGGTCATTGCATAAGTATTAACATTGCCACCTGATGATGTTTTTACTTCTCCCTGAATAAATTCTTTAAGCCCTGCTGTTGTTTTGTTTATGCCGACATTCAACGCACCTGCAATTGTATCGTGTTCCGTAAACTCATATATAAAGTGATTGCTAGTCATTGTTGAAGTAACGGAGCCTTCCGTACCGACATTCAACTGAACATCGCCCGCTGCATTGCCGTTTATAACCTGCACAACTTTTGAATCATAAGTATCCGGATTCTGATTATAATCATGGTCGGAAGTTATATTTATTGTTTCAAGATTAATTACAGCACCTTCAGCCGAACCGACATTTAAACTGTCAGAAGAAACGGTATCAGGATTAGTGTGGCTCATATCAACATCAATCTTAACTTCGCCTGTTCCGGTCAGCTTGCCGATGTTATGAGAAGTTGTAAGATTTTCACCATTCTGAAGGTCAAGAACACCGCCGTTCATCTTAAGTGTTCCGGCAATGTGTGCGCCATCAGTAAAGTCCAGTTCTTTATCAATATTGGTTGTGCCTGTTTGACCTGCAATTTCTTTATCAAGAACACCTGAAAGGTTCAGTGTTCCGCTGTTTGTAATTATTGAATTTCCGCCTGTTGCAAGATGTTCTGCTTTTGAAGTAACATCTCCGCCGTTTATTGCGACGTTACCTGCGATTTTAGCATTGTTATCAACACTGCCGCCGTCCATTGTTAAACCGCCGCTAATCTGTGCGTTGTTTATAAACTGACCGCCTGACATTGTGACGTCACCGGCAATTTCAGCACCGTTATCAACACTGCCGCCTGTGATATCTAAACTGCCGTCGATTTTAGCATTGTTATCAAGACTGCCATCTGCTATTGAAACATCGCCTGTTATAACTTTATTATTTGTGACTGTACCGTTTGTTATATCAACATCGCCTGTGATTGCGGCGTTGTTTTTGACAATACCGCTAACTATATCAACATCACCTGTGATTTCGCCTTTGTTATCTACATTGCCGTCGATTGTGACATCCTGCGAAATTGCGGCGTTATTAACCATATTGCCGGCTCCTTTAAATGTTGTAGAGCCGTTTCCGCTAATTGCATTTTTGTTAGTTCCGGCGTTGAATGTCAGCACGCCGTTATTTGTGATTTTGTTTCCTGTTGTTGTAATAGTACCTGCATTCGTGGTCAAAGCACCGCCGTTGCCGTTAATTGTCAGGCTGCCCTGATTGATTGAGACTGTATTTTCAACAGCACCTGAGATTGTAAGGTCGCCTGCGCCGGTAATTTTATTTTCATTTTTTCCGCCGGTAAAGGTCAAACCGCCTTTATTTGTAATACCGTTTGTGATTGCAATTGTTGTCGTATCTGTTCCGGCAGTGGTTGTCAATGAACCGTTTTCATCAATTATCAGGCTGCTCTGTTCAATTGAAACAGAATTATTAACTGCGCCTTCTATTGTTAAGTCACCCGTGCCTGAAATTGCACCGGCGATTGCACCGGAACCGGTCAAAGTGACATCCCCTGCATTTGCAATTGTGCCGCCAAGGTTGGTAACATCAGAAGTCAAAGTACTGTCTGCAGTAACTGAAACTGCCTGACTGATTTTTGCGTTATTCTCAACTTCGCCGTCAATTACGGTTTTGCCGCCTTCTCCGCTTACTGTGTTGTTATTTATT
The DNA here is from genome assembly GCA_944322665.1 of Candidatus Gastranaerophilales bacterium. Lineage (GTDB taxonomy): Bacteria > Cyanobacteriota > Vampirovibrionia > Gastranaerophilales > Gastranaerophilaceae > Scatenecus. Next base: position 14,896 of record CALUPM010000102.1, on the reverse strand, counting down.
CCGCCGGTAAAGGTCAGTGTGCCGAGGTTTGTAATTCCGTTTGTTACGTCGATTATAATATCATTATAATCTTCCAGTTCTTCAACACCTGCATCTGTAGTTAAAGAAGCCCCTTGATTAATAGTAATTGTATTTTGAGCAATTGAGGCTGTGTTATTTATAGCACCGGTAATCGTCAGAGCACCTGCACCCGTAATATCACTTTTATTTTCTCCTTCACCTGTAAATGTTACGGAACCGTTGTTATTAAGTTCCTCTTTTATTGTTATATCAGAAATATCTGCCGTGAAAATACCGGTACCTGACGTAACTTCCATTATATCCTGGGTGATTGACACATTTTCTGCATTAGTAACCTCTCCGCTTATAATAAGTTTGCTTGTTGCTTTGTTGTCTGATTTAACAATTGAATTATTGTTTGTACCGCCTGTTAAGGTTAGTGTACCGTCGTTTGTAATCTTTTTATCACCAATTTCAAGCTGAGCGGTGCCGGCTGACAGTGAACCTCCATTGTTGATACTCAATGATTTCTGGGTTATTGTTATATCTTCACCGATTGTCATAGCGCCGTTGACGTTTGTTTTACCCTCATCACCATTAATGTCAGTGTAAATTTCTGCTTTGCCGATGCTTAACGTTCCGGCGTTATAGATATCATTTTTAGCAGTTTCCGTACCTTTTTCAACGATAACTCCGCTCATTGAAAGCTCTGCGCCTGCTGCGTTGTAAATCGCGCCGCCCAGCTCTGCAGCGTTGCTGCTGAATACAATATTACCATTGTCACGCGTTATTAATCTCATATTCGCTTCATTGTAAATTGCACCGCCGTAGCCGCTTGCTGTGTTATCGCTGAATTTGCCGTTTTGAATTACAAATTCACTGCTTTCTATATTTGCGATTGCACCGCCGTTGCCGGCTTCTACTGTGTTATTTTTGAAATCAGTGTCTTTAAGCGCAATCTTTGCCGTTTCGCTGTTTGCATAAATTGCGGCACCGTCTGCAATTCTGCCGTCTGTATTCTCGCGTGTGTAACGCATTGCATCCTGAATGCTTACATTTGAGATTGTGAAGGTTGTATCTCCAGTTGTATCGGTAAGTTCAAACATTGAACCGCGTTTATCTTCACTATCACCCATTGCGCCGACTGAGATAATATATTCAATATTTTCACCGGTTCCTTCCTGACGTATGTTATCACGGTCAATTGAAGCTTCAACGGTTGAACCGTCTGCGCTCATATAATCGTATTTGCCGGTTTCATCATTATATTTAACTCTGCTGTTAAATTCATCTGAATCAAGGCGTAATTCAGCAAGAACTCCTGAAAGAATGCTTTTTGAAGTTGCGCCGGTTGCTTCATCCGTCGAGGTTCTGCCGACTATGGTGAATATACCCTTATTTGTCCGGTCAAGGTCACGGTAGATATTATAGGAATTGTTTCCGTCAGCATCAATCAGGAAGCTGAAACCTCTGTTATTTCTGCCTTCTTCCTGCCCCGGATATCTGTTCAAATCACGGAGAGTATCGGTTGAGGAAGTGCCGTTCTGTGAAATTTTTATACTGTCAATAATCAAATCACCATTGCTTTTTGTATCACCTGAAGATTCAGAAACAACCCCGTACTTGTAAACGTTTGTAGCCCAGCTGAGAATATCAATATTCTCTATTTCTGCAATTTCAAGAACATTCTCATTACTATTATTTTGTATCAGCTGTACGGTTTTCTCGTCATCAATACCACCAAGAACTCCGTTATCATCCGTGATGAACAGTTCTGTCAGGGTAAGTTCTCCGCTGCCGCTGTCAACGATAAGTTTATCGCCGACCGGCTCAGCCTCCTCGTCTTTCAGATAAAGATCAACGTCAACACTTAAATAATTTTTGTCGTTTGAAACAATACTGTCAAAGTTATACACATCTCCGCCATGTCCGTCAACAAGCGAGATAGTCGTTTTTTCATTCAACGTAATATTTCCGTAATTGTGGTCTGTAATTGACGCATCAGGATGGTCAAAAGAGATTACCGCATTATAGAAATTGATGGTATCTTCACCGGTTGTGAACGGATTCAAACCGCCGGCAATTATATAATGAGTATTTTTAAGATTCAATATGCCGTTACCCTGCATATCCCAGAACTTGCCGTCCAGTTTAACTTCAGTAAATTCGTCTGATCCGTTGATATTTGCAGTCGCACCGTCTCTCAAAATAATATCCGCAAATGCGTCATCATGCAATCTTCCGCCCGCCGAGTAATTAAGAATCGCATTTTCAAGATCTATTGTTGCGTCTGCATGCAACTTGTATCCGAGATTTATCGTACCGGCATCTGCCTTTAACAGACCTTTAAATTCTGTGCCTGTCGCATTGTTTGTTTCGTTTCCGCCGGAGAAAGTAAGCGTTGTATCTCCTGTTTTAATAATTTGTCCGTTACCCGTAATGGAAGCTTTTATTGTTGTATCTTTACTTGTGTTCAGAATTGAATTTTCATCTATAAAGTTTATGACTTCTGCAGATATGGATGAAGAATTAACGGTTACTTTGCCGCCTTCTGTATTGCCCGCCGGATGTAAGTAACCGATATCAATTTTTGTTTCTGCGCCGCTTACATCACCGTTAAGCGTTGTAAGTCCGGCTCCTCTGGCCTCAATCCATGTATCGTCAACATCACCGTTGATTGTTGTATTTCCGCTGCCTTCATTAATTATGTGAGAAGACTCCGTAATATTACCGTTAATAGTTGTTTCACCGCTATTAGTTCTAACAAGCGTTCCTTCCGAAAGTGCACCGTTAATAAGAGTTGTACCGTAGTTTTCAATACTACTCTGCTTAACCGCCCCGTCTATTTGTGCAGCTGCGCCGTCTTCGGTTACAAATACTGCACCGGATTCAAGAGAACCGGTTTCTGTAATAGTTGTCTTACCTGCAGATGTCGTAACTGTGGTGCCCTGTCCGGAAACTTTGCCGCTGATTATGGTTTGGGCATTAGCTGCAGTATTTAAAATTTGCGACTTATCAGAAATTTCGCCGGAAATTGTTGTTTTGCCGGCTTTTGTTCCGTCTGCTGATTCTGAAGTTGTAACTGTTGAGCCTGAAACAGAACCTTCAATAATTGCTTCACCGCCTGTTACGCGGACAGAAGTGCCATCAATTATTGAACCTGTCGATGAAACCGTAGTCTTACCGCCGGAAACATTTACGATTGAGGCTGAAACCGAACTGCCGATTAAGGTTTCACCGCCGTAACTGTTGATTTGAGATTTATCTGATACAGCACCCGAAATTGTTGTTTGACCGGTTTCAGTTGTTGAAATTAATGAGCCTTTAACTGTGCCAAGGATTTCCGTTGCCCCTGTGCCGCCTGTTGAAACTGTTGAGTCGTTTACTATAGAACCCGTCGAGGCAATCGTCGTTTTGCCGGCTGAAGTCGAAACCGTTGAATTGTCAATTGAATTTGTTATTTCAGTTTCTGCATTTTCTGCGGTATTGAATATCTGTGAACCGTTTGAAACTTTGCCGGAAATCGTTGTTTTGCCGCCGCTTGTTGTAACGGTTGAACTGTTGAGAGCATTTTTTATTGAAACCGTACCGTTATTTGAGATAACCGCAGACTCTGTAAGAGTTCCGGTTATTGTTGTTGAGGCACTGTTGTATATTTCGGATGCGCCGGAAACATTACCTGAAATCGTGGTTGCGCCGGCATTAGCTGTTATTGTTGACCCGCCCGAAACAGCACCGGAAATCGTAGTTGTGGTTGATGAAGTCGTAATTTTCGACGCGTTCTGGATTGCGCCCGAAATCGTGGTTTTATCAGCTTTTGCTGTTACTGTTGAACCTGCAACAACACCTTGAATTGTTGTTGCAGCACCGCTTGCTTCGACTATCGCATCTGTCAGAGCGCCGGTTGTAAGGGTGCCGGCGGATTGCGTAAGCTTAGAATTTTCAACCCCGCCCGCAAGTATAACCGTACCGGAGGCATTCTCAGCCGGGTTGACATTTACAATATTACTTTCAGCATTCTCTGCCAATCCTGAAATTTTGTCGGCTACGCTGATTGTAGAACCGGCTTCAGCATTCAGGTTGATAGTTCCCTCATTTTTGATAACACCCTGAGCTGTGCCGCCTGTTGTTTTATTATTGACGGAAACCGTTTTGCCGTCCGCCGCATTGATTGTCAGAGTTCCTGCGTTATAGATGGAAGATGCACCTTCGTTATCAGTTACAGAAGTGTTATTCAAAACGACATTTCCGCTGTTGTATATAGCGGAACCTTCATTTGCAAAGTTGTCTGAAATTGTTGAATTATTAAGGGTTAAGTTTCCGCCGGTCGAATAGATGCCGCCGCCCGAAACAATTGCAATATTCTCTGAAATCGTCGAATTGTTAAGAGTGAGGCTGCCGCCTGAAATAGCAATGCCGCCGCCATTGTCTGCATCGTTCCGGCTGAAGGTTGTGTTTGTGAATGTATTTTCACCGCCTGAAACATTGATAGCACCGCCGTTAGAGGTTGCTAAATTTCCGCTGAAAGTTGTGTCGGAAACGGTAGTTTTGCCGCCTGTAAGGTTGAGTGCAGCGCCGTTATCAGAATTGAAATTTGTAAAGTCCGCAACTTCCTTAATTATCAGCTCATCGTCTTCGCCGACAGTGATGCCTCCATTGCTGTTACCAATAATCGAATGCCCGTTTTCAGATTGGTCTAAGTTGCCGAGGATTGTAAGTTTTCCGCTCACCATATCACCGAGTGAGGAAGTAACGTTTTCATCTGCCACAAGTCTGTAAGTACGATCGCCTGCCGTGTCTGATACAGCGTCTTTAAGAGTATATGCGCCGACTTTCAAGATACCTGTATTTTGATTATAAGATACCATAGTGTTTGATTGGGCAAGTGAAGTGTCTGTACTGATAAGTTCTGCATCCTCTTTTACGTCAAAGTAATGCCAGTCAGATGAGGTCTCGCTTCCTGCAGTTCCTTCGAATTTTGTTTCGCCGCCAAGATTTATTTTCTGGAAATATGCCTTATAATCGCCATTGCTATTTACATGATTGCGGGTATGAAACAAGTCAGTACTATTTCCAATAGCATCTATCGCCAGATTCAAATCCGAATTCAGAGTCACCCAGCCTATGAAATTACCTTCCGCCTCTCCGTCTATCACATCAAGAAGGGTATTACTGTTATTAACAATAAAATTGACATGGTGTTCATCCGAAACATCAAATCCGCCTTCAGCACCCCGGTTAAACTCTGCACTTCCTTCATAATTGCCAAACTTAATCGTTCCGCCGTAAAAGTTGATTGTCTGGTCATAAACAGTATTGTTAAACTGAATAACCCCGTCAGACGGAGCTATAACTCCGCCGCCCAGATCAACGCCAGATTTGTTTATATTGATAGTGCCATCAACACCGCCGGAATATGTAATCGTATCATTAAAAATTATACTGTGCTCCCCGCCGGCATTAAGATTGATTGTGCCCTGATTGGCTATTGCATTGGAAAAACGGTTGTCAACAGTAACCTCTTCATCATCAAAAATCCACCCCGGGGTTCCATTATCATCAGTATATGTGTATGTACTGCCGACATAGTTGTCAGTAAACTCCACATTATTATCAACAGCAGCAATGTTTAAAATACCGTCATTGTTATTCGTAATGGCTCCGCCTGCGCTAACATTCTGGCCGCCATTCATAAAGTCATCTGAAACAAAATTATTATTTGCATGGTTGCCCGTAAAAGAGCTGTCTACAATTGTAGCTGTACCTGCCCATGTATCAATCGCGCCGCCGTTACCGTCGCTTGTGCTATTATTATTGAAAGTTGAACCTTCTATATACAAATTGCCGCCGGCATTTGCTATTGCACCGCCGTTATATGCGCTGTTGTTTTTGAAAGTGGAACCTGTGATACTGGCTGTGCCGGTGTTATAAAGCACACCGCCTGCATAATTTGCCTGATGCTCACTATCTGTATGGGAAGCATTATTAGAAAAAGTCGAGTTTGTCAGGTTTACAGTACCTGCGTTGCTTAAAAATTTTGTAAAATAAGACTGGTTTATGCTATTAATATTTATCTCTTGATTTGCTGCAACAGTTATCGGACCGGTAGCGTTACCCAATGATTCATACCCCTGAAACATATTACCATTGCCGGTTATTGTTAAAGCGGTAATGTTAGATGATATATTAGTAATATTGTCATTTGCAACTCTGCGTATAACATCACCATTAAAATTTATAGTTAGATTTGTGTCTGGCTCTGTCTGGTCTATAATAGCCTCCCGCAAATCGTTCCAAGAACCATAATAAATTAACGAATCGCCTTGAATATCAACAGTTTTATCCACAGCCTGCGCTGACTGGACTCCAACTGAAAGCATTGATAAAGCCAACGCCGTAACCAACAAACGGTTTCTTCTCTCTTGCATTTCTATTTCCTTTTTCTTTTATTGATTTTTCACAGTTATTCCTACTACCATTACAGAAATTAAAAAAAACATCCTGTAGTGTATCATAGCATTTGCAGATTAATACTAACATAACATCAAAAATATTGCAAGAAATTTAAAAAAACGTTTATAAATTATTCAACACGGTAAACACAGGCAAAACTTGCGCTATAATAAGCTTTTTATACCATCCGCCACCTGCAAAAATCATCTTTTTTATCTACTTTTAAGAAGTAAAATTTGAAATATTATCTAAAGAAATTTTACAAAAAATTATTATTTTCGGACAGATGCTTCAGTCTTTTCACATTGTTCAGAGTGCCCGAAACAAGATTAGAATGTCCTTGTGCTACTTTACGTCATTCTGAGCACTCTGCCATATCGTTTTGTGAGAGGACGAAGAATTTTATCAAATTTTAGGGGGATCCTTCGCCTGCGGCTCAGGATGACGTATATTTTTCATGTCATTCTGAGGGCGAATGCCCGAAGAATCTTTTCGCACTACTTTACGTCATTCTGAGGGAGTGTAACGACCGAAGAATCCTGTCGGGTTTTCAACGTTATCCTTCGGATTTTCGCACTCACAATAAACGGGTACGTCAGACGCCTTTCACCCACGGCTCGTGCGGCGCAGAATGGTACTATTTTTATGTCATTCTGAGGACGCTAGTCCGAAGAATCCCATTACGTTTTCAGAAGATTCTTCGGGCTTCGCCCTCAGAATGACAGTGTAAGACAAAATGGGGCGATTTCTTATCATCTTATCGCCTTATCGCCTTGCAGTCCTATCGCCTTTATCCCGAAACCTCCTAGTGCCCTAGCGCCTTAGTATCTTTTTCAGAAACAAACACTTCAACTTTTCAACCTTTCAACCATTCAACTCTCCTCACTCTTCACTCTTCACGCTTCACGCTTCACGCTTCACGTTTCAGACCCCTCACCCTGACCCTCTCCCGCAAGGGGAGAGGGAAAATATTTAACGTAACGAACTTTTCGTATATCGTCTTATCGCCTTATCGCCTTGCAGTCCTATCGCCTTTCACAACGTAACCTCCTAGCGCCCTAGTACCCTAGCGCCTTAGTATCTTTTTCCGTAACAACCTCTTCAACTCTCCTCACCCGTCACTCCTCACACTTCACACTTCACTTTATCGACTTAACGCCTTATCGCCTTGCGATCCTATCGCCTTCCAAAACGAAACCTCCTAGCGCCTTAGTGCCCCAGCGCCTTAGTATCTTTTTTACTTAATAAACCCCTCAACTTTTCAACCATTCACCCTTTCAACCCCCTTCACACTTCACCCTTCACTCCTCACTCTGATAAGAACTTATCGTCTTATCGCCTTGCAGTCTTATCGCCTTTCTCAACTCTCTTCACTCCTCACTTTCCTGCCGCCTCTGCGCTGCGTACACTTCCTCTGGGCAGATAACCTGTTGCTTTCTTCAACCAATAACATTATTTTTCCGTCGGAAACTGTACCGTCTAATATTATCGTCACCCAGTTTTTCTTGTTCATGTGATATGCAGGAAAAAACCCCGCCACGTTTTGAAGGCTTTCTATGGTTGACTTTTCAAGTTTTAAATTCAGGATTTCAACTTTTCCTTTTTGTCCGGCAACCAGTTTTGACCGGTCTACTACAGATATAAGCCCGTACCATTTGCGGCTTTCAGGGTTTCTAAAAACGCCGAACCCCGGAAATTTTTCCCACAAAAATTCGGGAGTATCGCCATATTTCGCTAAAATCAAACCCGTCAGCCGGTTTGCCTGCTCTGTCATAAAATACGTTTCCTGACAGCATTTTTCGGCTATCAAATTCAACACGGCTTCATAATTTTCCCTGACTTCACCCACAAAAGTTCCGCTTGCTTCCTCTATAAGATGCAGGGTGTATTCATCCTTTGAAAGACTGTCCGTCAACTTTGTTTTAATATCTTTTCTGCCGTTTATCTGTACCTCAAGCACAAACTGCCCGTCCATTATTGTTTGAGTATAAACAAACGTCCCGTATTTCCGCTTGAATCCGAATTTTAGCAGTTTTTCGCTGTCAAAGATTTTGTTTTTAAATATTTTTTCCGTAAAAATATCCATAACAATTTACTGCCAGAAAAATTAATTACAGGTCAACATCGGATTCTTTAATCGGCGCACCGATTACACGTTCAACTTCCGCCGCGTTGATATTGTAATTTAAGAGGTTTGAATAGTAATCAAGCTGCGCGTTAAGATAGGAGTTTTCGGCGTCTTTAAATTCTATCGCGTCGCCAAGACCTACCTGATATCTTCTGAATGCCTGATACTGTCGCTCTTTTGCCTGCTGGAGCGCAAGTTTTGAAACATCAAGGCTGTCGTGAGAGTTCAAGAGGTTTATGTAAGCGCTTTTGACCTCCAGATAAACGTTCTGCCGCTGCTGTTCATAGTCCGCTACGTATTTTTTATAGGTTGCTTTTGCCTCGTCAACCTGTTTTTTCAGCAACATAAGGTTAAGTGCATTGTAATTCAGCTGGACGCCGAACTGATAGCCGTAATCCGCATCAATTTGCCGTCCGCCCTGATTGTAAGATCCGAAGGCGCTGATGTTCGGAGTGAATGCTCGTTTTGCGCTTCTGACACCCATTTCTGCAGCATCCATCAGCTTTTTAGCGGCCAGAAGCGCAGGACGGGAGGCTTCAGCCGTTGAAAGAAGGTCTTTGAAATTTACATCATAAGCTTTTGTATTCAATTTATCCTTCAGTATAACCCCTTCAAGTTCCGGAATACCGACAGCGTTTGCAAGTTCTGCCGCTGCCAGTTCTTTGGTGTTTTTAGCCTTAATGAGGTTGACCTTTGCATTCCCGAGGTTGTATTCGGCGGTCGTTACGTCAATTTTTGCCTTTTTACCGATTTCATAGTGCGCTTTTGCCTGCTTTAACTGCAATTCAAAGTCCTTAACCGTGTCCTCGTAAACGGTCTGCTGGATTTGGGCAAAAATAAGGTTGTAATATGCGACTTTTACGTTATAAATTACAAGTTCTATACTCGTTTCGGCGTCATATCTTGAAGCTTCAAAATTACGCTTTGCCATATCCGCAGAAGCTTTTGTTTTACCAAAATCAAACAGAAGCATATCTGCTGACAGTGTCGGCATATAATACATGTTGTATTTCTGGTTCATCGCCCTCATCATTGAGCTTGACATTGTCATAAACATGTCATTTCTGGAATAATTTACGCCCGCGCTTATCGTCGGAAAGTAATTTGACCACGCCTGACCAACTCTGGTTTTGTAAATTTCCGCGTTGCTTATGGCTGACATAATCGTCGGATGATGAGTAATCGCAAGCTTTATACAGTCGCTTAAGGTCACTTCGCCGTTCATATCGGTGTATTCTATCTTGCTGTTTATCGCGGGGAATTTTGTTTCGTACATTCCTTCCGCTTCTTTGGAAGATTCTACCTTTGTTTTGGCGTTTTCAATATTTTTCTTGCGCTCGCGGCGTTTGTTTACCTTTTTAGTTTTTTCGGGCTTTACAATTTCTATTTTTTCCGGCTTCTTGGCAACTTCAACAGTCTTTGAAGCCGCTTCTTCCGCCGTGATTGCGGGGGAAGCCGTCAGTGCAAGTACCGAACATATTAAACATAAATTCAAAATCTTCTTCATTTTACGGAAATCTCCAAATCTTTTTCAGATATTTCTTTTTTCGGGAATAAATCTACAAATTCCTGAACTATAACATAGAATGCCGGAGTAAGAACTGCCCCCAGAGTTGCGGCAGCAATCATACCGCCGATTACGGTTGAACCTACCGAAATTCTTGAATTTGCGCCGGCGCCCTGTGCAAACAGCATCGGCATTACACCTATGATAAAGGCAAGTTCCGTCATCATAATCGCTCTGAATCTCAGTTTTGCGGCTTTTATCGCTGCATCTTTAACCGGCAGACCGTATTTTTCGTGTTCTTCTTTCGCAAATTCGACAATCAGGATAGACTGTTTTGCCGCAAGACCGATTAGCGTAATCATACCGACCTGAGAATAGATATCAAACGCCTGATTAATCATCATCTGGAATATCAATGCCCCCAGTACGGCAATCGGGGAAATCAGCAATACCGCAACCGGAATTGTATAACTTTCATACAATGCAACAAGGAACAAATATACGAATATCAATGCCATACTGACGATTATTATAGTTTGCCCCGAAGCTTCTCTTTCCTGCGCCGAAGTTCCTGACCAGTCGAAAGTCATATCCGACGGCAGAACCCTCTTTGCAACAGCTTCCATCGCGTTCATAGCATCGCCCGAGCTTTTGCCCGCTGACTGCTGACCCTGAATCTGTACGGATTTATACTGGTTGTAACGGGTAATTGAAGCCGTACCTACAGTCTGCTGTAATTTTACGATTGAAAGTATCGGAACCATTACGCCGTTTTTGTTTTTTACGTAAATTCCCGACAAATCGGTCGCTTTATCTCTAAATCTGCTTTCTGCCTGCATCTGAACCTTAAATACACGGTCATATTTGTTAAAGTCGTTTATGTAATACGTACCGATTAATGACGAAAGGGTTGAATAAAGTTCCTGCAGATCAACATTCTGCGCTAACGCCTTTTCATAATCAATATTTATAATATATTGCGGAACGTTCGCTTGAAATGACGTATTGACGTTTGAAAGTGATGGATCCTGATTGGCTTCGGAGATAAGTTTGCTTGCCCAGCTTTCCATTTCCTGCGGGGTGTGTTCGCCCTGTGAAAGCATCTGGAATTCAAATCCGCCCATCATACTCATACCCATAATTGCCGGAGGTGAAAAACAGATAATTGACGCTTCTTTTGTCGTTGAGGCGATTGCTCTTACTTTATTCAAAATTGCCTCATGCGACAAATCAGTATCCTGTCCTTTGAATTTTCTCTTAACCCATTCAAAAGGCCCTATTTTTCTGTAGGCATAATCGTCAAGCTGAATAATTACGGTAGACTGGTTGACTGCACCATCCCCGCCGAATACCGTTAATTTTGCTTCGTTTACACCGTCTATATCTTTTATCTGGTCTGTAAATTTGCGCGAAACTTCTTCCGTTCTCTGCAATGAAGCACCATCCGGAAGGGTTATTGTTGCAAGCAGAACCCCCTGATCTTCATCAGGAATAAAACCTGTCGATATTGTCTTGAAACATACAAGAGTCAAAACAAGTATTATTGAATAGAAAATCGCAACAAGTTTTTTATTATATACAAATTTTACAACATATTCCATATAGAATTCTTCGAGTTTTGCAAACATTTCGTTGAATTCTTTTACTGCAACGGCTGTCCGTTTTCCTATTCTTTCTTTAATATGTTCAAGTCTTACAAAGAAAGGATGGTCTGAAAATTTGTGTGGTTTCTTTTCCTGCCCGAGGAAGTGAGAGCACATTGCAGGAGAAAGAGTCAGTGCGCAGATTGCGGAAATTGCGATTGAAACCGCGATACAAACAGCAAATTGCTTGTACATAACGCCTGTCATTCCGCCCATAAACACAATCGGCACAAATACAGCCATCAATACCAGCGCCATTGCAACAAGCGCAAAACCTACTTCCTGCATAGTAAGCTGGGTTGCAATCACTGCGGACTTGCCTTCATCAATGTGACGTTTTACGTTTTCAATAACAACGATAGCATCGTCAACTACGACACCTACCGCAAGAACCAGCGCAAACAATGAAAGCAGGTTTATGGACATATCCATGGCTTTCAGGGCAAAGAATGTACCTATTAAAGAAACCGGTATTGTCGCACACGGAACAAGAGTTGCCATAGGATCGCCTAAGAATAAGAAAATAATAATTACAACGATTAAACCTGTCAGAAGGATTGTAAACTCAACTTCCTTCATTGATTCATGGATAAAGTCGGCGTCATCTTTTACGTACAGAATTTTAATCCCGTTTGTAAGACGTGCGTTTAATTCGTTGACTTTAGCCTTGACGGCTTTTGAAAGGTTGATAATATTTGCATCAGGTAGCTGTGAAATTACAACAACCGCCGAAGGTTTGCCATTTACAAGACCGAGGTTGGAATAAGACTCCGCACCGAGTTCAACCCGCGCGATGTCTTTAAGCTTTACATTAGAACCGTCTGAATTTGAACGGATAATTATGTTTTCAAACTCTTTAACATCATCAAGACGTCCGGGGGTTTTAAGTGTAATTTGCAATGCTCTTTTTTCATCAGTCGGAAGTGCTCCGAGTGCACCTGTTGCAACCTGTGTGTTCTGACTCGTTACGGCATTTTTAACCTCTGTTGTCGAAATATTCAGCCCTGCCATTTTCTGCGGGTCAAGCCATATTCTCATTGAATAGTTGCCGCCGCCGAAAACCATTACATCCGCAACCCCTTCTACACGTTTAAGTTCGTCTTTTATATAAATAGAACCGTAGTTTGTCAAATCAAGCTGTGTCCAGTTTCCGGACTCGGGATAAAGAGTTAAGATAATTGCACCGGCACCGGATGATCTGCTTATTGCAGTAACACCCGTTCTCTGGACGTCTTCCGGCAGCTGCGACTGAACCCGCTGGATAAGGTTCTGGACGTTCATCAAATTTATGTTCTTGTCAGTTCCAACCTTAAAATAAATAGTCAGAGTATAGCTGCCGTCATAAGATGTTGACGTCATATAAGTCATATTTTCAACACCGTTCAGCTTGTTTTCAAGAACCGTTGCAACGGTGGATTCTATAACCTCTGCGCTCGCACCCTGATAATTCGCCGAAACCCTTACCTGCGGCGGAGTAACTTCAGGATAACTTTCCTGCTTCAACCCTAACAGAGATATAAGCCCGAGCAAAACTATACATATTGATATTACAAGTGCAAATCTCGGCTTTCTTATAAAAAAGTAAAGCTGTTCTTTATCTAATATCTTCTTCATTAACTTTTACCTGTTCATTTTCCACTGTCTTTTTCTGTACCGGCTTAAGCTTTTGACCTTCCGCCGCAATGTTCTGGATACCGGAAACAACGATTACATCATCAAGATTCAAACCGCTGTCAACAACCCAGTTGTTATTTATATCGTCGGATACTTTAATATCTTTTCTGACTGCTTTATTATCCTCAACCGCCCAGACATAATATCCGCTCATAGCATCGCCTTTAGTGCAGGACTGGGGAACTGTCATATATTTGATAACTTTAGGCGCTACAAGTTCTACCTTCATATAGTCGCCAGGAATAAGCCATCTTTTTGAATTGTCAAATGCCGCCCTTAGGGTTACCGAGCCTGAATCTATATCTATTTTGTTGTCTACAAAGTTTATTCTGCCGATTTTGTCATACCATGAGCCGCCCGTAAACTGAACCTTTACATCAACATCTTTCAGTTCGTTGCTTGCCCTTAAAAGTTTTACAAAATCCGCGCTCTTTATGCTGAAAGTAACGTACACCGGATCAACGCTTGAAATATTTACAAGCCCGCCGGATGTTGCAGTTACATAGTTGCCTTCCGTTATATTAACTTTACCTATTCTTCCGTCAATCGGAGACTTAATTGAAGTGTACCCGAGGTTAAGTTTTGCAAGTTCAAGCTGCTGTTTTGCAGCGTCAAGCAATGCCCTGTACTGGTTTCTCGAGGCAAGGCTTGAATCAACATCAGATCTGCTTATCAAATCTTCTTTCACAAGCGCGTTTGCCCTGTTCAATTCCTGCTGAGCATTCTTTAAAAGGGCATTGTACTGATTCACATTGGCCTGACTGTTATTAACTTCATACTGGTATTCCCTCGGGTCAATCTGAAACAAAAGCTGACCTTTTTTAACAAAATCGCCTTCCTTAAAATACTTCTTAATCAAAAACCCCGGAACTCTCGCAACTAAATCAACCGAATACTGCGCCTCTACCCTTCCGGTAGCTTCCGCCGAAACATTGACCTCTTCTATATGCGGGGTCGCAACCTCAACTTCTTTTGGCATCATCATCAGTTTTTTCTGAACCATGCCGGCAATATAACCTGAAGTCTTGTTATATATAATAGGGACGATAATTACAAGCAAAACAAGTATTGCAAACTTTTTCCTCGTCATCTTTAGTTTCATAATTCTCTCCAACTTAACATAATCACGGTATTTTATCCTGAAATTATCGTAGAATATTTAAGTCCTGACTGTCAATAAAAACAAGATAATATCAACTATTCGGTGTAGATGAAAAAAGTGAAGGGTGAAGGGTGAGGCGTGAGGAGAGTTGAAAAGTTGAATGGTTTGTTTCTGAAAAAGACGAAAAGACGTTAGGACGTTAGGACGTTAAGACGATAAGTCCTTTACGTAAAATAATCCCCTCTCCCCTTGTGGGAGAGGGTGACACGAAGTGTCGGGTGAGGGGTCTGAAAAGTGAAGGGTGAAGGGTGAGGGGAGTTGAAAGGTTGAAAAGTTGAACGGATGAATGGTTTGCTACAAAACAATTCCCTCGCCCCTTGCGGGAGAGG
>CALUPM010000101.1 GCA_944322665.1 Candidatus Gastranaerophilales bacterium | reverse complement strand
CCGCTTATAATATTATTCGTTGATATTGTATTCATATTGCGCAAAAGTACAGGGGTATGTGCCGGCAGAACAACACTTGAAGCTTTCTTTTGCTGTGCCGGCATTGAGGGATATTTATATGATGCATTAATAGTTTTTGTGTTTTTTACAAAATCATTTAATGATTCCTGCCTTTGCTGATTAACCGGTGGCATATTTCTTTGCGGGTATTGTTCATATACAGGAGGCTGATAATTAAAGTCATTTGCCATAGCAGTTGGCTTTATAACAGCTTGATAATATATTACTGTCATTAACATTGCAAATACAAAAAATACCCAACGTTTTTTAATTTTCATACTTCTTTCTCCATTCTATTTTTAGGATATAACATATTACTGTTGTGAATAGCAATCCCATAACTATCCCAACAAAAAATCTTGTGTAATTTCCGGTATTCAGGCGCATCCCCAAACCGTAATTTATATATATATCAATCAAACTAATCATTGCTAAAATTGAAAAAACTTTTAAGCTTATCTTTAACTTATTAAATAATGCTAAAATTGAAAAAATTATTACTCCCAGATAAAACCCGTAACATCTACAGCATAGAGCTACAGGATATCCAACAAGCCAGAAAGATCTGTCCGGCTGCTGATGACATGAATGAAAATATATAAAATACAATTCTGAAGAAAAATCATAATATCCACATTTTGCCATAAGCGGTGCTAATGTTCCACCCAAAAAGAAAAATATGCTATATATACAAAAAAATGTCAATACAATATATCTAATTTTAATTCGCATATAAATTATTATTTTAATTATTATTTATCTTTTTATGAGTATATTATAAGCGTTCTAGCAAATGCATCATTCATTGTAATGAAAACAAACAACAAAAAAATCTATATCATTTAAAATTTTATCTTGATTATGTATTGACAAATTCAAAAATAGAGTTATCATGGATTTATAAGGAGGAAGAAAAATGAACGAACATTGCAACCACGAACACGGAAACTGTCATCATGGCGGAGGCTGCCACGGTGAAGGTCACTCTTGCGAAAACCACAACGGAGAACACCGGTGCGGCAACGGCGAAGGCCATTGCCACGGCGAAGGTAAAGGCTGCGGCTGGGGCGGCAAACGCGACGGCGCAGGCAGAAAATGCGAAAATAAACGTATCCCTTTTAACAGACGCTTAAGCGAAGATGCTATTCAACGAATTAAAGACTACGCAGCTGAACACAACGTCAGCGAAACCGAAGCCCTTGAAATTGCGGTTAAACATCTTATTATTCAAGCAAGAAACAAAAACAATCAGTAAACTACAACTCATTTAATCTGGAAATATTTCATTCATTAAAAAAGCAGCTCTACAGCTGCTTTTCCTTTATATATATTCTCTTAATTTTTCAAGTTTTCCGTTAAGTTCCACCAGCATGCTTTTAACATAGCTGCTGTCTGCCCCGGAAATTTCGTCAAAAGACTTATACATCTGTTCAAAATACTCTTTTGCTTTTTCTAATTTTCTTATAATAGAATACCTGTACTCAAAATCGGATAAGCTGTTACCTGATTTTGCAATATACGTTTTTAATGCATCTTGCAATTCATAAGCTTTATTAATATCACTGCTTAACGCTGAATTAAAAATTTGAGAATATCTGTCATCACTTTTTAACTCATGTTCTACCTGTTTCAACTTTGTAAATGCTTCAATTTTTTCAGGTGTCAAATCTCCGTCATTTACTATTTTTATAAGGATATTCTCTCCGGCACCTTTTGCATTTTTTGTAAATTTCACACCTGCCCAATCCAGCATAAATGAATTAAATTCGCCGCTCGATTTAATTTCATCTGCAAATTTTGAATATGAATGTTCAAATATACAATCGGCTAATTCTGCAGTTTGCTTATTTTTTGGAGGTTCATCTAAGGTCAGACCTAAATTGTTCATATAGTTTTCTAAATTTGAATAAAACAGTTCCGACTCATCAGACTTTTGAGAAAGCACTCCAATATCTGCTTTGAATTTTTTTAGCATTTCATCGTGCGGAAGCGTCTTAAATTCTTCAACTGTCATAAATTCATGGAAATCTTCTACAATTTGGGCATCTTCAGCATCTTCACTGTCAAAAATCTTTTTACGCTTTATATCTGTATCCGTATCAATTTTTAATCCACCTTCCGAACCTGCTTGAAGATCAGGAATAAACTCTTCATCATTTATATCTTCAACTTTTTTCTCAAGACCTTCCGGTTTTAACTCGTCCGCAGCATCGTCGCCGATTTTTTCAGGACTGTCCGGTTTAATTTCATCAGCAGTATCGCCGCCTGTTTTAACTTGATTGTCAGATTTTATTTCGTCCACAACTTCGCCATCCGTTTTGGCCGGACTCTCAAGTTTTATTTCGTCCGCAACGCCACTGCCAGTTTGGTCGGGATTTTCCGGTTTTATTTCATCCGCAATATCGCTGCTATTTCTTTTAGGACTGTCCTGTTTGATTTCATCAGCAGCATCGCCGCCAAAATCACGCGTCTTAGGAATATCATCCCCTGAAATATTGCCTGAGGCTTTCGGTTCCGAATTTCCTGATACATCCGGAGTCCCTTTACCCTTAGGTTTTACACTCTGCGACGCATCGCTTGCCCCGCCGAGAAGTTTCTGAATTTTTGCACCGAGTTTACCTTTGTATCCGGCGTAAACCAGTCCGATGATAGCAAGAGCACCTGCACATGACGCAACTGTAATTTTTGCATTCTCACTCATTACTTCTTTTCTGGTTTCCTCCGGTGATGACGCTGACGGATTTGTGCTGTTTTGTTTAAAAGAAGTTCTGTTGATATAATTTGGCTGTATGGCTGATATTCTCATAGTCACTCCTTTTGTTTCATACATTTTTATATAATCACGAAAATATATTTTTTTGTTATTAAAAATTTTAATTCTTACAAAACTTCATAAAAAAGGAAGGCGGGAATTTGCCTTCCTTTTAATTTTTTATTTGTCATTTTCAATTAACAGACATTTTGCCAGCGTCGAAAGATATCGGCGCGGCTAACCGGTCAGGTTACTTATTCAAAGCACCTGCAACGGCAACAGCAACAGCAACGGTTGCGCCGACCATCGGGTTGTTCCCCATACCGATAATTCCCATCATTTCTACGTGAGCCGGCACTGAAGATGAACCTGCAAACTGAGCATCTCCGTGCATTCTGCCCATAGTATCGGTCATACCGTAAGAAGCAGGGCCTGCTGCAACGTTGTCAGGGTGAAGAGTTCTTCCTGTACCGCCGCCTGATGCTACCGAGAAGTATTTTCTTCCGTTTTCCCAGCACCATTTTTTGTAAGTACCTGCAACAGGGTGCTGGAATCTTGTCGGATTGGTTGAGTTTCCGGTGATAGAAACATCTACGCCTTCGTGAATCATGATTGCAACACCTTCTGAAACGTCATCAGCGCCGTAGCATTTAACTTTTGCTCTTTCGCCGTCTGAGAAAGGCTGTTCTTTAACGATTTTCAATTCGCCTGTTTT
>CALUPM010000100.1 GCA_944322665.1 Candidatus Gastranaerophilales bacterium | reverse complement strand
AAAAGACATAAAAAAATATTAAAACTTGCTAAAGGCTTTATCGGTGCAAGAAGCAGAATTTTTAAAGTAGCTAACATTGCTGTTATGAAAGCATTAAAATATGCTTACCGTGACAGACGCGCTACAAAACGCAACATGCGTCGTTTATGGATTGTAAGAATTAATGCCGCAGTCAGAGAACGCGGTATGAGCTACTCAAGATTCGTAAACGCCTGCAAAAAAGCTAATATCATTGTAAACAGAAAAATGCTTGCTGATATGGCAGTAAGAGATCCTGAAGCTTTTCAGGTAGTTTTCGACGCTGTAAAAGCTGCTAAGTAGTTTTTAAAACCAATTAACGAGAAAAAATCCGACTGAAAACAGTCGGATTTTTTGTTGTTATATTTACATAATCAGCCTCATGATTACGCAGCAGCTTACAAAACAGCCTGACTGTCAAGTTTCAGATAATCAATCAGACTCAAAACAGAAATAAACTGGTTACAGAGACGTTCAAATTGTTTTGTGTCGGTTACAGGTTTCACAAGACTTCCTAAAGAGAACAAATCCTTTGTCGGAACCATTGCTATCAAAAGCTCCCCTTCATAAAAAGCACATCGTATTTTGCTGCATAGAAATGCCATTCTGACGCCTGCAAGTTTTTCCATTAATGTAGGCGTTAAAATATATCTTGCCTCAACCTCATCATCAGTGAAAACATCATAGCGTTTTTCAAATTTTATGTCTTCAAGTTCCGTATGCTTTAAGGACTTAACCGGTGTGTGATGTAGTAAAGTATCCTCCATTAAAATGGTATGACCTTTAAAATTTTTATTCATTTTGAGTTTGATTAACAGCCCCTGAAATGAAATGCTGCTGTTTCGTCCTGATCCGTTAATAAACTTACCTTCTACAATATCAATTGCAACTCCTTTATATGTACCGTAAAATGCATCATCAATTGCGGTACGGGTAATATCTGCAAACAGTCCGGCTCTTGTAAACTGTTTTGCATCTTCTAATGAATAAAGCTGGCTCCATTGCATATTTCCAAAACAGGAAGATACAACTCCCATAATTCTTTGTTTAATTTTACTTTCAAAATTCTTTTTAAAGGTATAATACGTTCCAAGCCCGCCAACAATTAGATAAAGCCCCGGTTCTTCCTTTCTTCTGCCTTCAATTTTGTAAGCTGTTATAAAATAAAAATAAGCAATCCCAGCTGCGATAAGAATAATTGTCCAAAAAATTGCCCAGAACAATTTTGTTTTTCGTTCACTTTCAAATTTTGCAACAGCAGGAATAAGAACTTTATGAAATTTTTCGTAAAAATTTCTTCTGAAATCCATCAAATTATCTGTTTCTGACATAATAACCTCTTTTGTTAAAAGCGAACTTAATTCAATTTTAATTTAAATCTCAAATTATAAAAACATCTGTTTAACTGAACATATATTAGATAATCTAATTTACAAAACTTCATAAACTTCAAATAAAAAGTCAATTTTTACAATCGTAAATACTTTATATATAAGCAGGGTAAAATTATGGAGTAAAAAAATGAATTCAAAGGGAAGTTATTTTGCTGAAAACTTAGCATGCCAGAACCTCGGTGATTGCTCGCTATGCGACCTTCCGATTATTCCGGAAGCAAAAGTTGAACAGGAAGAACCAAAAAACAAAAGAACTAAAAACACAACTTCATTAAAAGAATTACTCAAAAAACTAAAACCGGAAAACGCCGCTTAAAAAACGTCGCAAAATTCGGTAACGGAGAAAAATTATGCCGTCGCTGTCAGATGATTTTCAAATGCCGATAATGTACAAAGATCTCAGGGATTCCAATATGGGAATGCTCCCGGGGATGATGCCCGGTATGGGTTTCGGCTATTATACGAATTTCTTGGGCGGGATAAGAATGCCAAGAGAACTTTCAAGAGATGAAGTCGTTTTAAAAAACAGAAATATTAAAGAAGCGGGTACATTAAAAAAGGTAGGACTTGTACTTCTTGCACTCGGAAGCGCGTTCGTTTTGAAACAAAAAGGCGCTTTCAAATGGGTTTCAAAACAGGCGTCGGGCGTCAAGAACTGGTTTGGCTCATTATTCAAATCCAAACCAAAAACACCGGCAGCAACTCCGGCTCCGTAAAGATTATAGATTATGCAACCCGAAAGGAGAATGCGGATAATTTCATATCCGCATTTTTTATGTTATGATTACTCGTAATAAAAGTGCAGCTAAATTATAAAATTTAAGGGGGTTCACAAATGGCAAAAGATTGCAGTTTTGATGTAGTGTCTGAATTCGACAAACAGGAGCTTGTAAATGCTGTCGATCAGGTTAAGAGAGAAATTTCGTCAAGATTTGACCTGAAAAATTCCAACTCGGACGTTACGCTGGATGCTGATAAATCAATTACAATCACAACCAACGATGAAATGAAACTAAGAAATATTTACGATATTTTGCAGTCTAAACTTGTTAAGAGGAATTTGAGCATAAGAATTCTTGACCCGCAGAGTATTGAAAATGCGCTCGGCGGCAACGTCAGACAGGTTTTTAACCTCAGAAAAGGACTTACTCAGGAACTAGCGAAAAAAATTACCTCTGACATTAAAGATATGAAAAAGAAAGTTCAAGCCTCAATTCAGGGGGATTCGGTGAGAGTTTCAGGCAAAGA
>CALUPM010000099.1 GCA_944322665.1 Candidatus Gastranaerophilales bacterium | reverse complement strand
GCGCCCATATTTTATGAAGTGAACTGCGCTACCCCTCTCAAGAAACAACACTCAGTTGTTTCTTTCGGCAGAGTGCCACGCGCCCATATTTTATGAAGTGAACTGCGCTACCCCTCTCAAGAAACAACACTCAGTTGTTTCTTTCGGCAGAGTGCCGCACGCTCATGTTTTGTGAAGTTCGTTGCTTTTATAGCAACCCCTTTTTAATTTATCATCTAATTATTTAAAATGCAAGCTTGATTAAATGTGATTTGTATAGCAAATTCCACAGATACTATAAAAGTCTGTCAAACAGGTGCCGCTTAAGCTCTTCACCCTCTGTTCGTCCGCTTCAGGATGATGCAGCTTTGAAAATTTTAGTGGAAGTTGCTGTATAAATACCGATTAAATTACTTTTTTATCTGATTTTTCCATAGGACGTTTCTATTTTGGTTCTCAGTTTTACAATGTAGCAATTAATTGCAATACATTTGCGTTATATTATTCCAGGTCGAATCAAGAATGTTTTCTATCTGTTCATCCTGACTTATTGATTCTCCTCTGGCTTCGGCCAGTGCATTGAAAAATCCCTGCGTTGATGTGTCTGCTGTGTAAGTTCCGTTTAATATTTCCTTATACATTTTGCCGGTATTTTTTACCGTATTTGCTGGTACTAAACACTTTTCTGACAACCCGTTTGCAGATAAAGAATGTTTGATTTTATAATTCAGAGAACATTTTCCGCCTTTCCAGCCTTTTATTTCAAGTGTCTGTTCATAAACTCCGGCAACCCCTCCGTCGGAATTTCTATAAGTGCGTTTATATTTTTTACACCCGGTTAAACTCTCTGCATATTTATGCGTCAAGGGTACAACTACAATATATTTCGATGTGCCGGTATCAATGTCTTGATTCCCTGAAAATATTATACCGGCTACTAATATTAGACAAACTGTTGCTGCAAATATAAGTTTTGATTTGTTCATTAGCTACCTCAAGATTTTATTTGCACTATATTTATTATATCAATTTGATTTTTTTTTACAAGCGGTAATATTATTGCAATTAAATTTTTTTGTGTGTAAAATATACATTGTAAATCTTTAAGGGGTGTAATGACCAAAAACGTAACCAAAGCTATGATAATGGCAGCAGGTGTCGGCTCAAGGCTTGAACCGCTGACTCTTTCAGTGCCAAAACCTTTGATTCCGGTCGCTAACAGGCCGGTTATGGATATTTTGCTCGAAAATTTGAAAAATATCGGCATCACTGATGTTGTCGCTAATACCTACTATCTCGCTGACAAAATTATTGAAAGATATAAAAATAATTCATCAGGCATAAATTTCAATTATATAAAAGAAGAAACCCTCTCCGGCACGGCAGGAGGGCTAAAAAAATGCCAGAATTTTTTTGACAAAGAGGATGTTTTTGTTGTCCTTTCCGGTGACGGGCTGACAAATGCCGACATAAAAAAAGGCATTGAAAAACATCTGGCAAGCGGTGCGGTAGCTACTATCGGTATAAAAAAAATTCCGCACGAAGAAGTTTCACATTTCGGCGTTGTTGTGACGGACAATAGCGGTTTTATTACGGAATTTCAGGAAAAACCGTCAGTTGAAGAGGCAAAAAGTAATTTTATAAATACAGGAATTTATATTTTTAATTACGAAATTTTTGACTATATTCCGGAAAATACTTTTTATGATTTTGCGAAGAACGTTTTTCCGGAACTGCTGAAAACCTGCGGTATAAATACGTTTGAAATTACCGAATACTGGACGGATATCGGAACAATTGCGCAGTATAAACAGTCGCACAAAGATCTTTTTGCAGGGCTTTGCAGTTTTGCACATGCTCCCATAAAAGAACAAAACCGCGGAAAATATATTTCGGCTTCTAACGTTCCATCAGATACAGTGTTTGACGGAAGTTCAACAATCGGTTCAAACTGCAAAATCGGCAAAAACGTAAGCATTACTGACAGCATAATCTGGGACAACGTTGAAATTGCAGACAATGTTGCTCTTAAAAATTGTATAGTGGCCTCAAACAGCCGGATTTTGTCAGATCTTGAAGGAATGTCAATTCCGGCAAACGAGGTGTTTCTGGAAGAACTTTTTTTAGAACTGGAAGAATCAGCAAAATAGCGGATGGTTGTTTGCCGGTAAAGACCCGCTAAACTTGAGCCAGTATCTCTTTAAAGATAAGCAGCATAAATAAGATTAAAGCAGTAGTTGGGTTATTTGTAAACTTGGATATGAATTTCAAAAATAAGAAATTTATACAGCAAATTCCGAAAATATTATAAATAGCACGCCATTCTGATGGCTTTAACCCGAAGAATTTCCACGCCTCGCCTGTGTCATTCTGAGCACTCTGCCTAACAAAACGATTAAGTATCTTTTTGTCCGGTAAAGTGCTTATTATGACGCAGTTTTGAATATTTTTAGCAGAATTGCCAGATAAGTTCCAAAAATAAATGCTTGATTTTTGGAATATTTTCTGGTAACTTAGAGGCATACCCTGTACATTGCAGGCAAAAACGCAGCAAAGCGGTTATAAAAGAGAGCGGATTAAAACGCTGTGAAATTATAATCTTTTCTGTGTTTGTTGAAAACAAAATATCTATTTCGGGACTGTGGCACTCTGCCGAAAAAAAAACAACTGAGTGTTGTTTTTTGAGAGGGAAGGTAGCGCCGCTACCGCGCAAAAGTCCCTGACAATTGAATAA
>CALUPM010000098.1 GCA_944322665.1 Candidatus Gastranaerophilales bacterium | reverse complement strand
GATGACGAATACACAAAATTGTCAGCCGCTGCAAAAGAAATGTCAAAACTCCAGCCTGAAATTGAAGGAGTCGGATATCTTTCAAAAAGTCAGGTTGAAAGCATTCTCAAAGGCGGAAAATTCAACTCTCCGGAATTCCTCGACAATATCCTCGAAATCGCAACAAGAGAAGATATTCCGTTTGCAAAAACAAAACCCTCAAACAGAAAAAATCCGCTCAAATTCATTGCACAGGCAGAACTTGACGGAATTAAAGGGGATGCCGAAGCATTCATCAATGACATTATCAAACGCGCAAAAGGCGGCATGATAACAGAAGATGTCATCAAAAAAGCAAGCCGGATGAACTTTATCAAAAACTCAATCAACTGGGGCAGCGGTTTTGTAGTATCAGCAGCCTTCTTATCAACATTTATCCCGAAAATCCAGTACTGGGTAACTAAAAAAATCACAGGCGAAAATTCCTTCCCCGGAACAACTGATTACTCAAAAGATAAATCTAAAACTGAAAAAACTGCCTAAATAAAGCGATTATTTCTCATTTTGCTCTTGTAAATAAACTTTCAGCATGCGATAATTTTGTTGGAAAGGCAAGAAATGTCAAACGTTTTAGTATATACATTAGACGGGAAAATTTATATTAATTTAACAAACCGCTGTACGAATGATTGTATATTCTGCCTGAGAAAAGACAAGTCTGATGTAAAAGGACAGCAACTCTGGCTTGATGATGAAAATTCTACAGCAAAAGATGTCATAGAACAGTTTGAAAAAATCTACCCCGGAACTCCGTCAAAAGAAATTATATTCTGCGGTTATGGCGAACCGATGCTGAAGCTTGAAGTATTAAAAGAAGTTGCAAAATATATAAAACAAAAACTTCCGTATTCAAAAATCAGAGTCAACACAAACGGTCATGCCAATTTTGTTTACAAAAAAAATGTTGTTCCGGAACTGAAAGGACTCGTTGATGAGTTCTCGGTAAGCCTTAACGGTGCAACAAAAGAAGAATATAATGAGCTTTCGCAGCCGAAATTTGACGGGGCTTATGAAGAAGTTAAAAAATTCATAAAAGCATGCGCAAATGCAGAAATTTCGGTTGTGGCAAGCGTTGTGGAAGGCTACAAAGGCCGTCATCTTGACCTTGAAAAATGCGAACAAATCGCAAAAAATTTCGGTGCAAAATTCAGAGTGAGAGAGTGGATTGTAAACGGATACTAATTAATTGAAAGGAAAAATTATGAAGGTACAAAATATTACAAATTCACAATTTAATTCACCGGAATTTAAAGGGAAAATTGATATAATTCCCGGAGATTTAAGCTATGAACCCGCAAAGTATGTTAGAAAAGCTTACAATTCACTTCAGGAAATGATTAAGGACAAACCTTACAACCTCTACATAAGACAAAATCATAAAAACCATACTGTCAATATCATCGCGCAGAAAGAAGATAATTTTATAAAAAACAAAGGAATTAAAGCCGAAGGAATGCTATCTTCAAGCGCTGATTTGTATGAAGAAGTTGCCTCGCTGGTCATAAATTCTTATGAGAAAAAACTCCAAAATCCGCCCAAAACTTTTGGTAAAAAGATTCAAGAAGGATTAAACAAAGTATGGCATAAGTTCTTAGAAATTATGGAAATAGAAGATGAGGTTGTGAAAAAGTAAGCATGAAAATCTGTAATATTCAAACTCAAAATTTTCAAGGGAAAGCTGTCTATATCAGAGGAAAGTATGATTATCAGGCAAATAAAGAAATCGAAAAAGCCGTCAAACAGCTTAACATGATGAATATTATAAAAAACAATAACTTCAATATTTTTATTCAAAGGCACAGAGACAGTTTAATGGTTACAGCAGCAAAGACTAAACGTGATGCCGGAAAATACGGATTTGAATATAAATCTCCGCATGCCACAAGCATGAACACAAGCTCTTACCACGAATCAATTGTCGGAACAGCAAAGTCTGTGGCTTTAAATCACAGACAAAAGTTAGCACAGCAACAGGAAGAAATCAAAACAAACGGCCAAACATTCTTACAAAAAATCAAAAAATTATTCACAAAAAAATAGACATGAGAACTTAAAACTTACGAAGAAAGGACGTAAAAAGATGAGCATTTTAGACAAAATCATGAAACCGAAATCCATCGCAGTTATCGGTGCGTCAACAAAAGAACACACAATCGGTTCTGATATTATGAAACGGTTGCAGGAATACAAGTTCAACGGAAAAATTTATCCGGTAAACCCGAAAGGCGGAATTATCGAAGGACTTCAGGCATATCCGACAGTTCTGGATGTTCCGGGAGAAGTTGACCTTGCTCTTATCGTTGTAAATTCTAAATTTGTTTTATCAACAATTGACCAGTGTAACGAAAAAGGCATCAAAGGTCTTTGTATCATCACAGCCGGCTTCAAAGAAACAGGCAAAGAAGGCGCTGAACTTGAAAAACAATTAGTTGAAAAGATTAAAGAATACGGCATGAGATGTGTCGGCCCGAACTGCCTCGGCGTTGTAAACACAAACCCGGAAATCAGAATGGACGGCTGCTTTGCAGAAAGCCTTCCGGAACGCGGAAACATCGGATTTGTATCTCAGTCAGGCGCTCTCGGCGGCGGTATTTTGAACATATTGAAAGACCTCAACCTCGGTTTTGCACAGTTCATCTCAATCGGGAATCAGGCTGATGTCAACGCTGAAACAGCTATTGAATACTGGGAAAATGATGACGACGTTCAGCAGATTCTTCTTTATATGGAATCAATCCAGAATCCTGCAAACTTCAGAAAGTTGGCATCAAGAGTTTCTAAAAAGAAACCGATTTTGGCATTGAAATCAGGACGTTCAGCAGCAGGTGCAAGCGCAGCATCTTCTCACACAGGTTCTCTTGCAGGTGCTGATAAAGCCGCAGCAGCTCTGCTTCACCAGTCAGGCGTAATCAGAGAATTCTCTCTTCAAAACCTGTTTGAAACAGCAAAAGTATTTGCAAACTGCCCGATTCCGAAAGGCGACCGCGTCGCAATCATCACAAACTCAGGCGGCCCCGGAATTATGGCGACAGACGCTGTTTGCGAATACGGTATGCAGATGGCAAAAATTTCAGAAGAAACAAAAGAAAAATTGAGAAGTTTCTTACCGGCTGCAGCATCTGTTAAAAACCCGATTGACATGATTGCTTCAGCACCTATCGAACACTACAAACAAACTCTTGAAACAGTTATCGCTGATGAAAACGTTGATATGATTATTACAATCTATCTTCCGTTCCTCGGC
>CALUPM010000097.1 GCA_944322665.1 Candidatus Gastranaerophilales bacterium | reverse complement strand
CCGCGGAATTGATAAAGAATTATCTGGGGCTTCAAAGCTTCAGTGCAAGCGTTTCAACCGCCTGTTCTTCAGGCATAAAAGCTTTTGCGGCAGCGGAAAAACTTATAAAAAACAACATCTGCGACGCTGTAATTGTTGCAGGCACGGATTCTTTTTCAAAACTTCCGGTTTTCGGCTTTCATTCGCTTGAAATCCTTTCCGGAAACAAAACAAATCCGTTTTCCAGAAACCGTAACGGTATAAATCTAGGGGAAGGTGCGGCGGTTTTCATTGTTGAAAAAGAAAAATACGGCGAAGGAATTAAGATAAAAGGCATCGGCGAAACCTCTGACGCATACCACTCGGCAACCCCTGACCCGGAAGGAATTGAAGCGCAGAGAGCCATAAGAATTGCCCTTGAAAACGCAAACCTTGTACCGGATGCCATAGACTATATAAATCTTCACGGCACAGGTACAAAAACAAACGATTTGATGGAGGCAAATGCGGTGTATAAAATTTTTGGCTGCTGCACGGAAGCAAGCGCCACAAAACCGGAAACAGGACATTGTCTGGGGGCTGCGGCGTCTATAGAAACAGCGCTCTGCTGCCGCGCAATAAAAAATAACAAAATAATTCCGCATGTTTATGACGGGGAATATGATTCCACCCTTCCAAAAATAAACCTTGTCACAAAACCCGCTGATAAAAAAATAAACAATGTTCTCTGCAACGCCTTCGGATTCGGCGGGACAAACGCTGTTATGATACTGGGGAGAGAATAGTTATGAAATATGATTTAGAAAAAGTTCTTCCGCACAACCACCCGATAATTTTAATAGATGAAATTCTTGACCATAGTCTTGAAAATCACACAGTCAGTACTCTTGTGAAAATTTACGAAGATAAAATGTTTTTTGACAGAACAATAGACGGAATACCGCCGCTTGCCGGAATTGAATTTATGGCGCAGACTCTGGGGTGCTATTCGTATTTCAAAAACAACAACAAAGCTCCGAAAATCGGATTTCTGCTCGGCTCAAGGCTCTATCAAAATTATATAGAAAAATTTGAAAACGGAAAAGAATACCGTGTTGAGGCAAAAGAAGTTTTTTCGGATGAAGAACTTGTTTCGTTTGAATGTTTTATTTATAATGAAAATGAAATTTGTGCCGAAGCCGTCATAAACGCTTATATGCCGGCAAATCAAATAAATCTTATAGGTATGCTGAATGTCTAAAAATATACTTGTAACGGGTTCAAGCCGCGGAATAGGAAGAGAAATCGCAATATATCTTGCAAATAACGGATTTGATATTATCCTTCACTGCAACAGCAATCTTCAAAAAGCGGAAGAAACCGCACAGGAAGTTAAATCAGCCGGACGAAACGCAAGAATTTTACAGTTTGATATTTCAGACAGAGAACAGTGCAGGGAAATTCTCACAAAAGATATTGAACAAAACGGCTGTTACACGGGCGTTGTCTTGAATGCCGGAATTTCGCGCGACAACGTGTTTCCAGCAATGGAAGACCGCGAATGGGATGAAGTTTTAAATACAAACCTCGGCGGGTTTTATAATGTTTTAAGACCGGTTGTAATGCCGATGATATCTTCAAGAATAAAAGGCAGAATAGTGACACTTTCTTCCATATCCGGACTATGCGGGAACAGAGGTCAGGTAAATTACAGCGCGTCAAAAGCCGGAATTATCGGCGCCACAAAAGCTCTGGCACTTGAACTTGCAAAGCGTGGAATTACCGTAAACTGTGTGGCTCCGGGGGTTATTGAGTCAGATATGACCAAAAATCTTCCGGCAGATGAACTTAAAAAAGCAATTCCGATGAAGCGTTTCGGCACCGCAAAAGAAGTCGCCAGCCTTGTTAATTATCTGATGAGCGAAGACGCTTCCTATATAACCGGTCAGGTGATTTCCGTAAACGGAGGGCTTTATCAATGAGGCGTGTTGTCGTAACGGGAATGGCGCTGGCAAGTCCTCTGGGCTGCGGCGTCGAACAATCTTTTGAAAGACTTAAAACTTACAAAAACTGCGTCTGCTATACTCCGGAACTTGAACAGTACAGAAGATTGAACACGCGGCTTTCGGCGCCTGTCCGGGGGTTTGTAATGCCTGAACATTTCACGCGGAAAGTTACCCGCACAATGGGTGACATTGCGATTATGAGTGTCGCGACAGCGGAAAAAGCGCTGGAAGATGCGGGGCTTCTCAATGATGAAATAATTTCAAACGGGCAGACAGGGGTTTCTTACGGCTCATCGTCGGGTTCAATCACAACACTGATTGATTTTTACGCAATGCAGGTCGACAAAGAAGTTAAAAACCTTAATTCCGGCTCCTATGTCAAAATGATGTCCCAGACTGCGGCCGTAAATATTTCGCTCTACTTCAAAACAAGAGGAAGAATAATTCCGACCTCAACCGCCTGCACATCTGGTTCAATGGGTATCGGAGCAGCTTATGAAGCAATAAAAGACGGATATCAGACAGTTATGATTGCCGGGGGCGCAGAAGAACTTCAACCAACACATATCGCAATTTTCGACACGCTTTATGCCACAAGTTTGAAAAATGATACGCCCGAACTTACACCCTCACCGTTTGACAAAAACCGTGACGGGCTTGTAATAGGCGCCGGCGCCGGAACTCTTATTCTTGAAGAATATGAACACGCTAAAAAGCGCGGAGCAAATATTTATGCGGAAATAATCGGCTACGGAAATACCACCGACGGAACCCACATTACAAATCCGAACCCCGAAACTATGGGAAATGCAATGCTGGAAGCCTTAAAATACGCCGGAATTTCACCGGATGAAATAGGTTATGTAAGCGCGCACGGCACGGCAACCATTCAGGGCGATACCGCTGAAAGTATCGCAACCTACAACGTATTTAAGCGCGAAGTTCCGATAAGTTCACTCAAAAGCTACACCGGACACACTCTAGGTGCCTGCGGCTCGGTAGAAGCCATTATGTCAATTGAGATGATGAACAAAAACTGGTATCATCCGACCCTTAACCTCAACGATGTTGACGAAAACTGCGCACCCCTCGGCTATATCAAAAAAGAAGGCATTGAAATGAATAATAAAATCATCATGTCAAACAACTTTGCCTTCGGCGGGGTGAATACATCATTGATATTTAAAAAGGTTTGATTTTTTTAATTAAATCCTTCCGGTTGTTAGGATAAAATCAATTTAGCGTTACAGCAAAAGCTCAAAAATTTTTCAAGGGATTATTTTTTATTTTGCAAAAATTGAAATAAAATTAAATACCATTTGACAGAATACTAAAGCTGTAGTATGATAACTTTACGCTTTATTCAGTATTAACATCAAATTTTGTCCTTATTAATTACTCTAAGATAATTAATAAGGAGAATTTTAATGGGAAAATCAATATCAAACAATTATGTAGA
>CALUPM010000096.1 GCA_944322665.1 Candidatus Gastranaerophilales bacterium | reverse complement strand
CGATAAGGCGATAAGTTCGTTACGTAAAATATATCCCCTCTCCCCTTGTGGGAGAGGGTCAGGGTGAGGGGTCTGAAAAGTGAAGAGTGAAGCGTGAAGAGTGAGGAGAGTTGAACGGTTGAAAAGTTGAAGGGGTGAAGGGATTTCATGCCATCCTGAGCTGGCTTTCACCCTCTGCTCGTGCGCCTCAGAATGACGTGGGAAAATAGCATGTCATCCTGAGGCGTCAGCCGAAGGATCTCCTTAAAAACCCAAGGGGATTCTTCGGTCGCTGCGCTCCCTCAGAATGACATGTAGAAATACAACGAGATTTTTCGCTTACCTCAGAACGACTGAAAAAAGCCCGCAAATGTAACTAAACCGTAATGATGTAACGAAATATTTGATGAAAAACTGAACGAGCTGAAAAAAGAACTTGCGGGTCAAACGGTTAAAAATCAGGATGGTACAACCTATACCTACGATAAAAACGGCTATATAACCGGGATTCGGGACGAAGACGGCAAGCTGACCCGTAAGGTACATCGCTACGACAATGGCAGCGTGTCCAGTTACTTCGACTACGAATATGATGCCAAAGGCAACAAAACCCGTGAGGAACATTACAATTCCGATGGCAGCGTGAACTGTTACGTGGACTACGAATATGATGCCGGAACCGGTAAAAAAGTCAGTGAAACCTATTATAATTATGAAAACGGCGAACTAACCGGCAGCACAAAAACTGAATATGACGAAAACGGTGATGTAGTTAAAGAAACAGAATACGACAAAGACGGCAATGAAATAAAATAAAATTTATTTGCCCTGAATCAATTAAATAAATGACTTCAAAAAGCTCCTTTCAATAGTTAATTAACTATTGAAAGGAGTTTTTTATACATAAAAATTTAAATATCAAGAATTTTTGCACAGGTTTTATTCAATATAAACTTCTGCATATTTGGGGTTTACAGCAAGCCACTTGAACGCTTGGGTGTCTGTCTGCGGAATGTCAATGACAAATGTTCCGCCGTATCTTCCGCGTGAGAATGTCAGGTAGCCCTCCGAGGCAAGGTTTTTGAAGGCTTTTCTTATTGTATTCGGGCTTAAGTCCATAGCGCGCGAAAGCTCCATTATCGACGGAAGCCTGTCGCCTATTGAATAATTTTCGCTTATCATTTTTTTTATGTGGTTTTGCGTCCGCTCGTAATAGTAAAACGCCGTGTCCTGCGCCTTTGCAAATATTGAGGTTTCAAATCCGGTGTTGACTGTTTTGTCATCCGGCATTTTTATAACTGAGGTTCCGTACCTGCCGCGGCGCGGAAGAAGTATTCCTTCGTCAATAAGTGTTTTAAGCGCATCGTGAATTGTTTTTATGCTTACATTAAACATTCCGGCAAGTTCGTTGTGTGCCGGAAGTTTGCAGCCTGTTTTCAGGTTTTCAGTTATATAATTTTTCAGGTCATTTTCAACTTTTTTTACAAGTGTTTCCTGCTCCAGTTCTATGCTGCCTGTCGAAAATTTGTTTGATTTAATCACCCATCCGGCATCCGGCGAGTTTTTATATTTGTGTTCAAGAATTCCTTCCGTGCATAATTTTTCCAGCGCAAGGCGCGTGGTGTTAAAAGATGTTGAAATTTCTTTTGCGATTATTCTTGTAGATGGAAGAAGCATCCCTGTTTGAAAATTTTTTTCTTTAATATATTTTTTTATATCTTCAATTGCAGTTTCGCGTTTAGAAGTTAATTTCCGGATTTTCGGGGCTGAATTTTTATCTTTGACAAGGGTTCCGAGGCATTGTTTTGATTCGACAAAACCTTTGTCTTCCAGAATTCTTATTGCATTTTGAATTGTTCCGACGCTGACTCCGAGAAAGAAAGCTAAGTCGGGTTTTGACGGCAAAAGATTTCCTGATTTGATTTTGCCGGATTTCAGGTCTTTTTCTATCCATTCCGCAAACCATTGAGAAATGGCAGCGGCTTTTGAAATTTCAGTGTTTTTTAAATCCGGCAGAGCCATAGTAATTTCGTCAGTTTTTATCCGTTTAAGCTTATTTTTTTGCATACACTACCCTTTTTGCTGATTTTAATGATACACTATTTATAAAAAAACATCAAGGAAAATTTTGCGGATTTTTGAAGAAAATTTTACAAATATTTCAACCGTTGAAATAACAGTATTCTTGGTGTAAAATAATAGTGAATTTTACATAAGAGAGAAAAGAGTAAACTATGAAAAAAGAACTTATTTTTTTAGGCCCTCCGGCCTGCGGAAAAGGCACACAGACTAATAGGCTTGCAGAATTCTTAAAATTTCCGCACGTTGATACCGGATCTCTTTTAAGAAACGAAATTAAAAACAACACGGAAGCCGGAATTGAAGCAAAGAAATTCATTGACAAAGGCCAGCTTGTGCCGGCAGAACTTGTTGCTAAAATCATCAAAAACAGACTTTCAAAAGAAGACTGCAAAAACGGCTACATCCTTGACGGATACCCGAGAAGCCTTGAGCAGGCTGAAAAACTTGAAATAATTAACAAAGAAATCAATACTGATAACGACGTTGATTTCAGAGCTGTTTATTTTGATATTGATACAAAAGTTTTAGTGGAAAGGATTGTCAACAGACGTTCCTGCCCCGTATGCGGCGAGATTTACAACCTTGAATTTAAACCGCCGAAAGTTGAGAGACACTGCGACAAAGACGGAGCCGAACTTGTTCAGCGCAAAGACGACACCAGAGAGGTCGCTCAGGCACGTTTCGATACTTATTTTCACGAAACAGCACCTTTGATTGACTACTACAAAAACAAAGGCGTTTTAAGAACAATCGACGCAAACGGAACTATTGACGAAGTTTGGGAAAGATTGCTGGACGTAATTAAGTAAAAAGAAAGGGGCTTTCGATTTTTGGCAGCCGTTCACAAAACGGATGCGGGATTTTTTCAAAAATCGCAGGCTGAGTTAAAAATATGATACATAAAAAATCAAGAGATGAAATTAAACGAATGCGCCATGCAGGTCACATTGTGGCTCTGGTTCACCAGAAAATGAAAGAAGTAATAGAACCCGGAATAAGCACAAAAGAACTGGACGATATTGCATATCACATAATTAAAGAAAACAGAGCAATTCCGACATTTTTAGGCTATGCCGGCTTTCCTGCCTCAATCTGCGCATCAATAAACGAACAGGTTGTACACGGAATTCCGCACGAAGATGTAAAAGTAAAAGAAGGCGACATAATTTCAATTGATGTCGGGGCAACTTACGGCGGTATGGTAGGTGACGGCGCATGGACGTATCCTGTCGGAAAAATTACGACGGAAGTCCGGCGGCTTTTGAATACAACAGAAGAAGCTCTTTTTGAAGGTATTAAACAAATGAGGGAAGGCAACGTTCTGGATGATGTTTCAAAAGCGATTGAGAGGGTTGCAAACCGTGAAAAACTCGGAATCGTCCGCCAGTACGGCGGTCACGGTGTCGGACATGAGATGCACGAAGAACCGTTTTTGTTCAATTACAGTGTCGGAAACCAGCTTCCGCTGAAACACGGTTATGTAATCGCAATT
>CALUPM010000095.1 GCA_944322665.1 Candidatus Gastranaerophilales bacterium | reverse complement strand
GAAATCAAAGACGGCAAAGCGCAATTCCAGATGCTTGAAGTTATGGCTTGTCCCGGCGGCTGTATCAACGGCGGCGGCCAGCCCAGAAGCTGCGATAACAGCAAAATTAAACAGGAGCGTGCCGAAGGGCTTTATAAAGAAGACACCGAACTTCCCCTGAGAAAGTCGCATATGAATCCTTCAATTCAAAAACTTTATCAGGAATTCCTCGAACATCCGAATTCTCATAAAGCCCACGAAATCCTTCACACTGTTTATACAAACAGATTTGCAGGTTCCTACAAGGATATTTAAATTACGTAACAATAAAGAAAGCGCCGGTTTTAAAACCGGCGCTTTCGGGTATAATACCAGAAGAATAAATCTTGAATCTTATCTGATTAAGTGCTATATTTATAATACTGAATTGTATAAAAAAGGATTAAAAATGGGAAAAATTATTTTAAAGTTTATACTTGCAGCACTTCTAATAATGCCGCTTTCAGCAGCGGCAGCTCCACCAGTAAGAAGCAAGGACAGCCCGTATAAAATAAAAAACATGGCAAAACTTTATGTAAAAGCGGAGCTTGAAAAAAGCTCTATGGCTTCAAAACAGCAGATTTTAAAGAGTTTATCAGAAAAAGGAGCCACAAATTTCAAGAAGGATGAATATCTTCCAGATCCGTACCGGGGCAATATCAAAATCGACGGTCAAATGGTTGACGCAACAAGCAAACACTGTGTAATTCTAAAATACAAATACAACGGACAGGATTATGAAACAGGTTCCTGCAAATCTCCGTTTGAAAAATAAAAAAAAAGAAATCACCTGAAAGTGGTTTCTTTTTTATTGAGATTACAAACAATTATTTTGAACGGGAAACCGTTTTAACCAGAGAAGGCGTCAGGTCATTTTTACTATACAAAACAGCATCTTTAGAAAGAATTAAATCGTAATTATTTTCTTTTGCGAGTTGTTCTACTGTTTTAGAAATATCTTTATCAATATCTGTCAGCTTATCATAATAATTTTTATCTATTTTTTCTTTTTTTTCAAGAAGTTCTTTTCTGAATTTTTCTTCAAGTTTTTTCTTTTTATTTTCATCAGAAACCGAAGCTATTTCTTTTCTGGCGTCGTTTATATATAGAACAAGTTCGTCAATCTGCTCATTATGTTCTTTGTTGAGTTTTTTTATTTCTGCAGAAGAATCGAGCACGTGTCCGACGTCAATAACGGCTGTTTTAAAATTTGCAGAGTCTGCAAGGACAAAATTATTCATACAAAAAGAAACACCCAATCCTGCGATTACTGCAAAGAAAAATTTTCTTATTTTCATAACTCTTCTCACTCCTTAATATTCTCCTGCATTCTACACCTTCCGGAGTATTTTCCTCATCAATTCTATACTGAAAGTGTGAACTTTATTTAAGCGTCTTTACTTTGATATTAATATACTATATAATAATAGAAGCAATATAAAGGAATTTATAGAAATATTAATTTTTGTAAATTTTTTAGCAAAAAACAAATGCCACTGGTTTTTATCCTAATATTAGGAAACAAAACGTTATTTATTGATTAATCGATAAGTTGATAAAGGTGAATGATGGAAAAGATAAAACTTAACAGACGAGTAATGAAGGCAATCTTAGGCATTTCAGCCTTTTGTGCAATAGCATTGCCGGCATCCGTAACCCCTTCTCTTGCAGCGGATATTCCAATGCCAATTCAGCAGATAATGCTGGAAAATAATAACCCGCAGGCTAATTTAAATCACGATTTGGATTCCCTGCAATACAAACGCGACGAAAAATCTATAACAGAGGATTACAAACAATATCAGAACAGAAATTTTGAAGGCAACGGCGGCGGACAGGTTATTAAGAACGAAACAGGGATTCCGGATTCCGGCTATATGCAGGGCGGGGTTCAGGATATTGATACCAAAGGTGTCTTTATCAACTCCGTAGATGTTGCACCGTCTGAAATTCTGTCAAAAGAAGAAATTAACGCCATCGTTCAGCCGATTGTAGGCAAAAATGTATTCATCAGCGACATTCAAAAAGTTATAGACCAGTTGAACAGCCTTTATGCACAAAAAGGTTTTGTAACGGCAAAAGCATTTCTGCCGGAACAAACAGTTGAAAACGGCAATATTCACATTGAACTTATCGAAAGTAAGGTCGGAAATATATCAGTATCAAATAACAAATGGACAAGATCAAAATACATTACAGACCGTATTGAACAGGAACCCGGTCAGTTGTTTGATATTGTCGAACTCGAACAGGATATTCTTGACTTCAACAGATACAACGAAGGTGTCAACCTGACAGCAAACCTGACAGCAGGTACAACACCCGGAACAACTGATATTGCAATCAAGGCTAACGAAAACTTCCCGTTCCACCTTGTAGGTATTTTGGATAACGCAGGCCGTTACCAGACCGGTAATATAAGAGGCGGTGCAATGATTTACGCAGACAGCCTGTTCCATAACAGAGACCGTCTTTCTATAGGGTCTTATGTTTCTGGCGGTTCTGTCAGCCCGTTTGCTGATTACAATTTCCCTGTAAACAAAAAAGACGGACGTGTCGGCTTCATGTTTGCGTCAACATTTGCTAAAATCAAATGGGGAGATCTTAAACCTTATGACTTCAAAACCAGATCATATATATATTCATTGTACTACTCACAGCCGCTTGTCAGAAAGCCCGGATTTGAGTTAAAAAGCTACTTAGCAGCTAACTACAAACGCGCAACAATTAGTACAATGTTTGATGATTATTATGAATTTCCGACAGATGAAATCACAAGCCTTGATGTTGCTTTAAATATGAGAAAAGATACCAAATACGGTATATGGTATGCTAATCAGGGTGTATCAGTTGCGATGCCTCTGCTGGACAGCGATTCAAACTATGTTAAGATTAACGGCAGCGCTGTCAGATTGCATGACTTCTCACACGGTGTTATCGGTCAATTGAGAGGTAATTATCAGGTAATCCCGAACAACAGACATATCCCGTATCTTGACCAGTTCCAGGTCGGCGGTCTTGCAACAGTCAGAGGTTATTCTGAAGGTATTATGATCGGTAAAAACGGTTACTACTTAAGCGGTGAATTAATGTTCCCGCTGCTTCCGAGAGAAATAACAAGTCCGCGTTCAGGCGAAAAAGTTCCGTTCCTCGGAAAATATGTAAAAGGTGCAATATTTGCAGACCACGCAGGTATATTCCCTGCAGTCGGCGAAGGTTATGACGGAAGCCACTTCCTGATGTCATTAGGTATGGGCTTAAGAGTACAGCTTCCGGGCGACTTGAGCGCAAGATTATACTGGGGCTTCCCGCTCGTCAACAACCGTTACGAAACAGATAGAAAATACGGAAGATTCCACTTTGAACTTACTCTTGAACCCAATATCGATGCTCTTCTCAGACACAGAAGCACGGCTCCTGCTCCAAGAGTAGAAAAACATGTTGAAGCTGATTACAACTACGACGACGTAAGACATTACGACTACTTCAACGACGGTTCTCTGTAAAAAGAGTACGTCTTACTGAGGCTTTAGCCGCAGGTTCTCCCGAAAAGCCGGTGGAATTCTCAGGGCTTCGGACTCTGAACGACAGACTTTTATAAAAGACTTGAATATAAAAAATTATGCGGTAACTTTATATATGAAGCTGCCGCTTTTTTAATTGGAGGAGAAATGGCTAAAGGCATTTTTATAACAGCAACAGGAACTGACGTTGGAAAGACTTACGTTTCGGCACTCATTGTCAAATCAATGAGAGAAAACGGATTCAACTGTGGTTACTACAAGCCTGCACTCAGCGGAGCAGAAATTACAAAAGACGGGAAAATAATTCCGGGCGATGCGGATTATGTTTTAAAAACAGCAGGAATTAAGGTGCCGCCGGAAAATTATGTTTCGTATATATTTAAACCGGCTGTTTCACCCCATCTTGCCGCTGAAATAGAAAATAATCCGATAAAACTTGAAAAAATAAAAACAGATTTCGACAGAATAAAACACGAATTTGAATATCTGCTGGTCGAAGGCGCCGGCGGAATTGTGTGCCCTTTTAATATTGAAGAAGGCATTCTTCTGCCTGATGT
>CALUPM010000094.1 GCA_944322665.1 Candidatus Gastranaerophilales bacterium | reverse complement strand
CTTCACACTTCACTTTATCGTTCGACCTGGCGCCCTAGCATCCTTTTCAGAAACAAACCGTTCAACCTTTCAACCATCTTCACCTCATGCTCTTGGATGGGCTTCTGAATAGACTTCCTTCAAATGCTGTGTCGAAACATGCGTGTAGATTTGCGTGTTTGAAATGCTTGCGTGTCCAAGAAGCTCCTGAACAACCCTTAAATCCGCACCGTTTTCTATTAAATGTGTCGCAAAACTGTGGCGGAACATATGAGGAGTAACTTTTTTAGGAAGAGAAATCTTTTCAACAGTTTCGTTTATAACGTTCCGGATTGTTTTTGTCTGAAGCCTGTAGCCAGTGTTGTTAATAAAAACAGGCGAGCTTTCCGTTGGCTCTTCAAGCGGGAAACCTTTCGGAATTAAGGCTCTTGCAGTGTTTATGTAACGTTCAAGATACGATTT
The DNA here is from genome assembly GCA_944322665.1 of Candidatus Gastranaerophilales bacterium. Classification (GTDB taxonomy): domain Bacteria; phylum Cyanobacteriota; class Vampirovibrionia; order Gastranaerophilales; family Gastranaerophilaceae; genus Scatenecus. The sequence continues at coordinate 3,782 of CALUPM010000094.1, read as the reverse complement.
TGCCCTGTCGGTTACGAGGATAATTCTTTCCTTTGCGCCTTTTCCAAAAACCCTGATTTCATTGTGTTCAAGGTTCAAATCTCCGAAATTCAGCCCGCTGAGTTCTGACACGCGCATGCCCGTCGCCCAGAGAAGCTCCAGAATTGCACGGTTTCTAAAACCTGACGGAGTGTCAATTTTAACATTATTCAAAATTTCTTCGACCTCATCCTGCGTCAGGAATTTCGGCAGAGATTTCGGACGCTTTGGGGATGTAAGATTCATCGCAGGGTTTGAGTCGACTTTTCTTTCTCTGTACAAATATTTGTAAAAAGTTCTGATTGAGGCAATTTTTCGAGCAATTGTATTTTTTTTGTAATTAAACTTTTGTATGAAATGTAAGTACTCCCTAACTTTAGAAAAGTTCACATCTTCGCATGACTCCTCTCCGATCCATAGCAGAAAGTCCAAAACATCGGTACAGTAAGCTTTTGCGGTGTGTTTTGAGAAGTTTTTTTCGACGATTATATACGATTTGAAGTCTTCCAAATCTTGTTTTGAACTTGAATTTAAACCCATCATTTGCCTTATTGCTTTTTTATAAAAGATATTATACAATAACATTGAAAGTTTTAGAATAGTTAAAGTTGTATTTAAACAAAATTTGTAAAGCAGGAGATAAGATGAATTGTAAAAAAGTATTAATTGCTTCAATGATTTTCGCAAATATCCTATGTGCGTCCAATGCTTTTGCAGCGCAGGAATTACAGGCGCAAGTCACAAAAGCACAGAAAAGTTATGCAAGTATTGAAAAATTGATTGAGTACAATCATTATGATGAAGCTGATAAAAAAATCAGCGAAGCTTTAAACAAAAAGCCGGATGATATCGAACTACTGGCACTCAGATGTATTTCAAGAGCCAAACAGCACAAACTTGCACCGGCTCAGCAGGAACTGGATAAATTACTGCCAAAATACCCGAATAATGCCCAGCTTCACTATGCACAGGGCATGGTTTATCTGATGAGAACAACCTCTTCTGACGTTACATACATCAGAGATACAAGAAATTTGATTGAAAATGCGATAAAAGAATTTGTATCTGCCGTAAACGCAGACAGCAACTATTATCAGGCATACAATGCAATGGGCGTTGCAACTTTGAGACTCGGCAACAGAAAAGATGCCAGAGAACTCTTTCAGGTCGCACTCCAGATTAACCCGCAGTATGCAACCGCTTATGACAACATAGGCAACCTTGAACTTATTGAAGGAAATCTGACAGAAGCAGAAGACTATTTTAACAAATCTCTAAAACTTAACTCACACAACCCGACAACAATGTATCATTTAGCTCAGGTTGCAGTCCGCCAGCGTGATTTCAACAAAGCTCTCACATGGCTTAACCACTCAATTCACATGCACCCGATGTCATCACCTGCTTTGACATTACAGGGTGAATGCTACTTGATTCAGGGCAATCAGGCTGCCGCTATCAATTCATTCAAAAAAGCAATCGCCGTAAAACCGGAAAACTCACGTCCTTATGTAAATTTGGCTAACATTTACGAAAGACGCGCCGATGAAGAATTTGCAATGGAACAGTTGAAAACGGTTCTCACAATTAACCCGAATTATGTTGACGGTATTATGAGAGTTGCTGATATGTCTTTACATACAAGAAAATACGAACAGGCTCTTGATTATTATACAAGGCTTCTTGATGACAGCAAATACGGCGACCGTGCGATTATCGGGCTTGCGAATACTTATTATGAAATGTCTAAAGACCGTGCTGACAGTGACAGCATGACAACAAATAAAGAATTGTATCTTGCTTATGAGTATATTAATAAAGCAATTGAAAGAACTCCGGATGATCTGGAACTTCACCTTGCAAAAATTAAACTTGCAAGACTTACCCACCAGCTTCCGATGTCGACAGAAAGCTTGAATTACATTGTTCAGTCAGCATCAAACAGTCTGGTAGACAGCGTAATCAAAGGAGAAGCTTATCTGACTTTAGGCAGAGAAAAAGATGCTGTTTATACATTTGAAAACGCAATCAACTTTGCGGATGAAGTAGATGACCAGTTGTATCTGGCAGAAATTCTCGTACACAACAAACAGTTCAGAACTGCACGTCTGGCTTTGAAAAAAGCGCTTATGCAGGATCCGGACAATATAATTGCTAAAAACAGCCTTGCGTACATTGATCTTTGCGAAACTAAATCAAACGAATTCTTTGACGTTGCGCAAAGACAATATGCAGAAAAGAATTACGCTTCAGCAATTGAATACTGCAACAGAGCGATTGACTTCTATCACAACAGCGGGCCGATTGCAAAGTTAAAAGCTATGTCTTATGAAGCTGAAGGCAATTATCAGGGTGCTCTCAAATACTACAACCAGTACCTTGCATATACTCCGAATGCTTCGGACAGAGAAGAAATTATGAAAAAAATGAACAAATTTCAATCAAAATTACAATAAAATTTAAACGGGTTTCGTAAAAATTTTGCGAAACCCGCTTAAAAATAAAAAACGAATTCATTAGGGATATTTTAACCGGATTTAAAAAACTAAGCTGGAATAGCAATGCAAACCAAGAAAAAATTTGACATCAGAAAGACATTTGAAATATTTTTGCGAGAACCTTTGAGTATATTAAAGGTGGGTTTGTTTCAGATTGTGCACTTAGAAACAAACATTTTTAACCAGAAGGCAGTAAACGTTGACTTTTTAGAGGACAAAACCCAGATTACGGTAGTAAACAACGAGAAAATGTACAATTTATTTCAGACGGTATTACTTAAACGGCGGCTAAAAGAGCAGCAGGAGAAGGCATTGTCAACAAGATAATGCCATTAAAAATCAGGAGGAAGGATGAAATTTTTACAGGCAGAATTTATAATAAGCGCCGAAAAACTGAGCCAGTGTCCGGAGTTCAGCCTGCCCGAGTATCCGCTTCTTGGACGGTCAAATGTCGGAAAGAGTTCTTTTATAAACGGGCTTTCCAACCGCAAAAGCCTTGCAAAAACTTCAAATACCCCGGGAAAAACCCGTCTTATTAACTTTTTCAATTTTTCAGACAGGTTTATGATAGCGGATTTGCCGGGATACGGGTATGCAAAAGTATCAAAAGAGGCGCAAAACCGCTGGCAGAAGTATTTAGAAGAATATTTACTAAAAAGAAAACAGATAAAATCACTTATACAGCTTATAGACGCCCGCCATGAAATACAGAAGAATGATTTTCAAATGAGGGAGTGGGTGAAGGCTTACAACCTGCCTGTGATAACGATTTTGACGAAAATGGATTACGTGCCGAAGCCGAAAGTCTTTAATGTAATAAAAAAAGCTGAAAAAGAACTCGGCGGTCTTGTTTTGCCTTTCAGCGCCATTGACAACAGGTATAATGAAAAAGTTCTGGAATTTTTTACGGGAGAATAATTTTTTTTAGAATTATCCGTTAATATGTAAAAAGTGCTTATGTCATTCAGGCAGGGGCGTTCCTTATCGCCCTTTCAAAACGAAACCTCTTAGTGCCCTGGCGCCTTAGCACCCTAGTATCTTTTTCCAAAACAAACCATTCATCCGTTCAACTTTTCAACCTTTCAACTCTCCTCACGCTTCACCCTTCACTCCTCACTCTGATAAGAACTTATCGCCTTATCGCCTTGCAGTCCTATCGCCTTCCAAAACGAAACCTCTTAGTGCCCTGGCGCCTTAGCACCCTAGTATCTTTTTCCAAAACAAACCATTCACCCGTTCAACTTTTCAACCTTTCAACTCTCCTCA
>CALUPM010000093.1 GCA_944322665.1 Candidatus Gastranaerophilales bacterium | reverse complement strand
AGGGTGAAGGGTGAGGAGAGTTGAGAAGGCGATAGGACTGCAAGGCGATAAGGCGATAAGTTCTTATCAAAGTGAAGCGTGAAGGGTGAAGAGTGAAGGGGGTTGAAAGGTTGAACGGTTTGTTTAGAAAAAGATACTAAGGCGCTAAGGCGCTAAGGCACTAAGAGATGTCTGGATAAAAGACTATAAGACGTTAGGACAATAAGTTCTTTACGTAAAATAAATCCCCTCTCCCCTTGTGGGAGAGGGCTAGGGTGAGGGGGCAGACGGAAAGTTAGGAGTGAAGTGTGAAGAGTGAAGGGTGAAGTGAGTAGAAAGGTTGAAAAGTTTGTTTCAGGAAAGATACTAAGGTGCTAAGGCAAACGATAAAGTGAGGCGTGAAGAGTGAGTGGAGTAGAAAGGTTGAATGGTTTGCTACAAAACAATCCCCTCTCCCCTTGTGGGAGAGGGTGCCCGAAGGGCGGGTGAGGGGTTTGAAGAGTGAAGGGTAAAGAGAGTTGAGGAAGGCGATAAGACGATAAGAAATCGCCCCATTTTGTCTAAGTCATGTCATTCTGAGGGAGCCTTGCGACCGAAGAATCTTCTTGCGTTTCCAGAAGATCCTTCGGCTTTTCGCACTCGCAGTAAACGGGTACGGCTAACGCCTTTCACCCTCTGCTCGTGCGCCTCAGGATGACGTAGAGATACTGAAACTATCCTGATTATTCGGGGTGCGTGCGGAGTAACGTCCGACCCGCACCTTACGGGTTCTGCTTTGCTTCACCCTGCCGAAAATCCGCAAACTAAGGATGACAAAATGGGGCGAATGTGAAGAGTGAAAAAGTTAAACCGGCTCAAATATACAACAACACAGACCAAAATGACCTGTGTTGCTGTGTTGTTAAAATTATTAAAATTTCGCCTGTTTATACAAGAGCGGCAATTTTTTCAGCATTTTGAGCTGCAATTTCGACAAGCTGTTTTGAAGTTGCAATCATTGCGATTTCTGAAGAAAGTTTGTTAATGCAGGAACCGCATCCGATAGCGCTTGCGCCTGCAGCAAATGCAAACGGTGCTGTTGTCGGGTTAATTCCGGTTGCTGTCATTACAGGTATGTCGACGTTTCTTACAAGTTCTATTGTGTTGGAAATTGTAAGTTCAACTCTTTCCATTAATCCTCTGACTCCGTTTGCCTGTTCAGCTTTTGCAAAATGCCCTTCTGTCTGGATTAAGTCAATTCCTAAAGCTTCAAGTTCGCGTGCTAATGAAATCTGTTCAGAGATTTCAATTTCACCAGGAATTGTAACGCAGAAAAATACGTGCTGTCCTTTTAAAAGTGCGATTGTTTCTTTTGCAAGTTCAAGAACTTCGCCTGCAGTAAAGGTTTTTCCGCTTTTGTAAAGAACATCGAAGTTGCCGAGTTCAATTGCATCAGCGCCAAGTTCAACCGCTCTTGCAAGTTTTGCAGGGATAATTGATGATACAAACACAGGCATATCAGTCATTTCTCTGACTGCTTTAATAATATCTTCATCAGCGCAGATATCAACAGCACTTGCGCCGGTTTGGTCTGCTGCTGTTACAACTCTTTTTACGCTTTCCATATCAAAGTTGTCGATACCTGCAATAATTTTTACTGCTCTTTTTTCTTCAAGGTGTTTTTTGAATAAATCGATTCTTTCCATTTTCTTAGTCTCCTTAACTGATAAAAACTTATAAATCTTTCCTGAATTATACATTAAAATTTTAATAATTTCAATAACTAACCGCTACAAATCCCTTAAATGTAATGAAAATAATCGGGTTTAATCAATAATAAAATTGAGAGGTAATGTTATGAAAAGAAAAATCCTGTATTTGCTAGTATCCTTTTTTTTGAGTTTCGGACTTTCTGTATCTGCGAGGAGTTTTGAACCGGATGAGGAGATTAACGTAACGGTTTACGAAAAAATAAATCCGGCGATTGTTGCAATTGAAGGGCAGACAATTGACGGAATTTCAGCCGGCACCGGGTGTATTGTTAGTTCAGACGGGCTTATCCTGACAGGCTCGCATGTTGTGGAGGACTGCAAAAGTGTTGAAGTTACGATGTACAACGGTCAGGTTTACAAGGCGGAAGTCGTTTCTAAAATGGGGAAAAATAAAGATCTTGCCATTATAAAAATTTCTCCGAAAACCAAACTTCAGACAATTAAATTCGGGGATTCACAGAACATAAAAGTAGGTCAGAAAGTTCTTGCAATCGGAAATCCTTTCGGTTTTTCAGGTACTCTGACGCAGGGAATAATTTCAAGAATAGATTACACAAAAAATAAAATCCAGACGGACGCCGCGATAAATCCAGGCTGCTCAGGCGGTCCGCTGTTAAATTCATCGGGTGAGGTTATCGGCATAAACCAGTCTATTTACAATCCCGACAACAATATCTCCAATATAGGAATAGGTTTTGCAATACCGATTAATGACGCAAAAAAATTCATAGAAACCGTTAAAATTACTCAAAAAAAGTAATTGTTACAGATTGTAAACTTGAATTTAAAATGCCTGCAAACTTAATAATATCAATACTTTGCGCCTAAAAATACAAAAACAGTCAGGGCAACTATAGAGGCTCAAAAAACTTTATCTATGTATAAGTGGAAACACTAAGGGGAAATTTTACAGTTTAGGAAAAAGGAGTTAAGAAATGGGATTAGAAGTTTCTAAAGTTTCTGCTGCACAGGCGCAGCAGGCAGAACAACAGCCTGAATTGAAGGCAAAACAGGACAAGGAAAATAAATCCGAATTGTCTCAGGCTTTGTCAAAAGGACAAACGACAAAAGACGGGAAAAAAGCAGAAAATCTTTCTGCACCGCTTAAAAAGAAAGAAGGTTTGTCTAAAGGCGCAAAATTCGGAATCGGGGCTGCTGTTATCGGAGCCGCAGGTGCGGTCTTAAGTTTTATTAAGCCGTCAGCAGGCAAAGCGCTTAAAACAGCTGCAAAACTTGCAACGCATGCACCGCAGGCACAAAAAGGTTTGAAAGCTTCGCATGCACTCGGAGCTGTAGGATTTCTTGGAGGCTCGGCTATTCTGGCAGGGTGCGCAGATGATCTGGAGGAAATTCACAACCACTATGTGCCTCTTCCGTCGGACACAATTACAGAAACAGAATATGTTGAAAAAATCGTTGAAAAACCGGTTTATATTACATTAACAGATACAGTTAGAGATACGGTCAAAGTTCCTGAAATAATTTACAAAACTGATACTTTCTGGCAAACAAAAGTCGATACGTTTAAAGTTCCTGTAATTATTCATGATACGGATACTGTATGGGAAACAAAAGTGGATACGGTTAAAGTTCCTGAAATAATTCACCACACGGATACTGTATGGGAAACAAAAGTCGATACTCAATATATAGACAGACCGATTTACATTGAAGTTCCTGGTGAAACAATTTACGTAAATGAAAACTTTGAATCGGAAGTTCCGGACAAAATGAAGGAAATGCTGGATGACTTGGGCATTGATACAACAGGCGTCGGCAAGTTCGTTTACGGTATTGACTGGCAGGATGCTAAAAATAATCAGGTTCACAGAACCCTCTGGGATGGCGGTCGTACAAGCCGTGACGGTGATGTCTATATTATGAACGACATAGGTACCAAATGGTCAAATCCTGATGAAACTTATGTGTTCGGTAAAAACGAAGAATTCAGACGCCACGAGTTATATTTGAACGGCAATCAGGATTTAAGCGATTGTGTAAACCTTCCGGCAGAAGAAATCAACGTTTCTAACGGAAACGGCTCCCCGAACTGGTTTATCTTTGACCCGTCACAGTCAACGGCAGAACCCGGAAACTGGCTCCGTCAGCCGCCTGTTACATTTACAAAAATTGCTGACGGTGTATGGCAGTCAAGTGACGGCTTCACTTACGAAAGAGGCGACAAACCGAATTCCGTCAAGAAAACCAACCAGCACGGTTCTGAATGGCTGCTTAAAGATATCTCTATTATCGGCGGCAATGACGCAAAAGATCCGCAGTAACAAAAAATCTTCCATAATATCCTCAAAACTCGGGGTTCCGCAAACGAACCCCGTTTTTTTGGATTTATATAGCAAATTTCACAAATATTATAAAAAGCACGTCATTCTGAGGGCTTTAGCCCGAAGAATCTCATTTATTTAGATCCCTTCGCCTTCGCACCCGCGATAAACGGGTACGGCTAACGCCTTTCACCCTCTGCTCGTGCGGCTCAGGATGACATCATTGGTTTTACGTCATTCTGAGGACGCTAGTCCAAAGAAT
>CALUPM010000092.1 GCA_944322665.1 Candidatus Gastranaerophilales bacterium | reverse complement strand
TTGTTTTTTCTTGTTTTGTCGGTTTTGATTTTTATTTTCCCTAAAGAAATTATGGGATTGATAATCTCAAACGGGTCAGCGGAGATGATTAATCTTTCGGCGCTTCACTTAAAAATTATGACGCCGCTGCTAATCATCGGCGGAATTGTCGGGATTTATTACGGAATTTTGATTATTTATAAACAGTTTATGCTTCCGAATTTGTCGCCGATAATTATGAGTGTTGCGATAATCGCAATGTCTGTCATTGCGGCACCGGATGACAAAAAAGGGCTTGCGCTAGCGTGGGCGACGACTATCGGTGCGATTTTGCAGCTTGTAATCCAGTATCCGAATATCCGCAAACTCGGTTTTAAACTCCGCCCGAATTTTGAATTTACAAACAACCCGCACTTTAAAGAAATTTGTGAACTTCTTTTTCCGGCGGTTTTAAGTTCGACAGTCGGACAAATTCATATTTACGTTGATATGTTTTTCACATCTTCGATTTCAGAGGGTGCGTGGACGGCAATCGGTTATGCAAACAGGGTTTTCCAGTTTCCTGTCGGAATTTTGACAACAGCGTTTCTTGTTCCGTTGTTTCCTATTTTTGCAAGGCTTGTGGCAGACAAAGATTATGACGGGATTAGAAAATACTTTAACAAAGGCGTCGGAGTCCTGTTTTTTGCGGCTATCCCGATAATCATCGGAATTCTTGTTATCGGGCTTGACGGAGTAAGGCTTGTTTTTGAACGCGGTGCATTCGATAATGAAGCCACATTTATGGTAACGGAAGCCCTGTGGTTTTTGTCAGCGTCAATTTTGCCGTACGTTTTCAGGGATTCAATCACGAGAGTTTATTATTCGTTTAACGACAGCGCAACCCCGTTTGTCATTGCGTTTTCATCCATTGTTCTGAAATTTTTCCTGAATATTTTATTCATCACAAAGTGGCAGATGGGTATCGGCGGAATTACATTGTCGACGTCGCTTGTCACACTTTTCAACGCCTGTGTTCTCGGATTTTTGATGAGTAAAAAAATGAAAATGGATTACAAATCTCTCTTTTTAAATCTTTTCAAAATGATTGCGGCAGGCGGTATATCTTTTGTAGTATGCATGCTTGCGGCATGCGGATTTGACGTGTATATTCAATTACCGCCTGTCCTGTTTGAATTAATCAAAATTTCATTCATATTCATTGTATGTATGGCGGTTTATATTCCGCTCAACCTGATGATGAAAATGGATTATGCCTCCGAACTTGCCGGAAGAATTAAAAGCCGGCTCGGAAGGTAGAAAGAAACATTGAAAATTAAATAAGGGTAGCCCTAAACCTCCAATGTGCATACAAACTGATATCGTGACAAACAGGGCAGAAAGGAGGTTAATATGAACAGAGAACTATTAAAAAAATCTCTAGCCGTACTAGAGATTTTCATAAAAATAGTCTATTTGTTCTTATAAGGGGTGACAGGTTGGTTAAACTTTCGCGGAGTTTAGCCAACTCCCTTATATTTTTATTATAACGTATATTATTAAAAATTCAAGTGTAAAAGAGGAAAAACCATGCTGGAAAACAGAGAAGAAATAAAAAAAATCCTTGAAGGCGGAGGGGTAATCGCTTATGTAACCGATACTGTCTGGGGTTTGGGGTGCCTGCCGGAGAACGAAACTGCTGTCAAAAAAATTTATGAAATAAAACACCGCGAGGCGCAAAAACCTTTGATTTTGATGTCGAATGAGGCGTATAATCTTCTTGAATACGTAAAACAGCCGCTTTCCAAAACAGCATCAAAGCTTATTAAAAAATACTTTCCGGGCGCTCTGACTCTTGTGCTTGAAAAAAGCGAAAAGACGCCTGACTTTGTGACATCCGGCATGAACACTGTGGGCATAAGGGTTCCGGACAATGAAGTTTTCAAAGAAATTTGTGAAATTACCCCGGGCCACGTTCTTGCAACAACGAGCGCAAACCTTTCGCACCAGCCGTCTGCCAAAACTTATGAACAGGCTTATGAAAATATGAAAGATTTAGCGGATATTGTAATTCCGGATTACGGATGTTTTGCCAAAGGGCTGGAATCGACCGTTGCCGGAATTTTTGGCAACGAAATAAAAATCTTCCGTCAGGGTGCGATTAAATTGGAGATTGATTAAATTATTACGGATTTTACAGGAGCCTTAAACCTTTATGAGATTATCTTTAATCAGTTCATAGAAATAATCTTCCATCCGGTCACGCCGGCTGAAATTTACCCTGTATGGAATCAGGCTTTCGTTGAATTCTTTTTCAAGGTTTTCAATGTCGGATTGTTTAATCTCCGTGGCTGACTCTATCAAAATATCCAGATCCGAAGATTTTGTAAAATCCCCCTTGACCCTTGAGCCGTAATAATAAAATTCATACGGATATTTCGCAAGAATTTTTTTGATTATACTTTCTTCTTTTTCTGTTATTCCCTTAATCATCTGTCAAAACTTTTTCCAAATTTTCTATTAAAAAATCAACATCCTCAATAAACTCCGGAACTATGTCAATAATCGGATATGTTAGTTCAATATTGTATTCATGAGAAGTCAGGTTTCTTTTTTCTCTATATCCTGCCCAGTGTTCAAAATTTTTAATCAGCCCGAGTGCGAACATTTCACGGAAAATATTATTTATCGTCAAATCTTTTTCCTGTTTGTCATATTCTTTTTTTAAGAATTTATTCATGATTTTTTTTGCGGTTTCATAAGTATATTCAAATCTCTGAACGCATGAATCTTTAATGTAAGTTTTTATTTTTTCGTCTTTTTGTTCTGTTAAATCTTTATAACAATCTTTCAAAGTTGCAAGACTTTTTTTCAAAACATTCAAATTCAACTCTGATTTTTTCATAACAACCTCTTTTAAATTATTACAGAACCGTCACTTTATATAAAGGAGATTCTTCGCCTTTGCGTCATTCTGAGCGATAGCGAAGAATCTAAATAAAATCGGCTCAGAATGACATATATATTTTATTGTTAGCTATATGATGACTTTAAATTTATATTATAATCATAAAATATTTTTAAACTTTTGTAAACCTGAATGCAGCAAATTCCGCAAAAATTTTGGATTTCATGTTTTTATAAATACAGGTAGTAAAAACAGAAGGTGATTTTATGACGTTATCAGTAGATCGTGTAAACGGCAACATTTATTTCAGAGCAAACGAAGTGCCTTCGGTTGAAAAAGAGAATCCCCCCCCCCCCATCTTCTAAAGAGGGCTTAACAACAGGGCAGAAGGCGCTTGTCGGTTTAGGCGCACTTGCAGGGATAACCTTAGGTGGAATTTTAGTTAAAAGACGTCTTGACGTTAAAGCTGCTGAAAAACTTGCAAAACGAGCTTCCGAACTTCTGCAAAAACCGGAAGAATTTACAGAAAATACTCTCAATTCAATTGCAGCGGAGTGGGACAATGCCGGAAAACTTGCAGACGGTGATAAAATAATTTTAATGGGCAAAACTCTTATGGATGAATTTGCTGCTAAAGATGCAAAATGGAGCAAACTTTACAAAGCTATGAAAATGTCCGATAACGGTTTAATGGTTGTTCTGCAGAAAGCAGACGGAAAAATAGATGAATCTACATACAAATATTTTGATCCGCAAAAAATTACCTATGATTTAATTTATAATGATTTAAAAGAAGGTAAAATTGTAATAGTTCCGATTGAAGATTAAGAACTAAACGAACCTGCCCAGCGAGCAGGTGTGATTTACCAATCCGACAAATAAAAAATATGTCATCCTGAGGCTTTAGCCGAAGGAGCTCCTGAAAACACCTCCGCCATTCTGAGCGATAGCGAAGAATCTCCTCAAAAACCGATGGGATTCTTCGGTCGCTTCGCTCCCTCCGAATAACATGAATAATAAAAAGCAAAATGCCGCGATAGCGAATAGAACAATAATTGCCGACGAGGCAAATGTCAAAGGCGGGTATTGTTTGAGCGTAAGCGAGTTTACCCGCCGAAAGAGCCGAGTCGTGCAAATTATTAGTGAACGAAGCGTGCGGCTGGTTTGCGTCGCTTTGCCACCAAAGCGACCGCCGTCCGCGCAGGACAAAATAATAATCTCCATGAGATTCTTCGGACTAACGTCCTCAGAATAACATGAGGTCGTTTGGTAAGATTCTTCGGTCGGGAGCTTCTTTGCGGTACTTTCTTGTACCGGCAAGAAAGTACCATGTTGCAACAAAAGAAAAGAATGAACATTATATAAAAATAACAAAATCACAAATTCTTGACTAAGCCTATTCAGCACGTACAATATACTTGTATATAACCGAAGGGAGTATAGAAAATGTTGGATCGTATACAACTTACACACGAA
>CALUPM010000091.1 GCA_944322665.1 Candidatus Gastranaerophilales bacterium | reverse complement strand
GAAGAACGTCTTAAAAAAATCATGGACGAAATCCGTCAGGCAGGAAATATTATTCTTGTAATTGATGAAATGCATACTCTTATCGGCGCAGGTGCCGCAGAAGGTGCAATTGATGCTGCAAATATCCTGAAACCAGCGCTTTCAAGAGGCGAAATTCAGGTTATAGGTGCAACAACTCTTGATGAATACCGCAAATACGTAGAAAAAGATTCCGCTCTTGAAAGACGTTTCCAGCCGGTTATGATTGACGAGCCGACCGAGGAAGAATCTATCGAAATCTTAAAAGGTATAAAAAGTAAGTTTGAAGAGCACCACAAACTTATAATTTCAGATGAAGCGATTGTTGCGGCGGTTAAATTGTCAAACAAATATATCACGGACAGATTTTTGCCGGACAAAGCAATCGACGTAATTGATGAAGCAAGTTCAAAAGTCCGCCTGAAAGTTTCAACACTTTCACCGGAAGGTAAAGAGCTGGAAAAAGAACTCAGAAAACTAATAAAGGAAAAAGAGGACGCAATCCGTAACCAGCAGTTTGAGCGGGCAAGCCAGCTTCGCGACGAAGAGGCCGATATGAAAGACAGAATCCGCGAAATGGCTCAAAAATACCGCGAAGAACATGAAGCTAACAAACCAACTGTTACTGCAGAAAATATTGCAGAAGTAATTGCAACCATGACAGGTGTTCCGGTTACAAAATTGACCGAAGGCGAAAGCGAAAGACTTCTTAAACTTGAGGACACTCTCCATGCCCGCGTAATCGGACAGCATGATGCGGTTGTTGCGATTTCAAAAGCAATCAGACGCGCAAGAGTCGGATTAAAAAGTCCGAACAGACCAATCGGAAGCTTTATCTTCTGCGGGCCGACCGGTGTCGGTAAAACAGAACTTGCAAAAGCTCTGGCAGAAGCCGTATTCGGCTCGGAGGATAATATGATAAGGGTTGATATGTCGGAATTTATGGAAAAACATTCAACCGCAAAACTTATCGGTTCTCCACCGGGTTATGTCGGGTACGATGACGGCGGACATTTGACGGAATTAATCCGCAAAAAACCGTATTCGGTTGTGTTGTTTGATGAAATTGAAAAAGCTCATCCGGATGTATTTAATATCATGCTCCAGATTCTTGATGACGGACGTTTGACCGATTCTAAAGGCAGACATATTAATTTCAAAAACACAATTATCATCATGACTTCAAACGTCGGCGCAAGCATGATTACAAATACTTCAAAACTTGGCTTCACAACCGCTGATGACGAATCAAAAGACAAATACGAAAAACTCAAAGAAACAGTTACTGAAGAAATGAAAAAAGCCTTCAGACCTGAATTTTTAAACCGTATTGACGAAACAATAGTCTTTGCTCATTTAAATCAGGAAGAAATTAGACAGATTGTCGACTTGATGCTGAAAGACCTGTTCAAACGTCTTGCCGAACGTGAATTGTCAGTTGAAGTGACAGACGAAGTTAAAGATCATCTTGCAAAAAACGGATACTCGGAAGCTTACGGCGCAAGACCGTTGCGAAGATTAATCCAGCGCAAGATAGAAGATATGCTTGCAGAAGAAATCCTTTCCGGCAAATATTCTCCGGGCGACACAATCAGAATAACGCTTGTTGATGACAAGATAGCTTTTGAAAGAGTAAAGCCGAAGAAATCAAAAGCAAAGGAAGAACCGGAAGAGGTTACACAATCATAAATAAAAAAGCAGACTTTTAAAAGTCTGCTTTTTTGTTAGATAAAACCGTTTAAAAAACATTTTTTGTATTAAATTTATTCTTTATTAAAAAATCTCATAATCTTATCAAGCCAGCCTTCTTCTTCCTGCATTTCCATTTCTGTATTTTCAAGCTTTGCAAGATGAGATTTTACGGTATCGTAATCCGGCACCGAAGTTGATTGAAGGTATCTTTTGTAGAATTCAATGGCTGATGGTTTGTTTTTGAGTTTTTCATAAGTCTGCGCAAGTCGTTTTATGAGCGGATAATTCCGTTTATCAGATTCGTACCAGAGTTCAAGATAATCGCATTCTGTTCTGTAGTCGCCGATGTCGTGCCTGAAATTTGCAATTTTTTCTAAAGCTTTTGTGTTGTTCGGCTCAAGTTTGGCAATTCTTTCGTAAATTTCCATTGCGTGGTTTTTGTCGCCGCTTTCTTCCAATAAAACAGCAAGAGAGCTTAAAAGATTCAAGTCGTCGTCGCGCATCCGGTAGGCGTTCAGGTATTCGTTAATCGCTATATCTTTGTTTCCGCGCAGAATGTTGTATTTGCCCCAGTTAAGATATGCGTTGTAGTCGTCTCTTTTGTTTTCGTAAATCAGCGCTCGCATCTGGTATGTCAGCGGAGAATTTTTTTCGTATTTGTCAAATTCTTCAACTTCTTTAAGCGCTTCGTCAAAATTGTTTTTTATAAAATAATATTGAGCCAGAAGTGAGTGAAATTTTGCGTTTGTCTGATATTTATCTTTGTTTTCAGATAAAATTTCAAAAGCTTTGTCATCTTCGCCGCAATCAAGCAGACATTTTACTTTTGTAAGTTCGTTTTTAGTTATGTCCATTGCTTTTTTCGGCTGATTGTCCTTAAGGTAAAGTTCTGATAAAGTTTCTCTGATTTCTTCGCTGTCAATATTTTTTGACATAGCTCTTTCAAGTGCGTTGATTGCACTCGGAGTTGCATTTTCTGCAATGTATAATTTGGCAATATTAAGATAAGTTTCTTTTGGAATTTCTTCGTAATCTAAAAGCCGCAGATATTCGTCAATGGCTTTTGTTGTGCTTCCTGTCTGCGCATAAAGAGCCGCAAGTACAAAGCGGGTTGTAATAATATCTTTTTCTTCCTGCGTATGAGAGAGCGCCTTTTTGTAATCATTTATTGCATGTTCAAATTTGTGCTCAATTGAATGAAGGTTGCCTCTGTGAATGTAATACTTAAACCTGTCAATATCCTGATAAATGTCCATAAGCTGTTCGTAAACCATGGAATTTGTGGCATCAAACTCAAGAATTTTCGAATAATAGTCAGCAGCTTCCTGTTTGTTTCCGAGCATCATTGAAAGATGTCCGAGGCGTTCAAGAATGTTCATATCCTTCGGGTTTTTGTCGTAGATTTTTTTGTATTCTTCATACGCTTTGTCGTATTGTTCGTTTTCTTCATATTGTTCAGCGGCCTGTATAGTCATTGGTTACTCCTTTTTAGGTTATTATATCAAAAATTTTTATTTGAAAACAGTCTATCCGGTCAATTGTATTTGTTTTGTGTTTTATCAATCGGGTTTTCAATGGAAAACATAGCGGCTTCCGCAGCGCTGGTGATGGTATTTTTTAATTCAGGAAGCTGTTCTGCCGAAAAATTCTGCAGGACAAAAACTTCGCTCGGCAGCGGCGGCTGAGGCCCGATTCCGATTTTAAGCCGGTTAAAGTTCTGCGTGCCGAGATGTTTGATAATTGATTTAATTCCGTTATGCCCGCCGTCAGAACCGTTTGCCCTGAATCTCATTCTGCCTAAGTCAAGTGAAATGTCGTCGTAAATTATCAAAATATCTTTAACATCAATTTTGTAGTAGTTCATAACAGCCGAAACAGCTTCTCCAGACAAATTCATAAAAGTTGTCGGCTTGATAAGAAGAACATCTTCTGCGCCGGATTTAAATTTAGCAAGAAAACATTTGAGTTTTTTTTCTTCTCTGAATTGTATATTGTTGTCAATCGCGATTTTATCAACCGCCATAAATCCTGCATTGTGTCTGGTAAAAAGATATTTCTCCCCTGTGTTTCCTAATCCTGCAATAAGTTTCATTTATTTCACCTTTTATATTTATTATTTTAACGCAAATAAATATTACCGTCCTGATTTACCGGCTTTCCGCTTAACAAAACGATAGAAAGCCCGTATTTTAATAGTGAATAAAAAATAAAGCGAGGATAAAACTATGAGTGCAAAAGACAAACCGATAATTCAGCAGAAAAGTTCAGAAAAAGTTGCAAGATTTTTGGAGAAGAACGGCATTCATAAAAAAGATTTTGCGGAGATGATAGGAGTAACACTTTCTTATGTTTACAACCTGATAGATGATACAATTCCGTTTTCTACGAGAACAACAACGCTGGAGCGGATTGCGACGGTTATGGAGATTGAACCCGAGGAGTTTGAAGAATACAAAATTCCTCAGGAGCCTGTTTTGATTGACGAAACAGTGGAATTTATAAAAAGCGTTATGAAAGAAAAAGGCATGAGTACAGTAAATTTTTTGAAGGCATTTCCGCGCAAAAAACGTCTTGAAATAGTTGACATACTCCGCGGTCATATTCCGATTCCGATAGATTATAAAGAGTTAAGCATGATATCACAGGTTCTGGATATAGATAAGGACGATATATACTCAATGTGGGAAAAACGCATGAAGCAGGTTCTGGAAACAAACGGCATGAATATTTATTCAAACGCCGCGCTTGTAAATGCAATGTTTGACTGCGCAAAAAAGTATATAGATTTAGGATAAGAAATATTGTAAAGTTTTCCGTAAATGTTAATTAATTTTCTCTAATCCGTTTTGCAGCTGCAGGGCGGATTTTTGTTCGGGATATTATACAGTGGATTAAAGAGCAGCGGCAAAAGAACATAAAAAGGTTCATGTCATTCAGAGCCGGTGTAATGAAATTTTCGGCTAAAACCTCAGAATGAACGGAAGCAAAGAATTTCAAACTTATTACAGCATAAAAAGGCATTATTCAAAAAAATATTTACAAACCGGTTGACATAAAAAAATGTTCTTGATAGCATAAAGACATTGACGAAATGAATAGCAAAAATTCTTGCGCTTGTAGCTCAGCAGGTAGAGCACTCCCCTTTTAAGGGATAGGTCGCGCGTTCGAATCGCGCCAAGCGCAAT
>CALUPM010000090.1 GCA_944322665.1 Candidatus Gastranaerophilales bacterium | reverse complement strand
GAAGGGTGAGGAGAGTTGAAAGGTTGAAAAGTTGAACGGATGAATGGTTTGCTACAAAACAATTCCCTCGCCCCTTGCGGGAGAGGGAAGAATTTCTTAATAAGCGTAGCGAATTTAGAAATTCGGGTGAGGGGTCTGATAAGTGATGAGGGTCGTTAAGAACTTAACCTCTTAACCTCTTTATCTTGAAACTTCCTGGTGCCCTGATGCTCTTGTATCTTTTTCCGTGACAAACCCTTCACCCGTTCAACTTTTCAACCTTTCAACCTTCATCACCATTTGCGCTTCACTTTGTATCGTCTATTCGCATACGTGTTCAAGCGCTTTTTCTAAAATCGTTTTTACATGAAAATCATTGAGCGCATAATATACATTCTTGCCCTTTTTGGTGGAGCGTACAAGCTTTGCTGTTCTTAAAACCTTTAATTGATGCGACACGGCGGATTTTGTCATATTCAGCAGAACCGCAAGATCCCCGACACACATAGCGCTTTCCTCAAGCGCCCACAACAATTGAATTCTTGTACTGTCGCCCATAACCTTAAAAAAATCCGACAACTCGTATAAAACATTCATCTCCGGCATATTCGGCCGTACTTTTTCAACTATTTCAATATTTATTGCTTCGCAATCAGATTGTTTGTTTTCCATTTCTTTATAATACCATTAATTGAATAATTGTTCAACTATTGTAAACTTTTGTTGCTGTAGTGACCCGCTCAGGTTGACAATTGAACAGTTGTTCAATTATAATATTAATGTATGTATTTTTTAAGAGGATAAAACTATGTGCGAACATCACCACGAACACCACCACCACGAACATTGCGGTCATAACCATAATCATGAACATAACGGCGAATGCTGTTCTAACACTTTAAGGCCTAAAAAGATTGCGGCGGCAGTTGTTATTCTTGCGCTTGCATTTATACCTTTGCTGCCGGAGATTTTAAAAATCGGGTTATTTCTTGCCGCATACCTGATTGCAGGCGGTGATGTTCTCTTGACGGCACTTAAAAATATTAAAAAAGGCGACTTTTTTGATGAAAATTTCCTTATGGGGGTTGCGACCTTAGGGGCTTTTGCAATCGGAGAATATCCTGAAGCTGTTATGGTAATGGTTTTGTATCAGATTGGCGAATATTATCAGCATAAGGCAGTTGAAAAATCGCGCAGATCAGTTACGGAACTTATGGACATAAGGCCTGATTACGCAAACATTGAGGAAGGCGGGGGGCTTGTCAGAAAATCTCCCGAAGAAATTAAAACAGGCGATATTATAGTTGTCTGTGCTGGCGAAAAAATTCCGCTTGACGGGGTTGTTGTTGAAGGAGAAGCTTCCGTTGATACATCGGCACTAACGGGAGAATCTGTTCCCCGGAACATAAAAGAAGGCGGCAATGCGGTCAGCGGCTGCATAAACACAAACGGACTTCTAAAAATCCGTGTTACAAAAGAATTCGGAGAATCAACAGTTTCTAAAATTCTTGAACTTGTTGAAAATGCAAGTGCAAAAAAAGCAAAAGCGGAAAATTTCATAACAAAATTTGCAAAGTATTACACGCCGGCGGTTGTACTCGGTGCGGTATTGCTTGCGGTTCTGCCGCCGCTGGTTACGGGCGCGGATTTTGCGATATGGATTAAAAGGGCGCTGACATTTCTTGTAATCTCATGCCCGTGCGCGCTTGTAATTTCTGTTCCTCTCGGATTTTTCGCAGGAATCGGCGGGGCATCAAGAAACGGTATTCTTGTTAAAGGAAGCTGTTATCTGGAAGCATTATCAAAACCGGACACCATAGTTTTTGACAAAACAGGAACGCTTACGAAAGGTGTTTTCAGCGTAACTTCAATTTCGCCGGAAGCCGGAGTTTCGGAAGAGGAACTTCTCAAAGCCGCAGCGATGGCTGAAAACTATTCTTCTCATCCGATTGCACAGTCTTTAAAGAAAGCTTACGGAAAAACAATTAATTCAGAAGATGTCAAAGATGTTACGGAAATCGCAGGCTCCGGAGTCAGGGCAAACGTTGAAGGAAATGAAATTCTTGCCGGAAATTCAAAACTTATGGAAAAATTCTCCATTGATTATAAAAAAGCACCCGGTGACGGAACAGTTGTTTATGCGGCAAAAAACGGCAAATATCTCGGATATATTGTAATTTCTGATGTTATAAAAGAAGATTCCGGAAAGACAATTGAAACACTCAAAAAGCTTCAGGTGAAAACCGTAATGCTTACGGGCGACAACTTTGAAGCAGCAGAGAAAACAGCAGCAGCTCTCGGTCTTGACGAATTTTACGCGCATCTTCTGCCTGAGGACAAAGTGGCAAAACTTGAAGAAATAATTTCTTCAAAACAGAAAAACAAGTCTGTAATCTTTGCGGGCGACGGAATAAACGATGCTCCGGTTCTCACAAGAGCGGACGCAGGGATTGCAATGGGCGGTTTAGGCTCGGACGCCGCAATTGAAGCTGCAGACATCGTGATTATGAACGACAGCCCTTCAAAAATAATACTTGCCGTAAAAATTGCAAGAAAAACAATGTCAATCGTTAAACAAAACATTGTTTTAGCCCTCACAATCAAGGCGCTGTTTCTTCTTCTCGGAACTGTCGGGTTGATGAGTATGTGGGGTGCAGTTTTTGCCGACGCCGGAGTAACCCTGATTGCGGTGTTGAATTCTCTGAGAGCCTTGAGGATTCACTAAGCCCCTCAAGTGCAATCTCCTCCTTCAAACGGTTTAAAAACTCCTCCCTGTACATAAACCCGAGATGTGCTCCGTTATCAAGATATGTCGACTTTTCTTTTGTATAAAGTTTGAGTTTTTTCAACTGCGGAGGAGTTGTCAGGTAATCGTTCACAGAATGAAAAATGATATAGTTGCTGCCGTTTTTCAAATAATCCGATATTGAATGAAGACTTGTGACATATTCCAAATCCTCAATCCCTGCAAAATTCCCGTCCAGAAGATACTTTTTTGCGTAATCTTCAAAACTCGTATTGTTAATCTGCAAATACAAATCCTTTTTATCCGGTATATTTTCTTTTTCCAGAGTGTAGACAAGATCCGAAAGCTTCTGGTGCATAATGAAACCCGTTATTAATTTTGCCTCATATTCGGTAAACGGAAGTCTGTTGATTTTAAAATCTTTATTTTCATCTTTTTGTGCCGTAAGCTGAATAATTTTTGAGGCCGTAACCGCCACTCTGTCTTTCAGATTGTCCGGATTTTTGCTCCAGTCATCCGCGATTTTGTCAACCTGCCTCATAGCATATATCAATTCTACAGGCGGGCAGACCGCAATATATTTTGTAATCCCGAGCGTGTTATTTTTATACTCCTTTTCCGCCAGAAAAAGTGCTGTGAGAGCCCCGAAAGATGTTCCGATTACAACCCTTTCAGAAAAATTATACTCATATTTGTTCTCTAAAAAATCAATTATTTTTTTAGTTGTTATTTTCAAATAATCCGCATCCTCTGCTGGAATCCCAGGATGATAACCTTCGGGCATACTTTTGGCGAACTCCCATTGAAAAGCGCTTCCGAGAATTACCGCAGAATACCCAGCGTCATAAAAAAATTTTGCAAGAAGCACCGAATGCGACGACATTATGCCTTCTCCGATTGATGGGAATATAACTGCAAGCGGCGATTCTTTCCTCTTTTTTTGCAGAATATATCTGAATTTGTAATCATCTCTTCCGTCTGAAACATTAACCGATGCTGTTTTAATCCGTTTTGCAAAACATCTGTTCCAGACTGAAATTTCCGCCCAGATAGATTCATCAACTCCCGGAAGATCAAACAGGGCTGTCCGCATACTGTCTGTCACGGGATTCTGCGGATTGTAGTCAAAAAGAAGTTCGTCTGCCATAAGTTTTGAACTTTCATCTTCATAAGAACTCAAAACAACTTCATCCGCTCTGTCGCCAGCGTTCACGATATCTGTTATGGAAAGCTTTTCTCCGTCCGCAATTCCATTTTCCGCTGAAACCTCACGTTCTGCCGGATTATGTTCCGGTGCTTGTTGTATTTCAGAGCCGGTTGTGTCATTTACAAGCTCCGGATTGTCGTCAATTCTGATTTTTTCAACGGCATCCTGATTTTCCATAAGTTCTATTGCCGTATCAAGAATATCTTTTCTGTCGTAATTTTTGCATTTTATATAATTTTCCACCCCGTAGAATTTTCTTGAAATATCGTAAGGGTCGGCAAAGTTCGATTCAATCATTTTTATGACGGGCTGCATATAGGATGTTCTGTTTACAAGAAGTCCCGCCTTTACAATCGCAAGAACAGGTGTTGCGATGTAACAGGAGGGGTTCAGGGCGGCGTCAAAGGCACGTCCTGCCAATCCCCTGACGCTAGAGCCGTTCAAAACCGGAACGACAAGATAAGGCCCCGGCTTAATCTTGCATTTTGCAAACGCCTGTTCCATACTCTCATTCGACGGGGGAATTTTGAAAAGACTCTTTGCAGGGTCGTACATTCCGCCAAGCCCTATCGTTGTATTTGCAAGAAACCGCAAAGTTTCATTCTTTGAAGCCTCAAAATCCTTCTGGATAAGACTGCTCACAAGCCTTGCGGGATACTCAATGTTTGCCGCAACCCCTTTTATCCTGTCCATTCCGTATTTCGGCATAATTGAAGCCCACAAAATGTGAACAGGCCGGATAGCGTATTTGTTCAGACCCGAATTGAAATTGAACATCCTGCGGTTGAATTTTTCGAATTTGTCGTTTCCGAGATATTCGTAAACGTAATCCGGATACCTGCAGTCAGGCTTCGGAATTTCCGCCCCCTCTGCCGCATTAAAAAATACGGTAAGGCTAAACATAACGAAAAATACAAATTTAATTCCTGTTTTACCGAGCATAACCTCTCCCGAACAGCGGCTTTACAGGAATATTTTATTTTGCGCTGACAAAAAAGAGATTGCTCGGCAGGGGGAATTTACAGGATAAAAAAGTTATGCGGGCAGGAGCGTAAAAAAAACCCCGCACTTACGGGGACCCTTACAATTGGTGGTAATTAATAGTAAATCAAATTTATAATATAAATGTAAGGCAAGACTAACTTTTTGTCAAGGGTTATATTTTATAATATTTAGGATTGTTTAGATTTCACTTCTAATGACTGGTAGTTGTCTGAATGAGTGGAACTATCAAAGAATCCCCCTTCGTTTTCAGAAGATCCTTCGGCTTTTCGCACTCGCGATAAACGGGTACGTCAGACGCCTTTCACCCACGGCTCGTACGGCTCAGAATGGTACTATTTTTATGTCATTCTGAGGACGCTAGTCCGAAGAACCCCATTACGTTTTTAAGGAGATCCTTCGGCTAAAGCCTCAGGATGACATGAAATCCTTTCACCCGTTCAACTCTTCAACCGTTCAACTCTTCAACCTTTCAACTCTCCTCACCCTTCACCCCTCACCCTTCACTCTGATAAGAACTTATCGCCTTATCGCCTTGCATTCCTATCGCCTTCCAAAACGTAACTTCTTAGTGCCTTAGTGCCCCAGCGCCTTAGTATCTTTTTCCTGAAACAAACCTTTCAACCGTTCAACTCTTCAACCATTCAACTCTCCTC
>CALUPM010000089.1 GCA_944322665.1 Candidatus Gastranaerophilales bacterium | reverse complement strand
GGCATGAAAAATCTTGTAAAAAGATTAAAACCTGACGTTTTTGAAGATTTAGGCGCTCTTGTTGCACTTTTCAGACCAGGTCCGCTGGATTCGGGCATGGTTACCGACTTTGTTGAAAGAAAACACGGACGGCAGGAAATTAAATATGCCCATCCGCTTCTTGAACCGGTGTTGAAAGACACTTACGGAACAATTGTATATCAGGAACAGATTATGCAGGTTTTTCAGGTTCTTGCAGATTACACACTCGGGCAAGCAGACATGGTTCGACGAATGATGGGTAAGAAAAAAGTCGATGAAATGGAAAAACAAAAAGGCAAATTCATCGAACGTTCGGCCCAGCACGGCATGTCCTCAAAAGATGCAGAAGCTTTGTTCAACCAGATTCTTGCATTTGCGTCATACTGCTTTAACCGGTCACACTCGGCAGCTTACGCTTTTGTTGCATACCAGACAGCATATTTAAAATGTCATTATCCTGTTGAATATCTTTCGGCACTTCTTTCAAGTGTTTCGGGCGATCAGGAAAAGACACAGCTTTACATTGAAGAAGCCCTTAAAAAAGGAATAAAAGTTCTTCCTCCCGACATTAACCACTCAATGTCAACCTTCACGCCTGACGAAGGAAACATTCGCTTCGGGCTTGCCTCAATCAAACAGGTCGGTGAAGCTGTTATTGAAGAAATTATCAAAGAGCGCAAAGAAAACGGGCCTTTCAAATCAATTTACGATTATATCAAACGTCTGGATTCAAAATGCAGCAACAAAAAGACTCTTGAAGGGCTAATTAAAGCCGGCGCATTCGCAAACATAGAAAAAAGCCGCAGGCAATTGATGGAAAACATTGATTATATAACGGCAACGGCATCAAAAGAAGCAAAAGCAAAAGAAAGCGGACAGGGAAGTCTGTTTGATCTTCTGGGAGACACTTCCGGCGTTGAAGATGCAAAATTCAAACTGGCAGGAAGTGACGAAGAATATGACCAGCGCCAGCTTCAAATTTTTGAAAAAGAATTTCTGGGATTTTACGTAACCAGCCACCCGCTCTCAACAATCCGTGACAAACTGCCGTTTTTAATGACCCATAAAATTTCAGAAATTCCGGAACAGCCAAATGACAAAATTGTAACAATCTGCGGTCTTGTAACTGCAACAAAACAAATTCCGACCAAAAAAGATCCGACAAAATTCATCAAATTTGTATCTGTGGAGGATTTGACAGGAAAAGTTGAAGTTATAGCTTTTAACAAGCAGGTTCAGGAATACGGAAGCTATCTTGAAACAGAACAGCGTGTAATCATTTCCGGCAAAGTCAGCCGCCGGAGCGACGATGAACCGCCTGTGCTTTTGATTGACACGGTTAAGCCTGTCGACAATTCAAATATATTCACAATTCAGTTTAACGACGATTTCAAATTTGAAGAACTTGTATATTTAAAAAATCTTTTATGCGAACACTCAGGCTCAGACCCTTTGATGATAAAAATGAAAGACGAACTTGGCGACGTAAAAATTCTGACAGCCTCAATGTTCTGGGTAAAATCAAGCAATTCGCTGGTAGATTTGCTTAAACAAAAATTTCATGACCGTCTTGACGTAAACATCCGCTCTCTTGACGCACAGGAAGAGGAAGTTGCAGCATAAATGGATGTGACAGTATTTACGGGCAGAATAAACTATACGAACAAAGAGTCCTATAAAAATTTCAACAAAAACCGCAGATATGTAAACATCTTAAAACATCATTGCGGAAATAAAGAGCTTGAGCATTATATAACGTATTCCCCCGAAAATTTCATAATAACAACCCGCTACGAGCATGCAATGAAGGCTGACGGGACGACATCACATACCATGACCGACGGAATCACAGGCAGATACAGCAGAAAACAGTTAGAAGATTGTTTCATGAAACACATATCAGCAATAAAGAACTGGAAAGCTGAAATACACAGGCTTCCTCTAAAAAATCCACCGGAGGAAAAAATTGATATTAGAATGAATTTTTGGAAATTTATAGCAGGCAAAATCAAAAATATAAAAAACACTTGCAAAAAAAAAATCAGCATGTAATATAGAAAAGTAACCCGATGCGGGGGTAATTCAGTGGTAGAATGCTTCCTTGCCAAGGAAGATGTCGCGAGTTCGAGCCTCGTCTCCCGCTAATTAAAAAGACTCACCTTATGGTGGGTCTTTTTAATTCATTGAGATAATGGATTGATGAAGCCTTTTTGCGAGTTGCGCGAGGGAGCTGAGGCTGGAGCGCTTTTGCGTTTGTGATGAAATCACATTAGCAAAACGCGGAATGCCGTTACACGCGACAGAGCAAGACACGAGCCTCGTCTCCCGCTCCATAAAGAAGAGTCTAAATTTCAGGCTCTTTTTTATTTGACATATTTTAATAAAAATTCTTAGATATTCACTAATTTTTACATTTGTAAACTGTCTACTTCAATATTTGTCATATAATTAAATTCAAATAGCAAAATATTTTTTTCACGGATTTTAAAACAAAAAAAGGCAGAGATCATGAAAATTCAAAATAACAAACCGGCAACATCCTTTACACAGCTTTATATAAACTCAAAAGAAGCGCAAAAGCTTCTAAAAAAAGCTGATAGAGCAGTAAAAGCATCTAATGCAAAATACATAAACACAAATATTCCTAAAGGACACAAAAGGCCGCTCTGGTCTGTTTTGTCAGAACACGTTACAAAAAGACAGGCTGACAATCCGAACAATATTATTATAGACATTTCAAACAAAGCCAAACAGCTTCTTGCAGTGATTACGCTTGATAATAAAGGCTATTTAATCAGCAAAACCGAAGTTTGCCCGCTTCCGCGTTTCGGGAATAAAAATGACATGTTTGAAACTGATGATATGTATAAAAGATACTGCTACTCGCTTGACCGCACCCTTTACGGCCGCTCAGACTTTTTTGAAGCAGTTGACAGAGCCGAATTTGAGGTGAATAGCCTTTACAGAAAACAGCTTTCAGAAACACCTGAAATACAAACAAGCATCCGTACTCACGAAAAGCAACCTGCAGGCTCTAAAAATCCCGGGATTATCAAAAACCCGAGAAGACACGAAAAAGCAAAATTTAAATTTGTAGCACATATTCAGCGGCCGTTTGAAAACATAAAAGAAATAATTGACGTTTCTAAACTTGATAACCCGCCGGCTAAAGCAAAATTGCAGCCCAAACATAAAGAAAAAATACCGAGAAAACTCAAAAAATTAAAAGCTCAACAGACATAAAGCCTTAAAAACATAATAAAACTGTTTAAAAAAAATATTTATATGCTAGAGTATAAAATGTAAGGAGGATATTAAACATGGAAACATACGGAATTGAAAAATTCGGCATCATTGGTCCGAAAGCAGTTTATCGCAATCTCACTCCGGCGCAACTGACAGAAGCAGCTCTGAGACTCGGAGAAGGCAAATTAGGCAGTACCGGCGCTCTTGTTGTTACAACAGGCAAATATACCGGCAGATCGCCTAAGGACAAATTTATCGTCGATACTGAAAATATCCACAACGAAATCGCATGGGGTAAAGTAAACCGCCCGATAAGCAGAGAAAAATTCAACTCAATTAAAGGTAAAATCGCAGCTTATCTCCAGAACCGCGAAATTTTTATTTTTGACGGTTACGCAGGCGCTGACAAAACTTATACCCAGAAATTCAGAGTTATCAACGAACTTGCAAGCCAGAACCTGTTTATCCACCAGTTGTTAATCAGACCGACAGCAGAAGAACTTGCATCATACGGCGAACCTGATTATACAATTCTCTGCGCTCCCGGATTCAAATGCGATCCTGAAGTCGACGGTGTAAACTCTGAAGCTTGCATTGCTATCGACTACGAAGCACACGAAATTATCATCTGCGGCTCACAGTATGCAGGCGAAATCAAAAAATCAGTTTTTGCAACTATGAACTACATCATGACAAAGAAAAATGTTCTTCCGATGCACTGCAGCGCTAACATGGATCCTGAAACCGGCGAAACAGCAGTATTCTTCGGACTCTCCGGAACCGGTAAAACAACCCTGTCAGCAGACCCGAACCGTAAACTTATCGGCGACGATGAACACGGCTGGTCACCTGACGGCATATTCAACTTTGAAGGCGGCTGCTATGCAAAATGCATTCACCTTTCAAAAGAACACGAACCTGAAATCTACAATGCAATCAAATTCGGTTCGCTTGTTGAAAACGTAATTATGGATCCTGAAACAAGAGAATTTGACTTTGATGACGGCTCACTTACAGAAAACACACGTGTAGGGTATCCGATTAACTACATTGACAACGCTCAGATTCCTTCAAAAGGCGGAATTCCGAAAGTTGTAATCTTCTTAACCGCAGATGCTTTCGGCGTACTTCCTCCGATTTCAAGACTGGACAACAAAGCAGCAATGTACCACTTTGTAACAGGCTTCACATCAAAACTTGCCGGAACGGAAAGAGGAGTAACAGAACCTCAGCCGACCTTCTCAACATTGTTCGGCGAACCGTTCATGCCGATGGATGCATCTGTTTATGCTAAAATGCTCGGCGACAAGTTAGAAAAATACGGAACAAAAGTATATCTGGTCAACACCGGATGGGCAGGCGGCAGTGCAGCTTCAGGCGCAAAACGTATGAAACTTTCATACACCCGTGCAATGGTGACAGCGGCTCTTAACGGCTACTTCGACAACGTTGAATTCAAACATCACGATATCTTCAACGTAGATTACCCGACAAGCTGCCCGAATGTTCCTGACGAACAGCTTGATGCCCGCGGATTGTGGGCAGATAAAGCCGCTTATGATGAACAGGCTAACAAACTTGCTCAAATGTTTGCCGATAACTTTGCGGCTAAATATCCGAACATGCCCGCTGACATCGTTGCAGCAGGCCCCAAACCAAAAGCACAACAGCTTATATAATTTTCCCGAAATTTCGGGATTGCTAAGGAGGCGCGGGATTTGTCAAAGACAAATCCCGCGTTTTCTATGTGACTTTTTTTAAAAACGAAATATACTGTTATTATGCATTTTATTATAATTCAGGATGAAACAAGAAAAGAATATTACGTTTTAAAAACACCGTTTTTGCCGGAATTTTACTCAATAATTAAACGAAAATCCGGCAGAAGATACAAATTAAAAGTTTTTGAAAACAAATACGCTGAAAGACTTGTGAAACTTTTCTATGTAAAATTTCTGCTGCGGAAAAAATACAAATACCGCAGGAAAGTTTTGAACGAATTTTTAAGCGGAGCTGACTAGTCTACCATTTTTTGAAGATAAAAAACACTGCAAAAATGATAAAAACAAATCCTACAAGATAATTCCATTTAAATTCTTCTTTGAGATAGGCGACGGAAAATATACTGAAAACAAGGAGAGTAATAACTTCCTGAATAGTTTTCAATTGCGCGGCACTGTAGAATTCATGCCCTATTCTGTTTGCCGGAACCTGAAAGCAGTATTCAAAAAAGGCAATTCCCCAGCTGACAAGAATAACTAGCAGGACGGGTGCGGATTTAAATTTAAGGTGTCCGTACCATGCAAAAGTCATGAATATATTAGAAACGGTTAAAAGTAAAATCGGTGCGATTTGTCTAATCATAAGAACCTCCGGAAAGATTGTAAGACAATTATAAAACAAAGAAAAGTCTTGACAGTAAATTATTTTCTTAATAGAATAAGACATGTGACCAGCCGACTTGGCTCAATGGTAGAGCAACGGTTTTGTAAACCGTAGGTTGTAGGTTCGATTCCTATAGTCGGCATTTTTTCTGAAAAATAAATAATAGAAATAAATTTGAGCCTTTGTGGCGCAGGGGTAGCGCACTCCCTTGGTAAGGGAGAGGCCACGGGTTCAAATCCCGTCAAAG
>CALUPM010000088.1 GCA_944322665.1 Candidatus Gastranaerophilales bacterium | reverse complement strand
ATATTGTCGAGGAATTCCGGTGAATTAAATCTGCCGCCTTTGAGAATGCTTTCAACCTGACTTTTTGAAAGGTATCCGACCCCTTCAATTTTCGGCTGGAGTTTTGACATCTCTTTCGCTGCGGCAGACAATCTTGTGTATTCATCATTAGAAATGTTTGACTTGAGTACAGCGAGGAAATCGTCCAGTTTAATGGCGTCTTTTTCTTTGCCGAAGAATTTTTGTTTAAGGGTTTCGTTGTTAAGAAAATCGGTCTTTCCTGTGCCGAACACTTTGTTTTTAAAATTATCAACACTCATTTGTCCGTTGTTTTCTTTGAGAAGTTTAATCATTTCATCGGAAGCGTATTTTGCTGAAACAGGGTCAAGTCTTGTTTTTCTGCCGTCCTCAAGCTGGTTCAGCCATTTGTTCATATTCGGCATGTTGAACATATAGAAATAAATTGATGTTAAATCACGGATGAGGATTTCTCTTCTTTCGTTGTTGTTTCTTGCCATAATCGTTCTGCCGCCGGCAATTCCGACGTCGGTTGAAAGAAGCTGATATTTTGCGTCGTTTTCAAAATGGTTGGCAAGCGTCAAAAGCGTCTGGGTTCCGTTTAAGCCTTCAAAAGTTGTGTTTTTACTTTCTTTGTTATTGGATGATTTGTTTAAAAATTCATCCATTGAAACTTTGCCAAATTGCCCTTGAATTGGAGATTGTACAGTTTGGAGATTTTGCTGTGTCTGTTCCTGATTTTTTCTATGGCTTCTGAAGTATCTTGTGATTGCCTGATTGAGCCTCGGCACGAGAAGTCCGACAAGACAGTTCGCAAGGATTATGCTGCTTGCAACTTTGGCAAATTTGAAGTTTGCAATTTTCTTTTCTGAAATTTTATATTTCTGCAGGTAGTTTTTGAGCGGGTTGTGAGTAGAATCTTTCCCTACATCAAAATTGGTATCAGGAAGTTTGAGTAATTTTTGCCCGACAAAATGGTCTATGAGTTTGTTAAAACCTTTAACCCCGCTGAACCAGAAAAGAGCGCCTATCATTTCTTCGGTAATTCGTTCCCTGCCTTCGTCAAAGCCGCCTCTTTCGTATGCCTGATAGGTTCTGCCGGCCTCGACACATGCTTCAAGTAAAATTAAAGGTGCAAGACCTCTGCTTGCCATACTTTTTACAAAGTGCCGCGTGGTGTATTTGTTCTTTACCGGTGTCGGGGTTATTGTTGTTACCATTTTTTATCAATTCCTGTCAAATGTTATAATAATCCTGAATAAATTTTTTTGCCAGATTGCTTGCCTTATTTAATACTTTGTTACACTATTGATTTAAAGTTTTGTTAAATTTTATAATATAACTGTCAAGAAAATTTATTCACGGTTTTTAAAAACAGTATAAGAAGGTGGTTTACAATGCCGATTAATCAAATATCAAACTTGAATACGAATTTAAAATACAACAATTCAGAACTTTCATTCCAAGCGCGGCATAAAAGAAAAGAAGGACAGCCGCTTAATAAAACAGGCGTTTTGCTTTCGTCCGCGGCAGGGGTCGGAGTTATGTCTGCCATAATTGCTAAAAAACAGGGATTTTCTCTTAATCCTAAAGTTATTTTTTCGCAAAGTCCAAAAGATTGGGCTATGTTGAAAATATTTAATAAAAATAAGCCCGACGCAAAATTGATGGAAATTGAAGCTCCTCAGATTTTGATGCTTGCGGCAGGTTCTGCGGCCGGAGGGCTTGCCGGCGGTGCCGTGTTTGATGATAAGAAACATTTTAAAAGTAAACTACGTGAAACCCTAAACCAGCTTCTGGGTAACGTTCTTGTCCCTGTTATTTGTGTCGGCGGAGTTTCGCTGTTATACAAAAAGTATCAAAAGCAAATTTTGAGTAAGGTTCCGCAAATTGCAAATGCTACTGCTAAGCCTGCTAAAATTTTTAATAAGTTTTTGAAAGTTATTCCTTCTGCCGCTATGACCGCTGCTGCTTTAGTCGCTGGAATTATTGGCGGAAACAGGCTTTCTAATTTTATTAACGAAAAAGTTTACCACAAACATGTGGATAGGAAAATTAAGAAAACTGATTTTGCGCCGCACGTTGATGATTTGAGTATGGCTGTTACTCTGATGGCTGATAAATCTCCGCTTTCTACAGCTATCACAAGAACAGTTCCTGCATTCCTGTGCGTTCCGGGGTATCAAATCGGTACTCACAGAGATTAAGCTTTATCCGGCGGCGGTAAATACCGGATGGAATAATCAATTTTTTATAAAAAGAGGCGGATAAATTTTATTCCGCCTCTTTTGTATTATTGATTTTTCTTATTCTTTTTCTTTCAGAATATCAGCATAATACTGGAGTTTGTCAAGCAGGTATCCGTATTTGTCGTAAAGTTCAGTGCGTTTTTGCATGATTTTTTGATCTTTATCCGAATCATTTTTAACAGCATCCATGTAAGCCACAAGTTTGCCGTCAATTGACGCCTGAACTGCTGTCTTTAGAATTTCCGGCATGTTAAGTGCTGTCGGATTGTCGCTTGAAAGGTTTTCGTAATATTTGTCCAGAAAATCCGGTGCAATTCTTTCGCGCCAGTTTATTTTGTTTGAACTTCCTCCAATGTTATAAGAAAGACCTGTTTCTGTTAAACCTAAAATATCAGCAAAAGATATCTGAATTTTTTCTTTGGTCATCAGTTCTGCAAATTTTGCATCAACAATCGCTTTATCTGCTTTTTCTGCTTCAATGCCGGTTTTGAATGTGCCGTCCGGATTTCGGTCAGAAATTTTTTCGCAGAATTTAGAACTTTCTCCGGCTCTTTGCGGATCCTGATTTAAGTAACCTGCAAGATACATCGGATCCCAGTTCTCGTTACGTCGGAGACCTTCGCTTCTGTCTCTCAGCGAATTTAAAAGCGGAATTGAATCGTGCGAGCCGAGAAGATACCAGTTATTATTGTTATTAATAAAGTTTTTTGCTCTCCTGTCATCAAACATAATCAATTGAGGCAGATGATGTCTGTCATAATAAATTTGTTTAAATAATGCCGGTTCACAGCAAATGTGCTCCCAAACAGGATCATTTTGATTTAAATCTTTTTCTTTCAGCGTTGGAAATACTATTTTTTCCAGAATTCTCGGATAGTCATAATGTGTATCCATCGGCTTGCCGTATTCGTCAAAGAGTTTTGACATAAACCTTCCATAAAGTTTATCCTTTATCTGTCTGCCGTTATCGTCGTATTCAACTGAATCACCTCTGTACACAAAAGGTTCTATTAACCCCATTGCGTGGTCTATTCGGGTGTTTTCACAATATTCAAGCGCATGTCGTATCTTTTCTTTCAAAAATTGTCCGCCGATGTTTAATTCACTATCCCCGATGAATAATTTTCTTGGATTTAATACATTAACTCCCCAGGTCTGGTGATCTCTTGCCGGATCCCATTCCGGTGCGCCCATATAATAACCCTTTAAAAATGCCTCTTTGTAGCGCCAGTAATCCATCTTGGAACATCCTACAAGCAGATCCGAGTAATATTTCATACCCGCATTGTCGCGGAATTCTTTGTTTTCTTTTATCTGTTTTGTTGTAAGAAACTGTTCAAATTGATATTGTTCTATCGGATTTTTAAATCTTTTTTTCAATGAAGCATAGTGTTTAATTGCATTGGGGTCATTCTGACGGATATTTACCATTAAATCCGAATCATGTTTACTCCATTTGTCGCAGTCTTCATCCCCGTACATTGTTGACAGAACCCTGTAGATGCCTTCTTCTTCCGTCTGTTTGCCTTTTTCTGTCAGATATTCTTCAAATTCTTTGTTTAATTTAATTGCCAGGGGCTGACCTTTGGCAAGATTTGCTTTGAAATTTTTATAGCTTTCAGTTAAGGCTTGATGTGAAACAAATTTTGCCTCTGAAAAATCTGTGAATCTGTAATCTCTATCGTTTGCTTCCGCGGGAATTGTTAATTTTTCATAGCTTTCTTCCGATAAAATTTTTCCGTATTCTTCTGTTGTGAGAAGCTTGAGGTCAATGAATAACGGGTTTTCATTAAGTGCCGAGGCATTATACGGAGAATAATTCCTGTCATCGTATAATATCATGCCGCCCGGCCCGAGCTGGTTGCCGTTAAATCCGTAAAGCCTTAAAAATTTTATCCATTCTTTTGCGCCTTCGCCGTAAGGAGAACCTATAAAAGAATCCCGCCCGACTGCTGGAAATACCGAGCCGTGTGTAATTGCAACTCTCTGCTTGACGCCTGCCGCTTCAAAGCCTTCATTCATCGTTTTTTGAAGGTCAGCTTCTTCCTCATTTCGCGGACGGCGGCCGAACGAAGTGTATTTGCCGTTTATTTGACTGTTAATTCCTGTTATGCGCATACTCTTCTAAAACTCGTGAATATTTTTTTTTGCTAATGTATAAAAAAATATTAAATATTTGCAACAATTTCTATTCCGAAATTGCACCCGATTTCTTCTCTTGTCAGAACAACAATGTTGTTAAGATAGTTTGAAAGAAGCGTGAAAAATAAATGTCTTAATTCCATCGGTACAAGAATTTTTATCTCCTCCAGACCTAACTGCTTTGCTTTTTTTGCAATTTTGTCTGCTAATTTTTCCGCATACTCACCGTCTATTTTTATTATGAAGTCTTCATCTTCTTCAAAACCCGGCATGAATGCATCAAGCGTTTTGTCCGAAATTTCTATAAGGCTGATTACTCCGTTTTCGTTTGCATAATTTGAACAGATTTTTCTTGCCAGTGAAAGCCGAACTTTTTTCAGCAAATCTGATTTTGCGCCCTGCTCTGCGTAATCATTCATTTTTTCAAAAAGATAGTTGATATCTTTTATTGAAACCCTCTCTTTTATCATGCTTGTGAGGATAAATTTTAAATCTGAAAGCGTCATAAAATCCGGTATTAAATTCGCGACTAAAAATTCATTATGACGGCTTACGACATCAATGTATTTTTCTAAATCAGAATAGTCCAGAAGTTCATCAACATACTTGACGGCAACAAACTCCAGTGCGCGGGCTATAAATTCCGCCCCGTTTATTCCTTTTTCCCAGAAATCTTTTGTCTTGCTTTTTTCTATCCAGATTATTTTTTTGCCGGTTATATAATCTGTGTCGTAAATTGAGTTTTTGATTTTATTCTCAAGATGCAAATCTTCTGCAAAATACATTGTGTAATTCGGATAAACACATGCTCTATAGACATCCATTCCTCTGATTTTAATTACAAATTCGTAAGGGTTAAGGTTTGCGTCATCCTGAAAGACAATTTTCGGAATTATATAACCGAGTTCTTCCGTTAGTTTGAGGCGTACTTTGACGGTTTCCGCAAGAAGAGTTTCCTGCGCAAATTCCGAGTCATTTTCAACGTATTCAAGAAGCTCTTCGCTCAAATAAATTGCTAGTTTTTCCTCCGTCAGTTTTTCAAACATAACATCAGGAGAAGTTGTTTTTGCAAGTTTTGTTTTTAAATCGTCAAGTTCTTTGAGATTTGCCGAAATCTTGTCGTTGAGCTTTTTGCGGTTGACTGAAGCCGGAGCTTCTTTTTCCAGTTCTTTTTTTATTTTTGTTATTTTGTTCTGCTGGTCTTTAATTTTGGACTGGATATCAAGGCATGCTTCGTAAGGCGAAAGCTTCGGTGAAAGCATTTTTTCCATCTGGCTTTTGAATGTCGAAATATTTATAACATCTGACGTTAAATTTTCTTCGTTCTGCTGTGATTCGCTCATAAAAATGCAGTTGAATTTTATTCCGTCGTCTGTTTCAGCTTCGTTCATACTGTAAAGCTCCCAGCCGTTCATTGACATTTCGTTCAAAAGATTTTGAAGCTCCTGCATGTTGTCGCCCGAACAGGTTTTTATTATATACTGCATTTTTTTATTGAACATTTTTTACTCCTGATTTCTGTCTTTTTTGATTAAAATTTTCAATGCTTCTATTGCTGTTTTAATTGCTCTGTCGGTGTCATGGATTACGGGATTTTCAAGTCCGGCTTTTTCTCTTTCCTGATTTGCAACTGTCAAAAATACCGAGCCGACTTTTACATTCAGGGCACTTGCAACAACAAACAGTGCCGCCGATTCCATTTCGGAAGCTTTGCAGCCAAGCCGTTTCCACGCTTCCCATTTGTTGAGAAGTTC
>CALUPM010000087.1 GCA_944322665.1 Candidatus Gastranaerophilales bacterium | reverse complement strand
CTGAACCACTGAAACATTGCATTTGAAATTATCAGGTCGAACGTAGAATTAGGGGCAATTCTTGCAGCATTTCCGCAGATAAAGTCGTAATCAGGAAGAATTTTATCCAGATATTTTTTTGATTTTTCGCTCAAGTCGTTTGCGGTATAGCTGTCAAAACGGATTTTTTCTTTGATTTCGCGGGTCAAAAGCCCTGTGCCGCAGCCGAGTTCCAGAATTTTCCCGTAACTATCCCGTACGGAAGCTGTTTCTGCTGTAAGAATTTCAGCCAGAAACTTCTGAACAACGGCATTTGCATCGTATTTGTCCATTGTTTTTTCAAAATGTGATTTAACTGATTTAGGGTTTACCTGCATAAACATTTTTCTGTAGCGGCTAATTCTGTTATTTCCTCCGGACTTTCAAAATTATAAAACGGAAAGTGCCCGCTTTCAAGTATTTTGAAAGGTATCCTGTCCTGCCAGAAATTTATCTGGTTTTTTGCCGGAATTATTTTGTCGTTTGCGCTTATCAGGGCAAAGTCGTAGAAATTTTTATAGTCGATTTTTTCTTCATTTATGCGTTTGTACAAGGATTTTAATTCACTTTCGCGGTTTTCGATTGTGCGGCGGACGGGGGTTTTTGAATAGCGTTCAAACTCTTCAGATTTACCAAAAATATTTTGATAGAATTTGCCCTCCAGTCCTGTTTTTGCATGACGCAATGTAAGAAGGAAAGGTTTGAGCGGAATTCCGAGTGTGTCATGCACAGGATATGGTGTTCCATTTACGGCTGTTTTGCGGTTGAAATCTTCAAACAAATCTCTTAAAATATACCCCGCAAAAACTCCCATTGACCACGTAACCAGAATTCTTTCGGAATAATTGCCGGTCAAATCCGGAAGGTCAGATTTTTCTATCGAGTTGTAATCATATACAAACAAGAAATCCGACCCTTTGCAGTTCCAGAACTCAAACGGGTAAAAATCGAAACTCCAGCCCGCTAAAAATACTATAAGTCTGCTGTTATTCTGTTTGTTAAGCCAGTGATAGAGCATAATTTCTCCAGATCCTTTTCTTCAATGTCAGTTGTAAGCGAAAGTCTTATGCGCGAAGTTCCGTCAGGCACGGTCGGCGGACGGATGGGAAGCGTAAAATACCCTGCATCAAAAAGTCTTTTGCACATTTGTTCCGTTTCAAAGTTTCCGCCGATAATTACAGGGATAATATGGCTTTCGCTCCCGAGTTTTTGCGCAAGGGAAAGCAAATTTTTTCTTTTTTCAAGCGTAAACGGCAGTTTGTTTTCAATAATCCATTTTGAAAATGCAATGCTTACCGGTGGAAGCGCTGTTGAAAAAATAAAAGAGCGTGCTTTATTTGTGAGATATTCAATGAGAATTCTGTTTCCGGCAGCAAATGCACCCGTTGAGCCGATAGCCTTCCCGAAAGTTCCGACAATCAGTTCAATTTCTGAGGTCAGATTTAAAATTTCCGAAACCCCGAGTCCTTTTTGACCAAAAACCCCGAAAGCATGCGCTTCATCAACAATCATAATACAATCGTATTTCTTTTTAAGTTCGACAATTTTTTTCAAATCCGCGATATCGCCGTCCATAGAAAACACGCTTTCCGTAATAATTACGGCATTATTGAAATTTTTCCGCTCACGCTGCAAAAGCCTTTCAAGGCTTTCCATATCGTTATGCGGATATCTGAAAAACTTTGCCTGAGAAAGCCGCATTCCGTCGATTATGCTGGCATGGTTGAGTTTGTCTGAAAATATAACGTCGCCTTTTCCTGCAATTGAAGAAGCTATTCCGACATTTGCGTGATATCCGCTGTTAAAAAGCAGCGCGCCTTCTTTATCAAACATTTCGCACAGAAGATGCTCAAGCTCCCTGTAAACCGGCAGAGTTCCGGTCAAAAGCCTTGCGGATGCGCTTCCGAAAGAATAGCGGCTTCCTGCAGACTCCAGAAACTCTTTTGTAATTTCTTCGTTATCAGCAAACCCGAGATAATTGTTTGACGAAAGATTAATAAGATTTTTGCCTTTGTAATTTATATATTTAGCGTTTTTTCCGGCATAATCTTTCACCGCGCGGAAATGTGTATGTTTTTTTAAATCGTCAAGCTCTTTTTCATACGTTTCGAACATAAAACAATTTTATTCCAAATTTATATGAAGAAATGTAACAAAAATCACAAGCACTGAAATCACGCACAAAATATATACTTTATATATATAAGAAGCAAAATAAGAGGAGCGAGCAATGAGCGGAGTCTCAAATAATCCGAATTTAGACCTGCAAAGACTGCAAGGAACACAGACAAATTCAAAGTCTGTGAAACCCGGCGCGTTTCAGCAAAATAATCAAGACTCACGCCTTAACATGAACGGCAGTGTATTTGGGCCTAAATCGTCTAACAATCAGACCTCCGGTTTGCAGGGCAATTACTCGGCTTCCGATGGGAAACGAATAGAAGCAGATTCAAAACAGCAGAGTGCAACAGCTACATCTGATATGAATACTTTCATACAAACAGCCGCAAATTATCAGGTAGATGCCCAGGGCGATATGAAAGATTCAGAAAAAATAGGAAAAGATCTTGCAAAAGAAACAAAAAGTCTTAATAAAGCAGAGAAGAACTTCAAAAAATTCACACAAAAAGAAATTAAATCACAGCAGCAAAATGCGCAGATGATAGCTGATAACAATGCCCAGATGGCAAACCTTCAGGGCAGACTTCAATCCGCTATGCAAATGCAGAGTGCAAGCGGCGCTACAGGATTTATGGGTGACGGCACAAGTACCATTAACGGTATTACGGCAGAACTTGACGCTTTAGGTGCAAACGTAACGGGATTGCAGCAAAACAATCAGGTTTCAAAACAAACGTCCACCAGAGAATACAAAACGATGTCCAAAGCATCGAAAAACACTAATAAACTTGCAACAAAATATAATAAAGTTACAACAACCGCAATAGCAAGAACAAATCAGAGCATGCAAACTACTCAGGCCGGAACGACAAAAGCACAAAAAATAACAATGACCGGCGGAATTTTGAATACAGTAGGCGCAGGTCTAACCGCAACAGGTTCAGCTCTAATGTCAAACCCTGCTACCGCAAGTGCCGGCATGGCATTGACAATATCCGGAGCTGCAGTAACAGTAGCAGGCGGTACAATGACAACAATCGGTACAAAAGGTCAGGATTCCGGAGCAGCGGCAGCAGCATCTCTGACACAGGCAGGTGCAGCATTAGGCGGAGCCTTAAGCAAAGCCGGCGACGCTAAAAAAGATGCTCAAGGTGCTCAAAATGCAGCTAATCAGGGGAACAGGCAAGTTGAAACCAATCAGGAGAAAGTAAAAGCGGACACTGAAAAGGTAATAACAGAGATTGATGCAACTAAAGGTACTGCTACTTCAGCCGCACAGAATACCGGCGGAGGAGCAGGTGCAGGTACGGAACTTAATACAGGCAATCAAGGCGTTGCCGGAGGCAATCAGCAAATGGCAGGTCCTCTCGGCGGAGGTATTACAGGCGGTATGACAGCCAATACCGGTATCGGAGGTAATCAAGGCAATACAGGTATGACCAATCCTCTCGGCGGAGGCAATCAACAAACTGCAGGAACTCCAGTACAGACCGGCACAAGATCAGCAGGAAGTTCATTTGCAAGCGCTCCGAGAAAAGCAAATGCGGAAAATATGGGCTCCTTCGGCAGAGTAAATTCACAGAACAACAATGTTCATCAAAATTCACCCAAAGACTCTGCTTCTCCAACCGGCGGAGCTGACCAGAATCCTGATATAAAGAAAAAAGAAGAGTTAAAATAATTCAAATAATTAAAATTCATACGCCGCCCTATGTTAGGGCGGCGTTTTTTCATAATAATTTTTTTTATCGTCCTTTAGTTTTAGCACATTTCAAAACGTAACCTTCTAGTGCTCTAATGCTCCAGCGCCTTAGTATTTTTTCCCGAAACAAACCTTTCAACTCCCTTCACTCTTCACTCTTTGACCCCTCACCCGACACTTCGTGTCACCCTCTCCCACAAGGGGCGAGGGGATTGTTTTGTAGCAAACCTTTCAACCATTCAACTCCCTTCACCCTTCACTCTTCACTCTTCACTTTGATAAGAACTTATCGCCCTATCGCCTTGCAGTCTTATCGCCTTTATTCCGAAAACTCTTAGTGCCTTAGTGCCCTAGCGCCTTAGCACCTTAGTATCTTTTTTAGAAACAAACCCTTCAACTTTTCAACCATTCACCCATTCCCACCCTCACTCTTCACCCTTCACCCTTCACTTTTTACCACCTTTTATTAACTTTTGTAACGAAAAGTCGAAACTGTGAAATTTAGCTTAAAATATATACTTTTTATATTTAAGAATAAAAGTAGAGAGCTACGAGGAGCGAGCCATGGTCGGCATATCTAACAATTACAACTTAGATTTGCAGAAAATGTACGCAACACAGACAGGAACAAGGTCTGTGAAAACCGGTGCGCTTAAAAATAAAGATCCTCGAATGAGCATGAACGGAAGTATTTTTGCGGGTCAGGTAGGTAAAGGGGCTCAAGCTGCGACATCTCAGTCTTCGCAGGTAAATACAAAGGATGTCAGCAAGTCAGAAGCCAAGCAAATGCAAAGTTCATCCCAGCAGCAGTCTTCTGACAGTGTAAATAATATGAACGATTTTATGCAGCAGGCTGCCGGTTTTCAGGCTGATGCAAAGCAGGATGTTAAAGATTCCGCCAAAATTGAAAAAGATTTGACCAAACAAAACAAAACCATGCAGCAAGCGCAGAAAAACTTCCAGAAGTTTACAAAAGCGGAACTGAAAAACCAGCAGCAAACAGCACAGCTTATAGCGCAAAATAACAGCCAGATGGCAGAAATTCAGGGCCGGCTGCAAAATGCAATAAGTATGCAAAGTGCAAGCGGTGCCACAGGATTTATGGGTGACGGCACAAGCAACATTAACGGTATGACTGCAGAGCTGGAGTCACTAGGCGCCAGTGTATCTAACTTGCAGCAAACCAACACGCAGTCAACCCAAAGGACTACTAAACAGTATAAAACAATGACTAAGACTTCTAAAAATATCAAGAAGCTTAATACTAAATATAATAAAGTTACAACAAGAGCGATAGCCAGAACAAACAAAAGTATGGCTGCAACAGCAGCAGGTACGACCAAAGCCCAGAAAATAACAATGACCGGCGGTATTATGACGGCAGTCGGAGCGGGTTTGACTGCGACCGGAGCGGCATTGCTGGCGGCACCGGATCCGACGGGTTCAACTAAAGCTCTCGGTATGACTTTAACAATTTCAGGCGCAGCCATAACAGTAGCAGGCGGCACAATGACTACTATCGGTACAAAAGGTCAGGATTCAGGAGCGGCAGCCGCGGCATCACTGACTCAGGCAGGTGCTGCACTTGGAGGAGCACTTGGCTCAACAACGAAGACCGGACAAACTGTTAAGAAATTTGATCAGGAAGCTACAAAAAATGTTAAGCCTGTTGAAAACTTGAACAAAGCTAATAATGAGGCAGTAATAAACTTGCAGACTAATAAGGATCAACTGCAGCAACAAGCCCAGAATGTGGAAGCCAACAACTCTAAGAAATCCGCAGGCGGCCCGGGCGGCGGACTGACAGCAGGCAATAATAGTGTAGCCGGCGGAAACCAGCAGGTTGCAGGCAATACAGGTATGACAGGTTCGCCCGGCGGCGGTATTACAGGCGGTATTACAGCCGGTGCAAACAACAGTATTGGCGGAGCAGGTCAGCAAACTGGCGGAATTTCAGGTATGTCAAACCCGATAGGCGCCCCGAAAGCAAATTTCGCAAGTTCAAATAAAGCCGCTATGGCAAACTTTAAAGATACAATGGGCAGCTTCGGCAAAACAGAATCTCAGGGAAATAATATTCAGAATCTTTCTTCAGGCTCAACTTTTGCAGCCGGCGACGACAAAAAGAAACTCCAGATGGGTGAAGTTGCCGCTTAGGGAATTAAATGCCGTATTCAATTAAGGAGAGGTTTCGCTGCGCACGAGCAGAGGGTGAAAGGCGTATGCCGTACCCGTTTACTGCGAGTGCGAAAAGCCGGAGGATCTTCTGGAAACGCAATAAGATTCTTCGGTCGCAAGGCTCCCTCAGAATGACATGACTTAGACAAAATGGGG
>CALUPM010000086.1 GCA_944322665.1 Candidatus Gastranaerophilales bacterium | reverse complement strand
CCTGTCGGAAAAATTACGCCGGAAGTCCGGCGGCTTTTGAATACAACAGAAGAAGCTCTTTTTGAAGGCATCAAACAAATGAGAGAAGGCAACGTTCTGGATGATGTTTCTAAAGCGATTGAGAGGGTTGCAAACCGTGAAAAACTCGGAATCGTACGCCAGTACGGAGGTCACGGTGTCGGACATGAGATGCACGAAGAACCGTTTTTATTCAATTACAGTGTCGGAAACCAGCTTCCGCTGAAACACGGTTATGTAATTGCAATTGAGCCGATGTTAAATCTCGGCGGTGACGACGTTGTTGTTGCAGACGATGAGTGGACAGTTTCAACGACAGACAAACAGCCGTCCGCACACTTTGAGCATACTGTGCTTGTAACTGAAGATGAACCGCTGATTATTACACAGCTTATGGCATAGGAGAACTGAATGAGATATTATGTAGGTCTGTCACTTGCGGCAACTTCAAGCGTAGACACAGGAGTTGCAATAATAGACGATTTTAACCGCATAACTTTTGTCGATAAATTGTACAGAATGAACGATATAATGTACTTTTTCGACAATTTTCCATCGACAAAAGACAGCGAAATCTGTATTTCTCTTGCGTGGGACAGAACAATGCTTAACGGGAAATGGCGGATACTTTCCAAACCCTACCAGCTAGTTTCGACCAATCCTCACATGCCAAATCAGGAAAACTGGACTCAGCGATACACCACACGCGGGGCGGAATACTTTAAGACCCTCACGGAAAAAGGTGCCGTTATCAACCGTTTTGAGCTCTATCTTACCCGCCAGAGCCTGCATTTGAATTCGTGCTACAAAGAGCGTTCCCCTGCTGACTGCAAATTTCTCCAGCAGGCATTGAAATACGAATGGGGATTTGAAGATATCCCTGTCAATATGATGCCTGTTGCGCAGCTTGAGGCAATAATCGGCGCCATTTTAGCACGGGAGAATTATCTCCATCCCGACAATATCAAACAGATTTCCACATTCAAAGACACAAGAGTAATAGACGTAATCAAAAATCCGAAGAATTTATTTGAAATCGGTCAGCAGACAGAAATCAACGTCTAAGGCATCCGCAATCGCAAAGAGTTTTTTAAGGCTGATATTTTTCTGCCCCCGCTCAACCCTTGTTATATATTCACGCGAAAGGTCAACAAGTTCGGCGAGTTTTTCCTGCGAAAGATTTTTCTTTTGCCGGAATTTTGCTATATTTTTGCCTAACAATTCTAGCCTTGACATGTGACCTATTTTGCCCTAAAGTATAAGTAAAGTCAGTGACCTATTTGTCCGGAGCCGGAAAGGATTTTGCGATGAAAAAAATACCGCCGCTGTACAACAAGAATTAATTATCTCTGGTTGCGACAAGGCTTAAGGCTGCGCCGAGAACTGCGCCGATGCCCATTCCCCACTTGAAGCCGTTCCATTTGATTGTGCTCATGGCTTTTGCGGCAACCGTATCCATCAGACTTGCGTCTTTTCTGTACTTTTTAAAATTATCCGCAAATCTTTTTTTCAAAGCTTTAACGGTATCGGAATCCGTAACACTTTCTCTTAAAGCTTTACATTTGTCGCCTATAGCGTCAAGAGTTTCCGCAACGCCAAGTCGTCTTAGAAAAATTCTGTTTTCGTCGGAAAGTTTGTTCTTATGAATTTCTTCAGCAGCCTGCGTCAGAATTTTTATATCATTCTCTGCATTTTTTCTTGTGACGGAAAACGCGGTATTTACAAAAGTATCCTTACTAATCGGCAGATAATAACACGTCATCCCGAGCATTCCGCCGAGCAAAGTTGCGCCGATACGCTTCGCTCTGGTTGAAGTCTGAGCAGAAGAACCATAATTCACAGATGCATCGTAATTCATAAATCTAACCTCACAGTTATTGCTTTGGTTATTTTAATGTGCTTGATAAAAATTTTTTGCTATTTTTGTAAAGTTTTATTAATCAAATCTTTTACGTTTTCAAAAACTTTTTCTATGCCTTCGCGCCCGTCAACGACTTTAACCCGCTCCGGCTCATTTTTAGCAATTTCAAGATACCCGTTTCTCACGCGGTTGTGAAATTCAATACCGGCACTTTCCATCCGGTCTTTTTCTTTGCCGACTCTCTGCATTGAAGTTTCAACGTCTATATCAAAAACAATCGTCAAATCAGGCACCCTGCCGTCAGTTGCAAGCAAATTTAACTTATTAATCCGCTTCAGATCAAGCCCCCTGCCATAACCCTGATATGCAACGGTTGAATCAATATGCCTGTCGCAGAGGACGATTTTGCCCTTTTCTACGGCAGGATTTACAATTGTATCAATGTTCTGCGCCCTGTCTGCCAGAAACAAAAACGACTCACACCTGTCTGACACAATGCCGTCATAATTCAACAAAATTTCTCTAATCTTTTCGCCCAAGCCTTTTGCTCCGGGTTCGCGGGTCAAAACAACTTCATATCCGGATTTTTCAAGATAATCCTTAACTAATTTTATCTGGGTGGTTTTTCCGCACCCGTCTGCCCCTTCAAATGTTATAAATAAACCTTTTTGCATGTTTCTTCTCTCTTTGAAAATTATAACATAAAAAAGGCGCCGCGCAGCGCGCGGCGCCTTTTAGTTTAATTAATTTTATGTATCAATGTTAGTTGCATAAACCGCATTTGCTTCAATGAAGTTGCGTCTGGGGTCAACCTTGTCGCCCATCAAAATGTCAAACAACTGGTCGCACATCATAGCATCCTCAATGTTTACTTTCAGAAGGGTTCGGGTTGCAGGATCCATTGTTGTTTCCCACAGCTGCTGCGGCATCATCTCGCCTAACCCTTTGAAACGCTGGATTGTCAAACCTTTCTGACCTCTGTCGTCTATGATTTTTTGTAATTTTTCAAACGATGTGATGTCATACTGGTCAGTGTCTGTTTCAAGAATAAGTTTTTCTTCTTCTTCAATCAAAAAGTCGCGGATTAAAGGATAAGAAGTTCTCAAACGTTTAAACTCGCTGCTCTTAATAATGTTCTGCGTGATTATAACGTGTTCTTCTTCATTCAGGTTCAGTTGAAGCGCGTATTTTGAGTTTTCGGGGTTGTATTTGACCGAAACTTTGTAATTTTCCGCTTCTGCGATGTTGTAGTTCTTCGCATGATCCTGAAGATAATGGTTCAAATATTCCGCAATTTCATTCATTTT
The DNA here is from genome assembly GCA_944322665.1 of Candidatus Gastranaerophilales bacterium. Taxonomy (GTDB): domain Bacteria; phylum Cyanobacteriota; class Vampirovibrionia; order Gastranaerophilales; family Gastranaerophilaceae; genus Scatenecus. The sequence goes on along the minus strand of CALUPM010000086.1, from coordinate 3,048 downwards.
GTCCTGTGAATCGAAATCTTCCGCCTGAATATTTGCCCGGACAAGCCCTCTTAATACAACGGCCGGAAACATGTTCAAAATCGGGTTGTTGTAAGAATTGTAGAAGGTTGACATGTTTTTGATAAGTTCCAGCAACTCGTCGCCCGTTTTAACCTTTGATTTTGTTTTATCAGACAGGCTGAGGTTTTTGATGCCGCGTTCTTTGAGCATTTTGTCAAGCGCATGTTCGTTAAACAGGTATTCAGAAGTCTTGCCGGTCGTGATTTTGTACAGAGGCGGCTGTGCGATGTAAACGTAACCGTTTTCAATAAGCGGTTTGGCGTAGCGGAAGAAGAATGTCAGAAGAAGTGTTCTGATGTGTGCGCCGTCAACATCCGCATCGGTCATGATGATAATCTTGTGATAGCGGAGTTTTTCAAGGTCAACTTCTTCTTCGTTTTTGCTTATGTTGATACCGAAAGCCTGAACCATTGATTGAATTTCGTTGTTGCCGTAGATTTTGTCCAGACGGGCTTTTTCAACGTTTAAAATTTTACCTCTCAGAGGCAGAATTGCCTGAAACATTCTGTTTCTGCCCTGTTTAGCAGAACCGCCCGCAGAATCTCCCTCAACTATGTAGATTTCGCATTTTTCGGGTTCTCGGTTTGAACAGTCAGCGAGTTTGCCAGGCAATGTCGAATTTTCAAGAACGGTTTTTCTTCTTGTAAGTTCTCTTGCTTTTCTTGCGGCTTCTCTTGCACGCTGCGCCTGAAGAGTTTTTTCCAGAATCATTTTTGCTATTTTCGGATTAAACTCAAGCCATTCCTGAAGTTTATCTCTTACTGCATCCTGAACTGCGCCCATAGCTTCCTGTGAGCCGAGTTTTTCTTTTGTCTGCCCTTCAAATTCGGGATTCGGGATTTTGACCGAAACGATTGCAGTTAAACCTTCTCTGACGTCTTCTCCGGAGAGGTTCTGGTCGGAATCTTTCAGAATGTTGTTTTTCCTTGCGTAATCGTTTAAAACACGCGTGATTGAGTTTCTGAAACCGGTAAGGTGGGTTCCGCCAGAATGAGTGTTGATATTGTTCGCAAACGACAGAACGCATTCGTTGTAGGCGTCCGTGTATTGCATTGCAACTTCAACCTGCATACTGTCCACAACTTTGTCTATATAAATCGGTTTGTCGTGAAGAACTGTTTTGTTTTTATTCAAAAATTCAACGTAGCTTCCGATACCGCCCACGTAATGGAAAGTTTCGGTTTCGCCGGTGTGGGCGTTTGTGAAGATGATTTTCAAACCCTTATTAAGAAACGCCATTTCGCGGAGTCTTGTTGCAATAACGTCGCAGTCGATTTCAGTTGTTTCCGTAAAGATTTCAGGATCTGGCCAGAAGGTTGTTTTTGTCCCTGTTTTGTCTGTTGCTTCTCCTTTTTCGACAGGTGTCAGAGGTTCACCTCTCATATATTCCTGCCTCCAGACATATCCCTGACGTGAAACTTCGACTTTGTATTTTTCTGAAAGCGCGTTTACAACAGATGCGCCAACGCCGTGAAGTCCGCCTGATACTTTATATCCGCCATCTCCGAATTTTCCGCCGGCATGGAGAACGGTATGAACGATTTCTAACGCAGATTTGCCGGTCTCCGGTTTGATATCAACAGGGATTCCGCGGCCGTTGTCTTCAACCGTAACGCTGTTATCTTTATTAACCGTCACGTGAATATCCGTACAAAATCCGGCAAGAGATTCGTCAATCGAGTTGTCGACAATTTCATATATGCAGTGGTGAAGCCCTCTTTGAGAAGTTGAGCCGATATACATACCGGGGCGCATTCTGACAGCTTCCAACCCTTCCAGAACTCTGATATTGCTTGCATCATAGCTTGCGCTTGTTTTTGTTTCTATCGCCTCGTCGTTGTCCGGAAGATCTACAACTTCCACTTTTTCAGTCTGCTGTGCCGTAGATGTCTGCTCTGCTGCTTCTTGAATTCCGTCTGACATATATATTTTCTCCCCTTAAATAGTCTAATCTTTACTCTTATTGTACCACAAACAGAATTATATTGCCACTTTATGACAAAAAATTTACGCCGGCGGGGTTAGGTATGAGGCAGAATTTATTTTCCGGCGGAATTTGTTTTACTTGAAATGTTGATGACAAAAAGGAGAAATTTTATGGCTAAAAATTTGATTAAAACTTTAAAGAAAATTATAGAAGACAACGGAACCGACAAGATTACTATTTTCACCGAACGTTTGAAAATCGACGGAAGAGTTTTTATTCCGGAAGGGCGCTGTGATGAGTGCCATGAGGATTTTATCGCTTTAGAAAACGCGCTTGTCTGCCGTCTTGAGGATTATTGCACCTGTGACGACAATGATTGTGAATGCAAAGATTATGTCTGCTTCCGCTACGACTGGCTGAGTGTAAGTATCGACAATATTACGGCGTTCAGTATTATTGAATAAGGCGATAAGACCGCAGGGCGATAGGGCATAAGGTCTTATCAGAGTGAAGGGTGAAGGGTGAGGAGAGTTGAAAGGTTTGTTTCAAAAAAAGATACTAAGGTGCTAAGGCACTAGGAGGTTACAAAGACGATAGGACGCTAAGACGTTAGGACGATAAGTTCGTTTCGTAAATTTTCCCCTCTCCCTACGGGAGAGGGTACCGGAAGGGCGGGTGAGGGGGCAGACTAAAAAGTGAGGAGTGAAGCGTGAAGTGTGAGGGGAGTTGAGGAAGGCGATAGGACTGCAAGGCGATAAGGCGATAAGAAATCACCCCATTTTGTCTGAGTCATGTCATTCTGAGGGAGTGAAACGACCGGAGAATCTCCAGAAAATTTTAAATGTTTTTTCGCATCGCTCAGAATGACGCGGTGCTGTACGATGAGATTCTTCGGGCTTCGCCCTCAGAATGACATGAAAATGTCTGTCATCCTGAGCCACTCTGCCGAACAAAACAATTAAGTATCGTTTTTTGAGAGGACGAAGGATCTCCTAAAACCCACGGGATTCTTCGGTCGTTTCACTCCCTCAGAATGACATGCTTTTTAGAATATCCGTGAA
>CALUPM010000085.1 GCA_944322665.1 Candidatus Gastranaerophilales bacterium | reverse complement strand
GTGAATGGTTGAAAAGTTGAAGGGTTTGTTTCTGAATAGGATACTAAGGCGCTAGGGCACTAAGGCACTAAGAGGTTACGTTTGGAAAGGCGATAAGACTGCAAGGCGATAAGTCCTTATCAAAGTGAAGCGTGAAGCGTGAAGAGTGAAGGGTGAAAGGATTTCATGTCATCCTGAGGTGCACGAGCAGAGGGTGAAAGGCGTATGCCGTACCCGTTTACTGCGGGTGCGAAAAGCCGGAGGATCTCCTGAAAATCGCCATCAGATTCTTCGGTCGTTACACTCCCTCAGAATGACATGCAGTGCGCAAGGGGATTCTTCGGACTAGCGTCCTCAGAATGACATGAAAAAAGATACGTCATCCTGAGGCTTTAGCCGAAGGATCCCCTGAAAATCTGACGGGATTCTTCCGGCATTCGCCCTCAGAATAACATATAGTAAACCACTCTGATAAGGTTTGGATTTTGTTTCTATCATTGTCGATAAGCGCCTTCAACCTAAATCGTTCCACAAGGTAAAATCGGCCTTTGTCAGAAACCCTTATAAATGCCGAAACAAGCGGCTTTGACTAAGTTTGAACTTTAGTTTCTGACTCTAACTAAAAGCGCCTCTAACCTAATATCGTTCCAATGGTAAGAGCGGACTTTGTCAAAAACCTATATGAATAATGCGCCAAGCGGTTTTGACCAAGTTTGAACTTTAGTTCCCGACTCTAACTAAAAGCGCCTCTAACCTAATATCGTTCCAATGGTAGAAGCGGACTTCGTCAGAAACCTATATGAATAATGCGCCAAGCGGCTTTGACTAAGTTTGAACTTTAGTTTCTGACTCTAACTAAAAGCGCCTCTAACCTAATATCGTTCCAATGGTAAGAGCGGACTTCGTCAGAAACCTATATGAATAATGCGCCAAGCGGCTTTGACCAAGTTTGGCCTTTAGTTCCTGATTCTGCCAAAAGCTCACCCGACTAACATCTACCCAAGGTATAAAAGCACACTTCGTGTGCCGCAAAAAAAACCTGATTTTTGGGGAAAATCAGGTACAAAATTTGTAGGGGAAAAATTAATTGGAGTTAAATTTTATAGTAAGTATTGTTATAATTTAAATTAAGTGTAGGGCTTGCCTGTTTGCCATCGCGATAAAATTCATTTGCGCAAGCAAGACTTCGGATCGGTCTTCATAAGCCTGAGGAGCAGGAGCCGTCAGCTTATCCTGATACATATCTTTTAATTTGTCATCAATTTTTTTAAGATTTGCAACTGCCATAATTCTCAGCCTCTCTTCTTTAAAATCATCTTGTGTATATATAAAGTATATACACTTTTAAAAATTTCAGTTTTGGTGTTTGTTGTTACAAAACTTTACAAACTTTTTAAATTTTCAGACCGGCAGGCAATTTTTGATAGAGAAATGTTTTTATAATTATATAGACTTAGGTAGGTTAAGAATGGTTAGTAATTACAATCAACAATATAATATACCGATGCAGGCAGTAAACGGCCAGATGGTTCCTATTGACAGGGAAAAAATCAAAGAGGGGGTCGACAATTCTTATCTTGCCAACCGTGTGAAGGCTTCTGCTGATGAAGAAACCAATCCTTTGCTATATGCAGGGACAGGAGCTGCGATATGGTATGGAATATCGCAGGGGATGGACGTTTTCAACAAGAAATGTGCAACGGATTATGAAAAGTCGGTATTTGGCAAACTCGGCGCATTCGGCGACAGGGTTGCAAATGCGTGGAATGGAACGTGGCTCGGCAAACTGTTTAACAAAGGCGGAAACAAGGCAAAAGATATCGGCCACTGGATGACTGAGAAGAACAGTATTGCTTATTCTCTGGCAAATCATTCAACGCAGCCGGAATGGGGCTTTGCAAAGACTCCTGGCAAAGGTGTCCACGGGTTCCTTGCGATGGATATGCAGCAGATGTTTGAGGAATACCTGAAACCTGCAAGCCAGAACAGGAATAAAGCATCATGGCTTGTCGGCAAGAATGTCAATCCGCAGGTTCTTGAACGCTACGGAATGCAACAGCCTGATATTGACGCATTCAAAAAATCTCTTAAGGGCAAAACTTTTGCCCAGAAACAGCTTTTGATACAGAAAAAAGAACTGGAGCTTCTTGGAGTTAAAAGCGAAGTTATAGAAAAACTTGAAGCTAAAACGGGGCTTAAAGGACTTAACAAACTTGCACATAACTTGAAAGTCCGCAAACTCGGCTTTAACTCTGTTGCGGATTTTGAAGCTGTAAAAAAAGACATCACTGCACATCCTGATAAAGTTATGCAGGCTCTGGAAAAAGCAACCAAAAACGGAGATGTTAAAGTTTCCATCTGGAAAAAAGGCGGCGGATTTGGCAAATTTATGTACCACATGTTCGGCCGTGAAGTTTCGTTCAAGGAATACCTGAACAAATACAAAGCCGCACTCGGCAAAGGAAATTCTACGGCACTTGGAAGAGCATTGCCCAAAGCGCTTTCGTGGCTTCTTGAAGGATGTACAAACAGGTTTGCAGGCGGCAAAATTGCTGTTGCTATGCAGGCCGGAATCTTTGCCGATATGCTTATCCACACTTTCAAAGCACCGCAAGGCGAAAAAGGCAAGACTTTAGCCGAAAGGTTTGTAAACGACTTCACGTACTTTATGGCAATGCCTTTAGGAATTGTTGCAATGCATAAAGTAGGCGGCCTGAAGTATGCCGGAATGACAACCGAACAGGTAGAACAATTCCGTGCGGCAAGAGAAAAGTTCAATGCAGACGTCAAGGCAGGGCTTCTCGCTGACAAAAACGTTTATAAAGCACGCAAAAAAGACCTTAAAAATATGCTTAAGGCAAACGTTAAAAACCCGATTACAAAATTATTCAAGAAAATTGGCGGATTTATTAACATAGGTAACGAAACACTTCTTGCAAGAAGGTCAAATGCGAAATGGAATATGAATTTATTTAGAAAATTCGGCAACTTCTTCCGCAATTTGGCGGGCGTTCCTTTAAGAATTGCCATTCCGCTTGCAATAGTTTCACCGTTCCTCGCTAAATTGACAACCAAAGGCGCTCATGCAATATTCGGCAAACCGACAAAATCCGTTCTCGATGAGGACAAGGAAGAAACACCAAAAGACCCGCAGATGACGCCCGAACAGCAGCAGGCGCTTCAGGCGGCCCTGATAAAAGCCGCACAGGCTCAAAATCAGGCAGCAAAAGTTCCGCAATCCCCGACAAATCTTATTAATCAATATGTAAATCAGGCGCATTCGGCTCAAACACTGCAGAGCCCAATCCCGTCATCACAAACGAACCTGCTTAACAATTATGTAAACCGGCAGGGCGGAATTCCGACGGCACAGAATACAGCTTCTGCGCTTCTTCAGCCTGCTGCAGAAACTCAGCCGCTTAATTTGCAGCCTTCAGTCAAGGATGCCGCTGATAAATTAACCCGCAGCAGCACTGCTCCGCAAACCCGAACTTACAGCTACATTCCGTCGCCTGATTGCAATGTTAAGCCGGATGCCCCGAAAGCAGAGAAATCTGCGCCTCAGCCGGCAAAGCCAAAATATATTCCTTCCCCCGATAATATCGTTCCACCCGGGCCTGCCGAAGATTACACAGGAGTGGCTGCCGCAATGAAAAAATGCGATGACGCCGAAAAACAGGTTGCTGAAACTCTTGCGATGAGATGGTAAAAATTACCGCTCAGGCTATTGAACAATGAAAAATAATATGATATAATACTTAGTACTGTACGGGTGTTCAATTTTGTTCCTACATTTTTTATAAAAGGGAGAGTTGACTCTCAATGACATTGCAGTAGACCCGCCGATTTCAAAATCGCCAGCGGGAAACGGATTTGTCAAGGCGCTCACCCACCTGCGAGACCGGCAGGTAACAAAATCACATCCGTACACCAAAAAGCACAACTTTTAATAAGTTGTGCTTTTTATATGTAGTAGTAATACTGCAAGTGCTGAAACTCTTCCCCGCAACCTGTTCTTATTTCGAGTGCAAATCAGAAGTTGTACCACATGCCATCCTGAAGAAGTGCAGCGATGAAGAATTTCCACCCCCTGCCATGTTATTCTGAGGGCGAATGCCCGAAGAATCCCGTCAGATTTTCAGGGGATCCTTCGGCTAAAGCCTCAGGATGACGTATCTTTTTTCATGTCATTCTGAGGACGCTAGTCCGAAGAATCCCCTTGCGCACTGCATGTCATTCTGAGGGAGTGTAACGACCGAAGAATCTGATGGCGATTTTCAGGAGATCCTCCGGCTTTTCGCACCCGCAGTAAACGGGTACGGCATACGCCTTTCACCCTCTGCTCGTGCACCTCAGGATGACATGAAATCCTTTCACCCTTCACTCTTCACGCTTCACGCTTCACTTTGATAAGGACTTATCGCCTTGCAGTCTTATCGCCTTTCCAAACGTAACCTCTTAGTGCCTTAGTGCCCTAGCGCCTTAGTATCCTATTCAGAAACAAACCCTTCATCCTTTCAACCCTCCTCACGCTTCACACTTCACTCCTCACTCTGATAAGGACTTATCGCCTTGCAGTCTTATCGCCTTTATCCCGAAACCTCTTAGTGCCTTAGTGCCCTAGCGCCTTAGTATCCTATTCAGAAACAAACCCTTCAACTTTTCAACCATTCACCCATTCACCCCTCCTCACCCTTCACTCTTCACTCCTCACTTTACCGTTCGCCCTGATGCCTTAGCACCTTAGTATCTTATACTATGAAATTCTTTCCTTAATTTGTTCGGATATTGCGTTTCGTGCCTTGATTTCAGGAAGGTTTGCAAAGTCTGCGGGGGTTATTGTTCTGCCTGCTTCAAGGGTGAATTTCACTGTTTTGCCGCCCATATCGCAGAAAAGCTGTCCTTTTTGAAGAAACGGAACATCTGTTGTTATTTTAACAGGAATTATTTCCGCCATTGTGTTAAGGGCAATTGCGGCAGAACCTTTGTGAATTTTGAAATCTTCACCGGGTTTTGTGCGCGTGCCGGACGGAAAGATTATTATATTAAAGCCTTCCGAAAGAAATTTTGCGGAATTTTCTTTTAATTTTTCCGGATCAATATCGTTTATTATGTAGATTGATTTTACGATATTGCGGAAAAGAGGGTTTTTGAGGGTTGCTTTTTTGGCAAGGCAGGTGGATTTTGGAATAAGTCCGATTAAAATAACAATGTCTATAAATGTCGGATGGTTTGCGACGATTATTTTTCCGGAAAGGTTTTCAAAATGTTCTTTTTCAGGAAATTCAATGTTAATAATTCTGACTTTTATGAGAAGTTTTATGAAAAATCTCCACGCTTTATGGACGACTTCGGAATAGGATGATTTTTGTTTGTTTTCGGGGATAAAAAAATGTATGTACGGAAAAATTACAAAGCTTATGACACCGGCGCCGAGGCCGAAAAGACTAAAGCATAAAACAGCAAGAAACGAGCGCCAGAGCCGGATCATTTGACTCTCCTTGCCGTGTAAAACGGGGCTTTGAACTCATCTGTTTCTTTGTTCAAAAATTTCAAAAATCTTTCGTATTCCGTGTTATCTGTCCGGTTTTGCGCGGCAGTTAATTCAATTTTGTCAGCGCCCTGCTCAAACTCACGTCCGACAAGGCACGCAGCACCTCTAAAATCCGGAATTGTGTCAGAATAACAGAAAAGAGTTTTTTCTTTTTCGCACGCAGCATCAAGAAACCCTGCGGAAAGACTGTTTTTTCCGGCAGAAATTGCGTTGTATTTGTTTTTTATGTTTTTGAAGAGCGAATAAGCCCCGACTGCGGCGTTGTGCACGGATGAGCCGAACGAAATCGGAGAAACTTCACCGTCATCTGTGTACTGCAAAATCAAAGCCTCAAGCCTGTCAACTTCTCCGAATTGTGAAGAGAATACAAGGTTTACATTATTTTCGCCGCAGCATTCATTCATCAGAGCAAAGGTGATTCTTGCAATCGGACTAAGCTTTCTTCTTGTCATCATCGGCACAAAAGATAAATCCGGTTTTTCACTTTTCAGAGAAGCCGTTTTGTATATGAAAAATTTCTCATTCATGCTAACATATTAGTATAGTTGGAGAGAAAATGCAAAGCGGAATTTATATAACAGGTTATGATGCGGTGTGCAATCTCGGGGATAATATCGACGGGATATTTGAGAATGCGCTTAAGGGTACGAATGAATTTTTGACGCCGCTTGAGGGTGTTGTAAAAAACCGGACGTTTTATTTCGGGAGAGTAACCGCCAATCTGCCGGAAATCACCGATGAAAATTACAACCTGCGCGTAAACAGGATGCTTTTGCATCTTCTGAACAATATGAGTCCAAAACTTGACAGACTTTTTGAAAAATACCCGAAATCCCGTATCGGAACAGTCGTTGCAACTACCAATTCCGACATTGAAGAATATGAAAAATCACGGAATAAAAAACATTTT
>CALUPM010000084.1 GCA_944322665.1 Candidatus Gastranaerophilales bacterium | reverse complement strand
AACAGGAACCGGAACTTGCAGACTTTAACAATCTGGAAGAAGATTTGCAGCAGATTGAAATCGCTGACTCTGTGACACAACAGGAACCGGAACTTGCGGATTTTGATAATCCCGAAGAAACTTTACCGCCCGCTGATATTTCTGACTTGCAAACAAAGCCTGCATCTGATGACAGTGTCCGAACCGAACTTGAAAATGAATCTTCCGAACCTGAACTGCTTCTGGAAGAACCATTGCAGGAATTGTCTTTTGATGATGCGGAACTCACTCTTGAAGAACCTCTTCTTGAAATATCCGATGATAATCAAGAAACTACAAAATCCGAAACCCCTGCGTTCATGAGGGAATCTTTATCTGACAAGAGTACAGGTCTGGAAGATTTTGATAATCTTGTTCTGCAAGATGAAAAAGCTCACGGAATAGAACGGCCCCAAACTCCCGTTCAAAAATCAGCACAAGAAAATACCCCTGAAATTTTACCGGAAGACGCAGAACTTGATAAAATGCTTTCTGATGAAAACCTCACTGCATTAAGTGAAACGGCTCACGAATTAACAACAGATAAGTCTGCAGCGGACAATCCGGAAAATATTGAAGAAACTTTGCCGGATAAACCAACTTCCTCTGAATTATTATCAGAATCCGCAGAAAAAATCTCCGGTGCTGCAGCAGAAATTCCGGAAGAATTGACCGCAAAGTCTGACTTGCAGCCACAACCGGAAGAAACAGCAGAAGATACTATTACCGATTTGAATCTTGATGCGGATGAAATTGAAAAATCAACAGTCACCGATGATATTGCAGGTGTTGAAGGGTTTGATGAACTGCAAAACAACACGGAACTTTCAACAGATGAATTAATTTCGCAAATAGATGACCTTCTGGGCACAACTGAACCGGAAGAACATTCAAAGCCAACAGCTTCTTCAGGCAATGATACCTCAGAACCAGAAAACGATGAAGCTTCCGACAAAGGCGATAAGCTTGAAATGCTTTTCAACTCTACAAATGGAGAAATTGATGATAACACGGGCGAATTTGAAGAAGAAACCGGCTCAACTTCTGCTTCATCCGGATTTTCAGCCGGAAACCTGCTGCAAGGCAAAGGCAAACAGGCAATCCTTGCCGCTGCTGTCGTGGCAGTTCTTGCAGTAGCCGGCGGCGCAGGCTTCTTCCTGATGAAAAACAAAAACTCATCAGATATGCTTTCTCAGAATCCTGTAGAATCAGGTGCCGGAAATCTTCCTGTACCCGAAAGCGGATCTGCCGGAGAAGATAACACCGATTTAATGACAAATGCGCCAGACATAAACAATCAGGTTCCAACTCCGCCTGCACAGCCGGAACCGCAAGCAAAACCCGCTGAACAACAGGCACCGGCACCTCAGGCAAAACCTGTGCAAAATCCGCAACAACCACGGCAGGCAGCACCGAAACCGGCAAAACCTGCAGAAGCCGCAGCTGCAGCAAAAGCACCCGGAAATACTCCTATTCCTTATGTTTCAGTTAAAAGCTTAACCTGGGAAGTTCCGGATTATCTTTCATACAGCGACAAAGTTAAAAAATATTTACAAACCGCAGGCAAAAGTATCCGCCTGACACTTTCAAGCGACCTGCTTCTTGCAACAGAATACGCTTATTCAAATCAGATTAAAGTGGAATTGAAACTGAAAAGTGACGGCACCGTACAGGACGCTCAAATAACAAAATCAAGCGGTTCAACCCAGATAAATGACATTGTGTTACGAACTGTTAAAGATACTTTAAAGGTAGTAAAACCCGCTCCTGGAGAGATTCCCACCCCTGATTTCAAGTTAGGGCTTATAATAAATTTGTAATTATGCTATAATACTGTAAGTTATAAAGGATTATAATTAGTGGAATTCACACAGGATAAAATAGACTTAATAGAGCGTATAATAAAAACTGACCGAAAGTTTGCAAACAATGAAGACCTGTTTGAGGATTTTTTCAACGAAACCTGCAAAAGATCAGTCAACATTGTAAGAACAATAACTTCAGATGCAACTCTGGAAGCATACTTAAAAAAAATCGCAACAACATCAATTCTGAATGTATTGAAAGATTCGGGCAGACTTCGCCGAACACGTGAAGGTTTTACACCGACCGGAGAAGTTTCTCTTGAGGAACACCTCTGTGCTAATAATTATGCAAATGCAAAAATTGTTTACGAACCGGCAGATTTGAGCACAACTCCGGAAGATGAACTTTTGCGAAAAGAAATTCTGCAGCACGTAATCAATTCGCTGGAAAAAATAGATAAAGAAGATCCGGACAAAAACTATTTACAAATCTTTAAATTGCGTTATGATAATGGTATGACACAGAAGGAGATTGCAAAAATTTTGAATCTCTCTCAATCTGAAATCTCCAAACGCCTGTTCAAATTAATGGAAAAAATCAAGCAGGCATTTAACTAATCAGGATTTAACAAAATGAAATGTCCCATTTGCAAAAAAACTATTCCGGACAATGCGCTGAAATGCCCTTATTGCAAGACAAGAACCGGATTGGTTTGCAAAAATTGCAACACAGTAAATACCATTTTTGATTTAGTCTGTAAAAATTGCGGTCAGGAAATCCTAAAAATTTGTCCGCGGTGCAAGAGTGTAAATTTTCCTAATGCACTAAACTGCAGAAAATGCAAATATCCGTTTGAACATAAAGAAGAAAAAACTGAAAACAAACAGCCGAACCTGTTTGAATTTGCAACGCAGAACCTTGTAGCGCAGCAGAGCGCAAAAAATATTATTGTAAAAAACATCTTGTCTGACGACAAAAAAATATTTTCACTAAGCGGCCCAAGAGGCACCGGAAAAACTCTTGTAATTTCGCATATTATAAATGAATTAAGAGAAAAAAATTACATCTGGTTTTACGGAAGCTGCACGCCCATAACCCAGCTTACACCCGGCGGACTTCTGCAGGATATCATTTTAAATCTTTTTAACCTGCCTAATTTCTGTATAAATAACAACAAATTCCGCAAAGATGCAACTAAATATTTTCAGAATGAATTTCCGTACCTTGAAACTCAGGAAGTTTCTGATTTACTGAATTTTCTCTACCCGACAAAGAGCGGAACCTTTGAAACAATGCTCGCGGGCAAGACAAAATATTTTGCACTTTTGAACAAAATTTTTGATAAAATTATTCAGTACAGCAGATTTGTATTTGTCGTAAACAATTTTGAATACATCGACGGATATTCTTATGAATTTTTAAACAATTTTATTAAAAAAGATGACGTATTCGGGGATTTAAAACTTCTGATAGTTTATAATGAACATAAACCTTCCAAAGGCTTTTTCTATTTTCCGGATAACAAAGCGGATGGAATTTTTACGGACGTATATCTTGCGCCTCTTGATGCTAAACAGATGTTTGCATTTTCTGATGTTAAAGAATCGGAAGATGATTTCCCGAAAATTGATGATACGACAAAAAGAAAAATATTTCTTCAAAGCAACGGGAATCCTGCATATTTAGAACAGACGCTGGAACTTTTCAGAGAAGAAACCCCGAAAATCAGGACTACCGGTTTTGTAATCCCGCAAACATTTAATGACGCAGTGTCAAGACGTCTTGAAAATTTAAAAGATAAAAATTTAAGAGCCTATATGACGCTTATCGGATGTGCAATGATAGGCGACAAAATTAATCTAAATCTTATCAAACAAATTTTTCAATACAGAGATGACGATTTCGGTGATGTGATAGCATATCTTCAGCAGAAAAATTTTATAGAACCGCTGAATGATATTTACTACCGGTTCAAGAGCCTTTATTTGTGGGAAACAATAGTAAAAGCAGTTAAGACAGAAGAACGTTACGAAGAAATAAACAAAAAAATATTTCTGGCTTTAACAAACTTTACAATGAATTCAACAGCAATATTAGGAATAATTGCACAGAATCTCAAACATCCGAAACTTGCGCTTGATATCTGGACTAAAAACACAAGACTTGCATCGTTTATCGGGGATACAAACCTCTATGCAATTTCGCAAAAACAGTGTCTTGCATTGATTAATGAACTTGACGACACCGAAACCCTGAAAATCCGCTACAATATTTGCGAAAGACTCGGAAAACTTCTTGCCGACTTCAACCCTAAAGAAGCAATGGATTATCTTCCGGATGCGATTTCAAATGCAAAAAATATAGGAGATACCCCGAGGGAAATTGAACTTCTCGGATATATGTCAAGCTGCTGCCGCAAAACAGGAACTTATTTCGGCGAAGTAGAGTGCACGGATGCTGTATTGGAAAAAATGGATCCTGAAAACAAACTTGAAATAGCACTTGTCCAATCCACAAAACTCAATGCACTTCTGAATATCGGAAACTGCGGACAGATAATTAACCTTATTGACAATGACATAATGCCGGCGTTTGATGAATTTTTAAGCAAAAACGAACCGCATCCGGCAATTCCGATGGATATAATCTTTGAAACGTGGATTAAAACGTATCTTGTGCTTGCAAATGCGCTTATTATTCAGGGAAACAACCGCTCGTTTGAAATTCTGACAATCCTTTTTGATATTCTTGAAAGAAACAGGGTAGAAGATGACAGCCTTATCTGTAAAAGCCATCTTGCACTTGCATTAGCAAATACAATGAAAGGCGACATTACCGAATCCGAAAAAATCCTTGAAGAAATCCAGAAAAATTATCAGTCAAAATCAATGGACAACGAGTGTGTTATTAGATGGAATTTCATCAATATAATCAACAATTTCTTCCGGAAAAGATATAACGGACTACAGGAAGATCTGTTCCAGATAGTGACATTTGCCAACAACAACGGAGATAATTTCACAAAAAATATTCTGAAAGCCATGCTCGGAATTATTTTCAGACACAATGACCGGACAAATCAGGCGATGGAAATTTATAATGACCAGATAGCATATTTTTCAAAAGAAAAAATGGCACTCGGAGCACTTTTGACCTGGTATTTGATAGCAGATGCGACAATAATTACGGAAGGACCGCAGCAGGCGCTGGATATTGCATCTCAGGCACTTGAGGTTGCGCAGAATCCGAAAATCAACAATCATTTCTTCGCGGTACTTTTGCAATCTGTAATGGCAAAAGCAACCCTTGCTCTTTCAGATTTTGAAAGCACAAAAATTCATCTTGAAAACGCAATTATAACAGCCCGCCAGTACGGCTTAAATGATATACTTTCACGGCTTTATCTTCAGTACGGAAGATATTTTCAGGAACTCGGGCTTATCAAATCAAGCCGGCAGAAGGATTATCTGGCAGCAGCGGCAAAAATGTACGAAAAAGCCTCGGAAATTATTAAAATGACGCGCAACAACTGTGTACATCAGGACATTCAAAAAGCAAAAGCCGTTTTAAAAACATTCTGCCATCTTAATAAAATTCCGGTTGAGATAAAGAAGTAGGAAATATTTTTGCAGAAATCACGGTCAGCATGCTCTTGCAGGAGTTTAACGCCTGAAAAATTTACGTAACGAACTTTTCGTCCTATCGCCTTATCGCCTTTCTAAACTCTCCTCACTCTTCACTTTCGCCCAATTTTGTCTATCACAGTCATCCTGAACTTGTTTCAGGAGCTCGCCGAGATACTGAGATAAACTCAGCATGACAAAATGGGGCGATTTCTTATCATCTTATCGCCTTATCGCCTTTATCCCGAAACCTCCTAGTGCCCTAGCGCCTTAAAGCCTTAGTATCTTTTTCCATAACAAACTATTCACCCTTTCAACTTTTCAACCCTTCAACTCACTTCACTCTTCACGCCTCACTATACCGTCCGCCCCCTCACTCTAACCCTCTCCCTACGGGAGAGGGAATTGTTTTGTAGCAATCCTTTCACCCGTTCAACCCTCTTCACTCTTCACTCCCCACTTTACCGCATTCCAAAATATTAATTTTTTGTTTATTTTTTAAGATTCTTTTGAAAATAGTGTTATAACTTAATTATAAAGAAAAGGATAAATTTATTAACAAAGGAGATAACAGATTATGGCAAAAACAATTGGTATTGACTTAGGTACAACAAACTCTGTTGTAGCAGTCATGGAAGGCGGTAAGCCGACAGTTATTGCAAACGCCGAAGGTTCCCGTACAACCCCTTCAATCGTTGGCTTTTCTAAAACGGGCGAAAAACTTGTAGGTCAGCTTGCAAAACGTCAGGCTATATTAAACCCCGATAAAACTATTGCGTCTATTAAAAGACACATGGGCGAAGATTATAAAGTAAACATTGACGGAAAAGATTATACCCCGCAGGAAATCTCAGCTATGATTTTGAGGAAATTAGCTGATGATGCTTCAAATTACCTTGGAGAAAAAGTTACATCAGCCGTAATCACGGTTCCGGCTTACTTTAATGATGCTCAAAGACAGGCAACAAAAGATGCCGGCAAAATTGCAGGTCTGGATG
>CALUPM010000083.1 GCA_944322665.1 Candidatus Gastranaerophilales bacterium | reverse complement strand
AAAACAAAAAATTGGTTGTTTGCCCACATAAACATACACATCCCGTCCGGACTTTCCAATCTAGTACGGTTTACCGTTCTAAAGTCAGCATCGTTTCCGTTAAAATTTTTTATTTTGTAGTCTTTATGGCTGTTTTCTTTCGTTTCAACAATATGAAAATTCAAATACGACGCAAAATACATGTTATAAAAATCCACAATTCTAGCCATATTTCCATTATTCGGTTCGCCCTCCTGTGCCATCGGATAAACCCAGCCTTTAGATTCACCGTTTTCTTCTACTGACATAAGGTAGGCGTTTGAAAAAACATTGTATATTTTTTTTAGTTGAGTTGTCGCAACGATTTTCTGGTACTTGCCGATTATTGAGGGTAATGTCATTGCAATTACTACACCCAGAATCCCTAGTGTTATCAGCACTTCCGCCATTGTAAATCCTAAAAAACCAATCAGAGGATGACTATACGGCTGCCCCCCCCCCCGTCAAATCAGCTCTATGACTGCGTTTTAGCATTTTATCCTCCTCTTTTCTTCTTCTATCTTTTTTTGTTCCTTGGTTTCATTTTATCAAATTTGGAGTCCCCGTGCAACTTTTTTATTTTTTTGTTTCTTATCTTTTTCGCCGATTTAAATTTGCTTGTCTTTCTGAGCACTCTTACGAACAAAACGATTAAGTATCGTTTTGGGAGAGGAAGAAAAATCTCATTACGCTACTTTACGTCATTCTGAGGGAGTGCAGCGACCGAAGAATCCCCTTGGATTTTCAGGGGATCCTCCGGCTTTTCGCACCCACAGTAAACGGTTACGGCATACCTTTGACTCTCTGCCCGTGTGCCTCAGGATGACAGACTATGACAAAATGGAGTGATTTCTTATCGTCTTTCAAAACGTAAACTCTTAGTGCCCCAGCGCCTTAGCGCCTTAGTATCTTTTCCAGAAACAAACCTTTCAACCGTTCAACTTTTCAACCTTTCAACTCTCCTCACACTTCACCCTTCACACCTCACTCTGATAAGGACTTATCGCCTTATCGCCTTGCAGTCTTATCGCCTTTATTCCGAAAACTCTTAGTGCCCCAGCGCCTTAGCGCCCTAGTATCTTTTTTCCCGAAACAAACCATTCAACCGTTCCCCCATTCAACTTTCAACTTTCTTCACCCCTCACCCTTCACCCCTCACCCTTCACCCTTCACCCCTCACTCTTCACTTTATTAAGTTTATGTAAAGGCTCTTTTCACTTGTGGTAAACTATAATTACAGGTAGTTAAGAAGGAGATACTATTATGATACCTATTTTAGATTCAAAACGCCAGTATGCCACGATAGGCAGTGAAGTAGAAAAAGCTGTTTGCGATGTTTTGCGCTCAGGTTCTTACATCTTAGGCGCCAACTGCAAAGCTTTTGAACAGGAAATGGCTGATTTTATCGGCTGCAAATATACGGTTGGCTTAAACTCGGGCACAGATGCCCTCCATCTTGCTTTAAGAGCACTTGATATCGGAGCCGGCGACGAAGTTATTACTGTTGCTTTCACATTTGTTGCTACAACAGAAGCTATCGGAATTGTAGGGGCAAAACCGGTATTTGTAGATATTGATCCTGATACTTTCAATATTGATGCATCTAAAATAGAAGCGGCTATTACACCGAAAACTAAAGCTATTATTCCGGTTCACCTTTACGGCCAGCCGTGCAATATGGATGTGATTATGGATGTTGCAAAACGCCACAACCTCCACGTTATTGAAGACTGCTGTCAGGCAATCGGCGCTCTTTACAAAGGCAAAATGGTAGGTACTTTCGGTGATTTCGGATGTTTAAGCTTCTACCCGACTAAAAACCTTGGCGGTATGGGTGACGGCGGCTTAATTATGACAAGCGACGAAAAACTGCGCGATAGAGTTGTTGCTCTAAGAAACCACGGCGGAGCTATACGCTACCACCACGATGAAATCGGTATTAACAGCAGATTGGATGAAATTCAGGCTGCAATATTGAGAGTAAAACTTCCGCATGTAAACAACTGGAACAAGCTCAGACGCGAACATGCTTACTATTACAATGAACTTTTCAAAGACTGCAAAGATATTCAAACTCCGGTTGAATTGAAAGATACTTACTGTGTATATCATCAATACACGGTTAAAATCCCGAACCGCGACGCTGTTCACAAAATGCTTCAGGAAAACGGAATCGGTGCTATGCTTTATTACCCGATACCGCTGCATTTACAGAAAGTTCACGAATACTTAGGAGTCGGCAAAGGTTCACTCCCGTACACGGAAAAAGATACCGAAATGGTTATCTCTCTTCCGATGTTCCCTGAACTTACAAAAGAAGAACAGCAAACAGTTGCAAAAACTCTCATTGATTGTATTGAAAAATCAAAATCAGCTGTAGGTGTATAATTTATATGACAATATCTTAAAGCCCGCTTTTAAAAAAAGCGGGCTTTTTTAATCATTTTTTCCAGTTTTAGGACGTTTTGCAGCAGAAGTTCCTTAATATTTTTGAACTATTTGCCTTTTTCGTCACCTGAGGAAGAAGAGAATTTGTCGATTATAATTCCGCCTAACCCTATCAACGCCAGCCCTGCAGCTACAATTCCTATAATTTTTATCAACGGGGTCTTCGGAACTTTTTGAGCCACAGGAGTTGCCCAGTCTTTGTTGAAATATAAACTCTCCGCATTTTTATAAAATATCTTATCTATCAAGTCATCAGACTGATCTTGAAAATTTTCTTTTATAACTGTTTTTAAATCACTCACTGTCTTTTCATAAGCCTGTTTTGGATCCAGACCGCCGGCAGGCGATTCTCCAAAGCAGCCTAACGGAGCATCAGTTCCGAACAAGATTCTATCAGTTGCATTTCGTTTTTGAAGTTCTTTTATTAATTTTACGATACTTGGTTTATTTGTATTACTTAAGCCGTCGTTGCCCCAGTCAACCCAGGAAATATCAACATACAATTTTGCATCTCTTTCATCAATTGATTTTAATAATTCATCAATTGCATTTTGATGTGATTTAGCATTTCCTGCACCCATGTGCCCCATTATAACAGGGACATCAGGAAACATTCTTGCAAGATTGTGAATTGATTCAGGCGTGGCAATATTATCTGCGGGTTTGCCATCAGGTTTTATATTTATATCACAATGAAACAGACACGGAAGTTTGAACCTTTCCGCTAAAAACATATATGAACGGTAAACTTCGCTGTCTGCCTGCGCCATAAAACTTCTCGGATGAAACTTCAACCCGATAAATTTACCGGGATTTTCCTGTATTAAATTGTTGATATGTACGGCATTTCCTTCAGTTTTTGACGGCTGGCAGGCCGCAAGCGCATAAAATTTCGGGTTTTTGTCGCATATTGACAAAAGGTCTTTGTTCCCCGCTAATTCATCTTTGCCGTCTATTACAAGGGAATCAAGATTTGAAATTATAGCTTTTACAACTTCATCCTGCTGCGGCTTTCCCTGTACATTTACATTCAACGGACTTCTGGTAAAAGTATCGACTGCGCAAGAGTCAAAATGCAGTATATCGTTTTTGTTACCGTTTTTCGGCCAGCTGCCGAGGTGCATGTGTGAATCAATTATTGAACCGGTAAAAGATACTCTTTTTCCAATACTATCTACCTTCATTATTTACCAGATCTCCTATATAATTGTCGTCTTTAGCTCTGCGGTTTACTATAAGATAGCCGAGCTTTGAAGATGGAACTATTGCTTTAGAAGCTTTTCTGCAATCTTGCTCTGCCTGAACCTCTCCGCGGCGCATTGCAATATCAGCAAGTCTGTCAAATATCTCTGCGATGTGTTCGCGTTCCTTTTTGCTGTCCACAAAGTCCTCCGAGGAGGCACCTTCAAGCTTTTTGCAAATATTGTTCAAATAGAAATTGTATAAACCATTTGCTCCGGCATAATCACCCTTTATATATTTTATGTCTGCCAGAGTTTTGTAAGCATCAACAAAAGTTTCATTTTCAGGCGTAAATCCTACCATGTCTATATATCTGAGTACGTTTGAAGCGTATTCTTCCGCACGGTCATAATTATGATTTATCATGTCATTCTTTACGCTGTCCAAATATACGTATATCATCCTTTTCAAATCAACACCGTCTCCGCGGACTCTTTCATAAAATATTTGATTATCAATGTCCCGTTTTATTGCTGACATCATTGAATATGGACTTCCGCCCATTGCCTTTACACTCGGACGCCCGCTGTTTTCACAATCTCCTGCAGGATAGATTATTTCATTTGCCATATTTCTTCTGAAAAAGTTTTCTAATTTGTAATCAACAAAATCTCCTTTGTCATAAATCTTCTGACCCCAGAGCTGCTCCTGATTGAAAACCTCCCATACAGGATAAAGTTTGTCTGCAAATTGAAGCATATCCCTGTGTTCGCCTAATGCTTCCTTAAACCGCTCAATTTCTTCCCTGTCCGCTACAGCTTCATCAACACTAAGCCCTACAAACTTTGAGATATCCCTCAGGTCATTATTATACGGAAATTCTTCAACCGGATAGTCATTTGTTTTATTATCCATAAAACTGTAACCGAC
This sequence comes from Candidatus Gastranaerophilales bacterium, assembly GCA_944322665.1. GTDB lineage: Bacteria > Cyanobacteriota > Vampirovibrionia > Gastranaerophilales > Gastranaerophilaceae > Scatenecus. Next base: position 1,977 of record CALUPM010000083.1, on the reverse strand, counting down.
AATTTTCCTGTTTTCATCTCTTACAGGCGTAAGGTTGTAAACGCCGCGCGCACCGTCTTTTACGGTAGTGTCATACGCTGAAAACACGTGATCTGTAAATCCGTCGCTTTTTTTAAGGTTTACAACATCCGCATCAGAAAGAGCCAATAAATTAAAATCATACCAGCCGTTATTTTTAATCTCGTTTAACATGCCGTTAATTTTACCGTCCCTGTCATAACCTGTTGCCAGATAGTTCGTAAGCTCAGGAGTACAGCCTCTCACCTGTGCCATCCATCTGAGGCTTGCTTCATGAGGATGTGATGCCGGTACATAGATTTTTTTACAATCAAACTTGTTTATCATGTCGATTATGCCCGAAACATACTCTATTCCGTTGTCATCCGGATCCATATACCTTAAATATTTTTCGTATTTTTTAGGATTTCTTGCAATTACGTCCAGAAACTCCAGCAGTTCTTTTTTGTGGCTCAAAATGTTGTACGGCTTTAAATCAATACTTTTTCCCATAACTTCCTTATATTGAGCCTCAATATTTTGAAGCGGTACATTCACACATAACGGAAGGGCAATAAAATCTTCTTTTGTAACCATTTCGCTGTAATAAAGCTTTTGCAGTTCTTCCTCTACATTACGCAAAGGTTTGTTAAATGAGGAATATATCGGATCCTGAGTTTCAAACGTATAAACCGTGATGTTTCTGCCGTCATCTATAGCTTTTGCAAAATGATTTAAATCTTTAGCCTGATTCCCGCCGTCTATCAAATATACGTTACGCCCCGAAAAAGAAAGCACTTTCGGGGTGTATCCTGTATTTTGAGAAGATTTTACAAAAACATCTTTATCTGAATTGTTGCGATTTACTATTATCGGATTGTTTGAATAATTAAATTTATTTTGAATTCCGGCCATCTGCCGCTGCATAATAGATATCGGATTTATTCTCATAATTTTCAGACTTTCGTTGTTACATTAATACCCACTTATACCTAAACCCCAAAATAAAATATTTGCTAGCTGAAGGCCTTTTTTTTACAAAAAATTTACAAATCATAACAAAACCCGCCTGAAAATAAGACGGGTTCTTATGGTTAAAGATTTTAATTTTATATTTGAATAAGGTTTAAAAAATCAGGCAATTCCGATTGTATGACCGATATTCATCGTCCCGTCAGAATTGTACCCTAAAATCATTTCAGAAAAATTGTTCTGAAAAGGGTTAAGTCCGACAGAGTTCATACTCGTTTTAGACAGATAACTGAAACTTGAAGGATCCCAGTTCTGTTCATAAGCTCTTGTCGCCTGTGATGTACCCGCAATCTGCGAAGTATCATAGTAGTTATTTTGTCCTATCCCGACCTGCGCATCATTCCCGAGATTAATCCTGTTTATGGGAGCGATACTGCCGTTGTTGTAACCGCTTGTCATATCCTTTATCCTTTTTTATACTCTTATATATATAAAGTATATACAAAGTAAATAATTGCCTTTTTGGGGTATATACCATTTACAAATGTTTACAATTATTGCATGCCCATATTTTTTAATTTATAACACATTGTTAAGAATTGTAAAGTGTAAATTCTACACTATATTTGAGTTTCGGACTTTGCATGAAATTACTTTAAAACATTTTGTTGACATTTAAAATCTTATGTGCAATAATAAAGACATAAGATTTAAGTGTAGTCGAAACACTAAATATAAATAGATTCATTAACCCCAAAAAAAAACATATAAACTCCTAAATAATAAACACTAAAAGAGACCATTAGGATGCAGAAAACGACCCACTCAGTAATGAGTGGTTTTTTTTGTGCCTGAGGCACATCTATACTCCGGACAGGACATACAAGTTGCGCTTTGTATAGAATTAGGTTTGATTTTCTAAGTTATTAGTACTGACGCTTTTTGCAAGCTTCGCTCTGGAACAAATTTTGTCTGTTCGCCACCGTTGATATCGCCTGAGGCACATCT
>CALUPM010000082.1 GCA_944322665.1 Candidatus Gastranaerophilales bacterium | reverse complement strand
ATCTGTTAAAAACCCGATTGACATGATTGCTTCAGCTCCTATCGAACACTACAAACAAACTCTTGAAACTGTTATAGCCGACGAAAATGTTGATATGATTATTACAATCTATCTTCCGTTCCTCGGCTTGAAAGATATTGATGTTGCAGAAGCTTTGATGGAAATTAAGGCTAAAAATCCGCAGAAACCGGTTATCGGCGTATTTATGACTAAGAACGAATTCTTCTCAAAACTTTCGGATATGAATGTTAATATGCCGTTCTTTATGTACGCAGAACAGGCTGCAGACGGTTTGAACAGATTGAACCAGCAAAGACTCTGGATGGAAAGACCGGAAGGAAAAATTCCTTGCTACGACGTTGACAGAGCTAAAGTTGAAAAAATTATCAAAAATGCACTCGCTGAAGACCGTGCACAGTTGACAACGTTAGAATCAATCGACGTACTTCAGGCTTACGGAATCCGTGCCTGCAAATACGGTCTTGCAACAAATGAAGACGAAGTTGTAGAACTCGGAAATTCAATCGGCTATCCGGTTGTAATGAAGATGACTTCAAAAACAACTTCACACAAAACAGACGTCGGCGGCGTTGTTGTAAACATCAAGTCAGAAGAACAGTTGAGAAAAGAATACAAAGGACTTCTTGAAAGACTTGAAGCAAAAGGATTGCTTGACGGGTTAGAGGGCGTAATCATTCAGGAAATGGTAAAAGGAAACCGCGAAATGGTTTGCGGTATTGCAACAGATCCTCAGTACGGCCCGATGATGATGTTCGGTTTAGGCGGTGTGTTCGTTGAAGTTATGAAAGACGTAACATTTAGAATTGCACCTCTGACAGATGTTGATGCAATGGATATGATTAAATCAGTCAAAGCATACAAACTTCTCGAAGGCGCAAGAGGGACAAAACCCGCACAAATCGACCAGATTCAGGAAACTTTGCTGAGATTGTCACAACTAGTTAATGACTTCAAATTCATTGACGAACTCGACATCAACCCGCTTCTGATATCAGAAACAACGGGCGAAGGCATTGCCGTTGACGGACGTATCAAAGTCAGAATGGAAGAAGCAAAAGAAGCACTCGGCTGCAAATGCGGCTGCGGCTCAGTTACATGCTCCTGCGGCAAGTAAAAATTAAAACAATCTAAAAAAAAAACAGACATTTCTTAAAAAATAAGGAATGTCTGTTTTTAGTTATTTTTTAATTATAAATACTCCGCATTTCTGTTACCCAAATCAAGTCTTGTTTTTGATTTTTTAATAACAGGATTACCCGATTCGTCAAAACCGTCAAAGCTGATATGTGAATCCATTTGCTGCTGGTTTCGTTCTATTGCATCAAACAGTCCGGGATAATCACGTCCTGCAGTAGCTTTGTATCCATATATTCCGGTTTCGCCTTCTCCTGACAATCCTTCCTGAGAAACCCATGTATGATCGTCACCGAGAACATTCATCATTGTGACACCGGTTCTCGGATCCGTAAAGGATCCGTCTGAATTTTTAATATAGCCTTGAGCTTCAAATTCTGCTGCAGAACCGTAAGTTGCATTTAAATGGGTACCCCATGGGGCACCTGTACACTTACTCAAATCATAATCTTTTGCAGCAATCAAATTTTCCATAATTGTTTTATTGGCGCCGCAGCCTTCTGACTTGGTGGCATTCTCAAGCTATTCGTTCTTTACAGACTCAAAATCTCTGCTTTCACCGCCTTGAGCAGCCGGCGCATTCTGTAACTTTTCATTTAGAGAGGCCTCAAGTTCGCCAATCCTTGTTGTTGCAGACTGTAGTTCTTCTACTTTTGCCTGATAAATTTCAAGCTGGTTCAAAATTCCCTGCTGTGACTCAAGTTCTGTATTAAGTTTCTCGTAATTTGCATTTGCTGTATCAAAAGTTTCAAGTGAAGTGTCGTAATTTTTCTGGCTTTGTTCAACACCCTTTTGCATGTTTGCGCATAGTTTTGCCATATCTTTATACTTTGAATCCGTTTCCTGCAAAGTCTTCAGTATTTCATTTTTAGCATCTTGCGCTTTTGTTAAATTCTCTTCTGCGGTATTAAGTCTGCTATTTGCTTCATCAAGCTCTTCTTTAGCAGTAGTCAAATCGCCTTCAGCATTGTCTCTCTGAGTCTGCGCTCTCTGGACTGCTGATTTTGCAGCCGTATAGGCAGGATTTGGCTGACCGTTAATTGTTTGCGGAGTACTGCTAAGAGTTGAAAGCGCTGAACTTAACTGTTGCTCTGCTACAGCAAGTCCGGATTCTGCCTGCGCTACAGATGTTTGGGCAGATGAAACCCCTTGCTGCGCTGCTGTTTTTTCACTTTCGCAATTTTTTACTGCTGTACATTTATCTTTATAATCAGCATTTACTGACGAAAGTTGAGCGTCAAGTTTATCTCTGTCTTTTGTAGATTGATTAAGCTGGCTTTGCTTATCTGTTAAATCTTTTTGCGCATTTGTTTTTGCCGTTTCTGCTGTGGCAACTTCACCATTAAGCTGTGTAACACTTTCTTTAGCAGTTTCCTGCTGACCTTGAAGATTGCTCAAATTTACCTGAGCCTCCGCAAGTTTTGTCGTAAGATCAGCTTTTGTTGCACTCAATGCTGTTTGCAAAGTAGTCAAATCTCCTGCCGATAAATTAGGATTTTCCAATTTTGATGAAATACTATCAAGAAAACTGGTATCATAAGACATTGAGGATGTATTAACCCCCTGTGCCAGTCCGGAAGGTGCCGAAGCTCCAGGCGAAACCTGAGGAGACGACGTTCTCTGCGGAGAACTTGTTTGCGGAGTCTGGGGCGTCTGCTGGGTACTTTCGGACTTTTTGCTTTTTATGTTATTAAACAAGCCAACACCTGTTTCCACAGCGCTTTTTACAAAATCCCCGATTCCGCTTGCACTGCCGCCGCCGCCGCCGCTGCTATTGCCGGCATAATATGCCCGCATCATCTGCTGCATCTGCTGCTGCTTTAGCATTTGAGCCATTATGGACATATCGCGATTGAAGGCCTGATACTCAAGCCCCATCTGTTTCAATTGTTCGCGCTGTTCCGGCGTATATGCACCTAATCTTTTTGGTTCAAATCCACCGCCTATGCCAAACTGACCGCCCATTAATGCTCCTCGTTTTTTATTTTATTATATATATAAAGTATATATTCACTCCTTTTTTTCACACTTCCTTTTTTGCGTAACAAAAATTTACAATATTTTATCAACTTACCATCCTTTTTTGTAACAATATCTTTACAAAACGGCAAAAATTTTCTTTAGCAATTTAATATAATCATGTGGTCTAAATATGGGAGTTCGTAAATGAGAATTTCAGCAATTCACTATCAGACAAATCCTCAAAACTTTAAAGGCGAAGGAACCAAGAACAAAATCAAAAATGCGGCAGGAGCGGCAGCTATTGCAATTGCAGCTTCAGCACCCATGACAGAAGCTGAGGCACAGTTTATTTATGTACCGGCAACACCTCCACAGTACACTTACGTTGCAAAACCTGTGGTAACTTCTGTTCCGGACTGTTTTGTGGTCGGGGATATTACCAGATCAGATCCTGATGCGACCGAAAAATCAATGAGGCAGGTATTTGACGAAATCGACGCTAACGGGAACGGCAACGGGGTTATCTCAGCAAAAGAAGTTATGCGTACCGAAAGAAAAAACTGGAACGAAACCCAGCTGTATCCTTATACAGATTCTCAAATGAGTGAAGACGCAGCTCAATTTAATGCGCTTTCAAAAATATACAATGAAGACGGTTCTGACCCGAATACAATGAATTATAGAGAATACCGTTCCGTAATGAATTCTTATATGACAAACAAAAATGTAAACAAATTTGTTGATCTTATGAGAGTATTAACAATCCCTTATTACACAGTTCCGACGCTTCCGTACTATTATTATCCGCGTCCGCACTACCACAGACCCTACGGCCCGCCGCCACCGCCGCGCCACAGGCACACTCCGCCTCCAAGACATAAATACAACGAATACCACAGACACTGGTAAATAAAATTTATAAGCAAAAATCATCGTAAATTACGATGATTTTTGCTTTGTTTTACATTTGATTCATTTGACCTTGCACTGTCTTAATGCTTTAATACTTCTATGAATTACATATTCTATTTTCTTATTGTAATCTCAATCATAGCGGGCGCCATAAACGGCAGGCTGCAAGAGGTTGTCAATTCAATTCTGACAGGGGCTGAATTAAGTGTAAAAGTTGCATTTTCTTTAATCGGGATTATGGCGTTCTGGCTCGGGATGATGGAAATTGCCAAAAAATCAGGGCTTGTTGAAATTATCTCAAAACTGATTAAACCTATAACAAAGCGGCTTTTCAAAGAAATTCCGGAAACTTCTCCTGCTGTCGGAGATATTGCAATGAGTTTTACCGCAAACGCGTTCGGGCTCACTAACGCGGCGACGCCTATCGGAATTAAAGCGATGGAAGAACTTCAAAAACATAATTCCGATAAAAAATCAGCGTCAAACGCGATGTGCATGTTTCTTGCAATGAACACCGCCGGATTTCAGCTTGTTCCGGCAACGGTTATTGCAGTGCTTATAGGTGCCGGATACAAAAACCCGACAGAAATTATCGCTCCGACACTTTTAGTGACAACAATCGCGTTTTTGAGCGCAATTTTTATAGCCAAACTTCTTGAAAAATACTGGAAACCTCAGTCACACGCAGCCTCTGACACAATTGACGGAGGGCATAGATAATGTTTCAATCATTAATGAACATAATTTCACTCTGGGCACTGCCGGCAATAATCCTCATAATTCTAACATTTGGACTTGTCAAAAAAGTTCCGCTGTATGAAGTTTTTACATCCGGCGCAAAAGAAGGGTTTAAGGTTTCAGTAAACATAATTCCGTATCTTGTGGCAATTATGGTCGGAATTTCAATGCTCCGCGCATCAGGTCTTATTGAAGCGCTCGGCGGGCTTTTGTCGCCATTGCTTTCGCACTTCAACGTTTCAGCAGACTTAATCCCGCTTATGATAGTACGTCCTCTTTCCGGCTCTGCGGCTCTCGGAATTTTCTCGGACATCGCGCACAACTCAGGCGCTGAAGCTTTTACAACAAAGCTTGCAGCGGTTATGGTAGGCTCCAGCGAAACAACCTTCTACGTTCTTGCTGTCTACTTCGGCGCCGTCGGAATTTCCAAAATCCGCTATGCGCTTCTTGCCGGACTTCTTGCTGATGTTATAAGTATTGCGGCAGCAATTCTTGTGTGTAATTTGATGTTTTAAGGTCAATCCACGTCTGAACTTTATCTGAAACCGCAGGCTTTACAACTTCCTTCACAAGAACAGCATAATCAATATCTATGAAATTAATCTTTTCAATGCGCTCAACCGTAAACTCATGCCCCCCGCAATTCTTGCAATAATTGCTCTCAGGAACTACTTCACCGTTTTTTAAGGTTGCCCTCAACTTCACCCCGCAGCAGGAACACCTTGTCAAAAACCACCTGTTCTCAATCAGCTCTCCACAATCCGGACAATAAGAAAAATCTCTGTCCGGACGGACTCTGTCATGCGTACATGTTCTGTTTTTCTTGAATAATTCCAGTAAAATCATACTCTCTTAATAATTATTATTTTTTATTTGTCAACTTTTTTGCTTTGATTTTCAATTATTTATAGTCTGCAAAAATGATGACTTTGTTTGCGCTTTCAGATAATATAAATTTTATGGCAATATCTCAAAATATTGAAACCTATATCAAAAATTCTCTCATCCGCGGCAAACTCTGCCGCTGGAATAAAAGTACGGTAAACGTCTACGTTACACCGGTTACAGCTGCTGTCACGAATAAAGAATTTCTCAGCTCACAGGTTAAAAAAGCACTCTCTGAATGGAACAAAGTTCTTGCTTCTCAAAATATCTGCCTTAATTTCATAGAAACATCAAGCCCGAATAACGCAGATATCGTTGTTCACTGGGTTAAAGTCGGGCGGGTGTATGAAGGAATGTGCAAATATTTGAGTGTGGTTAATCAAACCATAAATAAAATCTCAATTGATATAGGACTTCCTAACGAATTTTCAGGTAAAGAAACAACAGATTTAAGCATCTATTGCGCAATTATGCACGAATTCGGACACGCACTGGGACTCGGCCACGGCGTCGAAATTGATGATATAATGTTTGTTCCTCATCAAAAAAATATTCAATCACCAAGCGAAAATGACCTCTATGTCTTAAATAAAATCTACAAATAAGCACTCTCGGCCGGCCGGTTTATAAAATTAAGAAATACAATAAAAAAGAGGAAACTTAACAGACATTATGTTAAAATTTCCTCTTTTGTAAAATAGGACTTGGCAACGAGCTATTTTCCCAGGCGGTGGCCCGCCAAGTATCTTCGCCGATGTGAGTCTTTACGACCGTGTTCGGGATGGGAACGGGTGGTTTCCTCACTCTTTGTCACCAAGAAACTTGTGACTTGCGCGGCTTGCACGCTGAAAGTTGCATAATGATTATAAGCAATCGCAATCATCATATCCTTCAGACATTCTATATACTGAATGCCAGATTAGGAAAAGCCCTCGTCCGATTAGTATCAGTCGACTGAATATGTTGCCATACTTACATCTCTGACCTATCAACCTGGTAATCTGCCAGGGGACTTACTAGCTTGTGCTATGAGAGATCTTATCTTACGGTGGGCTTCGTACTTATATGCTTTCAGCACTTATCC
>CALUPM010000081.1 GCA_944322665.1 Candidatus Gastranaerophilales bacterium | reverse complement strand
GCGAATTACACCTCAAAGGTAACTCTGCGTTATCTTTGGGGTGTATTTTCGTGTGCTGTAATTTTGTAATACAAAAAATTATACAAATTTTATAAAATGATTTCTTTAAAAACTGACGGCATAACGATAAATATACTCAAAAACACCTCTCAATCTTCTGATGAGCGGGATTTTGAACTGCTTGTTGATTATGTATATGCAATTAAAGAAATTTACGATGATACAAAACTTCATGAAGATGTAGCGAGTTAAACGTAGATAGGATAAAATAAGTTAAAAGAGGTTAGGAATATGGAAAAGGCAGTAATATACGCAAGAGTATCATCAGAAGAACAGGCTAAACATGGTTTCAGTATTGAAAATCAAAAGAAAGTCTGTATAGAATTTGCTGAAAAGAACGGTTATTTTGTTGATAAAGTTTTTGTTGATGAGGGTAAATCTGCTAAAAATCTTGAAAGACCTGAAATTCAAGAGCTTATGGCATATTGCAGTAAAAAGAAACACAAGATAAATGCTGTTGTTATTTGGAGATTAGACCGTATTTCAAGAAATACAAACGATTATCATGGTGTATTAAGACCTCTGTTTGAACGTAAAGGAATTAGACTGTTGTCTGCAACAGAAGCAAATGTCGATACGCTAGAGGGCGATTTAATGCGTAATATCGGTATGAGTTTTGCTGAATATGAGAGGAAAATCATAGGTTTTAGAACAGTGGCAGGACTTCGGCAAAAGGCAAGTCAAGGTGAATACCCTCATCAAGCACCTGTAGGCTATAATAATATTACTCATAAAGATGGCTCAAAAGCTATTATTATCGATGATAAGAATGCTTTTTATATCAAAAGAGCTTTTGAAATGTATGATAGCGGTATGTATTCACTTAGAAGTCTTACAGAAAAACTTTATGAAGAAGGCTTTAGAAGTAAAACAGGCAAAAAAGTTGGCAAAACTGCTATTGAATATATTTTGAAAAACATCTTCTATACAGGTGTATTCAAGTTTGAAGATAAAATCTATGAAAACGCAAAACATAAAGCCATAATTAGCAAAGACTTGTTTTACAGAGTTCAAGACAGGCTTATAAGCCCTGATAAAGCAAAGAAACAAAATTATGAATTTGCTTATACAGGCTTAATCAGATGTAAGCACTGCGGTTGTCTTTTGACGGCAGAACTCAAAAAAGGCAAATACATCTATTATCACTGCACAGGCAACAAAGGTGGTGATTGCAAGCGAGATTATATCAATGAAACAAAGATTGATAAAGCTATTGCAGAAGTTTTAAAACTCATAATCATTCCAACGGAAGTAAGACAAAAAATTGCAAATGAGTTAAAAGTTTTACATGACAAGAAAAACGGCTATTCAAAAGAAGTTAAAGCAAATCTTCAAAAGCAGATAACAACATTAGAAAATAGAATTGAAAATGCGTTTGAACTCAAACTGGACGGAACTATAACTCATGAATTTTGGAAAAAGCAAAATGACAAATGGCAGGCTGAAAAAGATAAAATGTACATTCAGCTTGAGGAAATCAACAAACTAGATAAGCAGTTTTATGAGCAAGCTGACGCACTGCTAAGATTTACAGACAATGCGTACGAATATTATTTAAAAGGCAGTATTGCTCAACGCAGAAAAATTTTAGAAATAATCAGCGAAAAAATCACATACAAAGATAAAACTTTTAATCTGATACTGAAGCCTGTGTTCCAAACAATCGTAGAAAATCAGTATATTTTGAAAAGCGTGAGCGGGAGCGTTGCTGAAAGCATAAGCTCATTCGCTCCGAAAAACGCAAACAATCGAACTCTGGAAAACTGCACTAAAAAAGGGCTTGAAGGTGATTTAAGCCCTAATGTACTAAAAAACTCCCCAGGTTGGACTCGAACCAACAGCCTACCGGTTAACAGCCGGTTGCTCCGCCATTGAGCTACTGAGGATTATTTCTCTTTATATTTTTCTTTTGTAAACCTCTGATGGACATGCATCTTTTGCTTACTTTTTTATTATATATTAAAAAGATTTATTGTAAAGTACTTTTTTAAATCATTTTTGTCATCACATACTTTTTTGTACCAATACTGACGTCTATCTGATTTTTTATCTTATCTCTACTTTGATTGAACCAGACAAATCTTTCATAAATTTATAATACAAATTACTATATTTTCAGGGACTTATATAGCAAATAAAAGCACGTCATTCTGAGGGCTTTAGCCCGAAGAATCTCCTTACGTTTTTAGGGGATCCTTCGCCTTCGCACTCGCGATAAACGGGTGCGGCTAACGCCTTTCACCCTCTGCTCGCGCGGCTCTGGATGACGCTGTTTTGAAATTTTTTGTGGAATTTGATATATAAGGCTCTATTTTTTAATCATTTTTATCTTTTTGGCTTTTTTATAATTGTATTTTGTGCTATGGTTAATTATCTTGATATGTGCTATAATATTTTTGATATGATATGTGTAAAGGAGGTTTTTTATGTCAAATCCGGCTTTAAATAACAGAATGCTTGAAGGGGAACGGGTGCTTGACAGCGCGCCGATGACCGTTTTAGGGGCTATTAATAAAACTTTCATTTTGCTTTTAACTCTGCTTATTCCGGCCGTTTATACTTTTTCTCTGGTATTTTCCGGTTATACGGATAAGGCACAGCTGCTTACTGTGGGAGGCGCTTTTGCCGGTCTTGCAATTGCACTTGTCATGATTTTCAGCAGAAAGCCTGCTGTTTTTAAATTTTTGGCTCCGGCTTACGCGATTGCGGAAGGGTTCTTTGTCGGCGGGATTTCGGCATTTTTTGAAGCTTCGTGGACCGGAATTGTATTGCAGGCGGTTATTGCAACCCTAGTTACAGTATTTTTAATGCTCGGACTGTTCAGAGCAGGCATTATCAGAGCTACTGAAAAATTCCGTTCTGTGGTTGTATTGTCTACGGTTTCAATTGCTGCGATTTATTTAATCCAGATTATTGCGTCATTTTTCGGACGTTCTATTCCGCAGATATTTACGGCAACTCCGATTGGTATAGCTTTCAGTCTTTTTGTTGTTGCGATTGCAGCGCTGAACCTTATTCTGGATTTTGATTTTATCCGGATGGGTGAAGAAAGAATGCTTGACAAAGAATACGAATGGTACGGGGCTTTCGGGCTTATGGTTACTGTTGTATGGCTTTATATTGAATTATTAAAACTTATTGCAAAGCTTAACAGCAGAGAGTAATTATAAGATTAACCTGCAATCAAAATTTAATAGCTGTAAGGCGGCGGATTTTTCAATAAAAATCCGTCACCTTATAATTACATAAACTATCAAATTAGTTCTGAATAAATTTTGCCGTCCTGATATTTTTTTATTTTTACTTTTGCCAGAGTGTTCAGCAGATTTTCGTTTTGCGAATTTATAAGAACAGTCAAATAATTTTTTGTAACACCTTTAAGAAATCCCGTTTTTTTGTCGGGATGTTTTTCGATTAAAACTTCACGCTCGGTGCCGGTGTTTTTATTTATAAATTCAGTAAGTTTTCGGGCTGAAATTTCTTTTACTATTGAGGCGCGCTGTTCTTTAATTTTCTCATCAACCTGATTTGGAAGCGAAGCGCCTATTGTGCCTTTGCGTTTTGAATACGGGAAAGTGTGAATTTGAGATAATCCAGAGAGTTCAAGATTTTGGCGGGTTATTTCAAAATCTTCATCACTTTCGCCCGCAAACCCTGTAATTATGTCGCTTCCGAGAAACGGCATGTCAAAGATTTCATTTATATGTTCAATTTGTTCAAGATAATCTTCAACTCTGTAAAATCTGTTCATTGACCTTAAAGTCTTATTGCAGGCTGATTGAAGCGAGAGGTGAAAATGCGGGCAGAACTTTTCAGATTGGCTTAATAATTCAAGCAGGCTGTCGTTAATTTCCGTCGGATTAAGAGAACCGAGCCGGTAGCGTTCGATTGTTGTGTTGTCCTCAATATACTTTAAAAGGTCAATCAAGCTTTCGCCTGTATCTTTTCCCCACTGCCCGATGTGAATTCCAGTAAAAACAACCTCTTTAAATCCGTGTTTTGAAAAATTGTTTATTTGCTCTGCCACGAACTTTTTGTCAGCGCTGCGGCTTTTTCCGCGGGCAAAAGGAATTATGCAGTAAGTGCAGCGGCTGTCACAGCCGTCCTGAATTTTAAGGCTTGCGCGGGTTTTTGTAGTGTCATCAAGTGCGATTTCATGAAAAATACCGAGATTCATTATGTCAGCTGCAATGCAAGCTGAAGTCGATGCAGAAAGTTTTTGAAAAGTTTCAAAGAAATTCAACTTTTCGTCGTTGCCGATTACATAGTCAACAAAATCGTGTTCAAGAAGTTTTTCTTTCTCAACCTGCGCTATACAGCCGGTCAAAACTGTTATAATCTCCGGTTTTTTATGTTTTATGTTTCTCAGGATATAAAAAGCTTCACTGTCACTTTTTGATGTGACAGAGCAGGAATTCAGAATAAAAATATCGGCATCTTCCGGCTTTTTAACCTGTTCAAAAGAATTATTTTCAAGATTTTGTATTATAATCGAGCCTTCAAACTGGTTTGACTTGCAGCCCATAGAGTGAATATAAAAACTTTTCATTAAACAATGATATTACAAAAATGTCAAAATTGTAAATAAAAATTAACAAATGTTACTTTTATAGCAAAAAAAAATAATTTCGGGCATTATAATGTTATAATATTAGTGTAGAATTGAGAAAGGTGTGTGTTTATGAATATAAATCAGATTAATAATATAAACTTCAATTCAAGATCTGATAAGGATCTTACGCCTTACAATCCGCGTAAAAACCGCCGTCACAACATTGATACCCTGATCTCTATGAACGATAATGAAGTCAGACGGCTCGCTTATATAAAAACAATAAATAATACTGAAGATAAAAAACACAGAGATGCTTCAAAAGCCTTGATTTTAAGCACTCCGCTTGCCGCGGGCGCTGCATCTGCTTTACTTGACAGACCGCTTGTAAAACTCTTTTCTCGTGAGATAACCGGTGCTTCAGCAAGGTTAATCAACGGCGCAAAAGGTGCCGGCAAATGGGGTATTATGCTCGGTACTGCCTGTGGAATAAACATGCTCAGACGCTATATGGAAGATAAATCTCCGGATTTTGAAAGATTTACAAATGAAAATCCGTTCCTGACATTCGGCGCTTCTGTTGCGGCATTTGCAGGTACACTTGCACTCGGGGCTAAAGGGGTTTCTAAATTAGCCGAAACTGCCTTAAAAAACATCAAACCGCAAAGTATCGTCAAGTTTGATAATAAAATTGCAAAATATACAGATAAATTCAATTCAAACAGCGCAGTTGCATATATAACCGGCAAAGCAAAAGCTTTAAAAGACAAAAACTGGTTAGAACCGATTAAACCTGTTGCAGCATGGTCATTGAAATGGTCGCCGCTGCTGCTGCTCGGCGGAGCATTTTTAAATAACGTTAACCACGGACGCGCAAAAGATGTGGAATTCGTTAAAAACTATTCCGAAATTAAAGATTTCCAGACTCGCCTTGCAAAAGCCAGAATCAACGAACTTGCACTGCAAAACAGAGCGTTGAAAGAAGGACTTGCTGCACAAAATTCATAATTTAAAAACTAACAAAAAATACCGGAAATTTATTATTTCCGGTATTTTTTTGTTATAAATTTTCAGATAATTGCTTAATAAATTCTGCAGAACGTGTATAAATAAGCCTTATTGAGTTTACAAAGTCATCCTTTGTGTCACTCTTGAGATTAAGAGCCTGAACTTTGCGGTTATCATTTCCTCTTTTAAAAACCGTCATTGTTGTGTTGTGAAACATATCAGACGGAAGGTACGAAAACATTATTGAAGCATTTTTACTATTTGCATAGTGATTGAGAGTTGTCATTGTATCTTCGTTAAATATTTCAGGTAAATGCTCTTTTAATTCTTTTGAACAAAAGATATTTTGACTTTTGTTAAACTGTAATGGCATACGGTCTAATTGTTTTTCACTGAATACCGGAAACTGGATTTTCACTTTATACTCCTTTTTTGAGAAGGATAACATGGCGGATTTTTTTTGTCAATAAAAACAGGATACCCTGAAAAAGAGTATCCCGTTTCTTTTATTTTTGAAGTTTAGCAATTACTTCATCAATTCGCCGACTGCTTTGTAAACAGACATACGTTTTGAAGCATCTTCTTCTGCCTGAGCATAAAGTTCAGCAGCATGATCAGGGTTCGTTTTAAGCAGTGATTTGTAACGACCTTCTGATTTAATGAAGTCCTGATAGCTTTCTTTAGGTTCTTTAGCATCCCAGCTGAACGGAGCGTCTGCGTTTGCAGGATTGTATCTGTAAAGCGGGAAGTAACCTGCTTCAACCGCACGTTTTTGTTCTGTCTGTGTCTTAGACATATCAATACCGTGAGCGATACAAGGAGCATAAGCAAAGATGATTGACGGGCCGTTGTAAGCTTCAGCTTCCTGGAATGCTTTCAGAGTCTGCGCTCTGTCAGCACCAAGTGCAACTGATGCCACATAAACATAGCCGTATGACATACTCATCAAGCCCATGTTTTTCTTGTAAGTTTTCTTACCGCCTGTAGCGAATTTTGCAACCGCACCGGTCGGAGTAGACTTAGAAGCCTGACCGCCTGTGTTTGAGTAAACTTCCGTATCAAGTACGAGGATGTTTACGTTCTGGTTCTGTGCGATTACGTGGTCAATACCGCCGTAGCCGATATCGTTTGCCCAGCCGTCGCCGCCGATAATCCAGATAGATTTGTCAGTGAAGTAGTCTTCAAGTTCTCTGACTTTTGCTAAATCAGGACATCCGCACTCTGCGTATTTTGCAATAACTTTCTTAGCGTTTTCCTGAGCTGCGATTGCTTCTTCTGTTTTTGAGTTATCCCAGTGTGACATTGCTTCAGTCAAAGCTTCTTTCAAGTCAGCAGGTGATTTTTCGTTTTCAAGAACTTTTTCAACGTAAGTTTTCAAAGTATCTCTGTTCTGGTCAACTGCCAATCTCATACCGAAGCCGAA
>CALUPM010000080.1 GCA_944322665.1 Candidatus Gastranaerophilales bacterium | reverse complement strand
AGAAATAAAAAGTTGCACGCGAAACCAAAATTTGATAAAATAACATCATAGAAGAAGAAAATTAGGAGGACGAAATGTTGAAACGCAGTCATAGAGCCGATTTGACGGGGGGGGGGGGCAGCCGTATAGTCTTCCTCTGATTGGATTTTTAGGATTTACAATGGCAGAAGTGCTGATAACACTAGGAATTCTTGGTGTTGTGATTGCAATGACCCTTCCTTCAATAATCGGCAAGTACCAGAAAGTAGTTTCTACAACTCAGTTGAAAAAAATATACAACGTAATTTCAAATGCCTACCTGATGTCAGTAGAAGAAAACGGCGAATCAACAGGCTGGTTTTACACTATGGTGCAGGAAGGCGGAGGCCCTAATACCGGTGTAAAAGATTTTTATAACATGTATTTTGCGCCGTATCTTAATTTTAAAGAGTCTGCTTATAAGAAGTATAAAATTCATAATTTTAATGGTGATGATACAAAGATTGAACCTCAACAGAACCTTGGCGCCGGATATTTTGTCAGAAATCCTGATGGCATGTGCATGATTCTGTGGGCTAACAATCAGTTTATGGTTTTTACAGTCGACTTAAACTGTGAAAAATCCCCGAATATTGTTGGTAAAGATGTGTTTGATATTATTGGACTATACTGGCTTGGCGATAAAACGCTTGTTGTTCCGTGGCTTTCGTATATTCAGACAGGCAAGCGAACCCGTGCAGATCTTATAGAATCCTGCAAATCACATAGTTTTGCTAATGGATTTCCGGGTACTTGTTTTACTTTATTTGTTTATGACGGAATGGAATTCAAGAAAGATTATCCGTGGAGATAGGTGATGTTAGTTAATCTTCAAGCAAATTCAGAGAAATGAATTTTAACGGCGCCGGCATTTTCAAATGCCGGCGCCGTTTTTATATTCATATAATTTTTAAGTTCCTAGTAATCCCCGATTGTTGACTCTTCTTCATCCTGAAGTGAGGAAAGATCTCTGCTGTATTTAGCGTCAAAATCTTCCGGCATCAAATCGCTGTCGGGCCATACGGTATCCTCGTCAAACCGGCAGGCATGGAGGTTTTCAGAGGCTGAAAGGTCTGAATTGCTCAGGTCGCTTTCAGAGAAGATGCACCCTGCCATATCAGCGTCCGTAAAATTGCAATATGTCATTTCTGCATAGCTGCAATCCGCACCGTTCAAGAGTGCTTCCGTAAAGTCGCACTCAAGCACCCGCGCTCTTGTAAAATCAACGGAAGTTAAATCCGCTCCGGCAAATTTTACAAAAGAAAGCGCGCAATCCGCAAACGAACTTGAATTTAAATCGACATCGCTAAAGTCTATTTCGGAAAGACTAATCCCCGAAAAGTCCACTTCGCTAAGGTCTACGTCCTCCTGCTCCAGTTTCCATTCGTTAAATTTTTCGGGATATTTTTGCAATAATTCGACTAATTCTTCTTTGGTATAATCAATCATTTAATTCTCCTTTATGTATATTTTTTATTAATTTTTTATCAAATCGGTCTGCATTGCAAGCAATACTGCCTGTGTACGGCTTGTTACATTTAGTTTCTTAAAGATACTATTCAGGTGGCTCTTGATAGTCACTTCTCTTAAGATAAGTTTTTCCGCTATATCTTTGTTGCTTGCGCCTTTTGCAGCCAGTGAAAGAACTTCTTTTTCCCTGTTTGTAAGTGTTTTGAGCATACTGTTATGTTTAGCGGACAGGGAATTCTTGTACGAAACTTCTTTTGACCATTCGCTGCGCCTTAAAACGGCTTCCATTCTGGCAAGAAGGTTCGGCAGCACAAACGGTTTTGTTATGTAATCGTCCGCGCCGGTTTTTAAACCTGCAATTATTTTCTGTTCTTCAGAAACCGCTGTCAGCATTATAACAGGGAGGTGTTTTGTTGTGGAATGTTTTCTTATTGCCTTGAGGGTTGCCCAGCCGTCAAGATTCGGCATCATTACATCAAGAAGTATTATGTCGAATTTTGTATCCTCGCCCGTCAAAATCTCCAGCGCCTGAATTCCGTCTATTGCGACACGTACGTTGTATCCGTAATAGGGAAGGGCATCTTTCAGATATTTAGGATTGTCATCGACTAATAATACATTTGCCGTATTTGACATCTTAATTCCTTTACACGATATTGTTTTTAAGGGCTTTCAATGCTGCCTGAAGTCTGTCATCCACTTCAAGCTTTTGCAAAATACTTGCAACGTGGGCTTTTGTTGTATTAATGCTTATAACGAGAAGCTGGGCAATTTCCATATTGGAATACCCTTCTGTCATAAGTTTGAGGATTTGTTTTTCTCTGGAGGTCAGGTCGTAATCTTTTCCGCCTGCGTCGGAATCAAAATTGCGCGACGCCGTGGAAGCTTTAAGAACGATATGCGCGATACTCGGGTCAAACCATGCTGCCCCGTCTGCGACCGACTGAACTACCGCTACAAGCCGCTGGGGGTTGATTTCTTTTGAGCAATATGCGTTTGCTCCGGCTTTAAGGCTGTTCATTACCTCTTTTTCATCATTGTGGGAGGTTAAAATAATTACTTTTACGTCTTTGTTTGCCGAACGGATTTGTTTGGTGGCTTCTATCCCGTTCATATTCGGCAAACCCAGATCCATTATTATAACATCCATGGGATGTTCTTTAAAAATTTCAAGTGCTTTTTCCGCAGATTCCGCTTCGTAAAGATTTTCAACGTAATCGACTCCCTCAAAGGTTGTTTTGAGGCCGAATCTTGTCAATTCATGATCTTCTACTATAAGAATATTCTTCTTCATATATTCAATTCCTCTTTAGCGGGCGTGTAATCGGGATTAAGCTTAAGACTTCTTTTAAAATTAGCGCTGGCATTTTCGGTTTGACCTTCCGCCTTTGCAATCAGTCCTTGATAATAATAATATCTAAAATCATTTTCGTCAATATATCCTGCGATTGAAAGATAAAATTTTGCCTGACGGAAGTTTTGTTTTTCTATTTCGACGCGTGCAAGGTCAATCCATGCGTCTTTGTAGGAAAGATTAATAGAGATTGCGCGTTTCAGGTAATTAACTTCGCGGTCTTTGTCGAAAAGCGCCATATAATAATATGCTTCCGCGCAATTTGAGCGGGTTTTGAGAATTTTTGCGATAATCTCTTTTGATTTTTTATCTTTATCAAGCATTTGATAAGTTTCTGCGGTTTTTATCTGCGGAATTTGGGAAGCTTTCTCTTTTGAGGCAGCCGATTCGTAATATTTAAGGGCTGTTTTGTAGTCTTTGTTCCTGAAATTTATATCGCCTAAGACCATCAGGGCTGTTGCGTTTCTTTTATTTAATTTATAAGCTTTCAGCGCAAAATCTTCCGCTTTTTCGTATTCTTTCATGTCGTAATAAACACGGGAAAGAAGGGCATAAACGTCTTTGTTGCTTTTTTTCTTTGTTGAAACCGCGCCCTGCAGAGTTCTGAGTGCTTTGCTTAACTCTTTTTCGTAATAATAATAATAACCGAGATGATAATTTTTTATAGATTCATTTTTTCCGGTTTTGTAGAGAATATATTGTTCGAGCGAATTGATTTTCGTTACGTATTCCGCCGTAATGAAAGGTTGTTCTTTTATTGCATCAACAATTTTAAGCGCATCTTTAGGCTTTTTGCCCTGGGAGAGAATTTCAGCTTTGAGGCGTGAATAATTCATATTTGACGGATTTTTGGAAATTGCTGTGTCGATATATTTCAGTGCATTTTCAAAATTTCCGGATTTTAAAGAGCCGAGTGAGGCCAGATAGTTTGCATAATCGCTTCCCTGCATAAGAACGTTGTTTTTTACAAGTTCTGCCGTTGCTTCGCGGCTCTGGTCGTTGTAGATTATGTTAGAAAAGATTTCGCCGAGGTATATTTCATCCTGTCTTGTGAGTTTTGCGGAGGGAAAGTAAAACCTTTTTATTTCTTCAGTGAGAAGATCCGAGATATCTTTATCCTTTACTTTTCCGAGCGAAAGCTCCGCAAGGTTGAAAAATCCGATATCCGCCATTTTTGTTGCAAGGTGAAGGTATGCGTAATCGCTCGGGTTTATGCTTTCAATCAGAACATTAAAATCCGCGTAAGCTGACCTGACGTTGCTTTGCATAAAACGATTAAGCCCGATTGCATACTGGTTGTAGATATCGTTTTTTGTAAGGGTTGCCTTTTGCGGCTCAAGAAATATAAAATTATGCGACGGCTGTTTATTCAGCGGGTTTGCCGGCTGAATTCGCGCGTAAGGGTTCTCCGCCTGCACCGCAGCACAGCCCATACACATTCCCGTTATTACCAACATTACTTTTATATTGTTTTTTATCAAATTTAATTCACCTTACTCTTCTATATTACCAGAATAATAGTAATTAAACAAATCCACAATATTTTTTTCTTCAGAATTTACATTTTCATTAACGCTGAAGTTGTAGATGTCCAGAAGATTGTATTTATTCAGGGTTTCAGCATCTTCTTTTTTGAAGCTGTGGTGGTTTTCTGTTAAAAACACCTTGATAATTTTATCTGCCGGAATTTTCAAAAACACGTCGACAAGGTTTTTGTCAAAATGTGTACCTGAATCTTTAATCAGAATATCTATGACATTTTTGATAGGCATTTTGTCACGGTAGTGACGGCGTGATGTGATTGCGTCAAAAACGTCGGCTACTGCAAGAATTCTTCCGCCGTAAGGGATTTCTTCACCTTTAAGATGTCTGTAATATCCTGTGCCGTCATATTTTTCGTGATGAGAGCAGGCAATTTCCGTTATTATTCTGAAATCGCTTGACATGCTGATGTTGTCCAGAATGTTGTGGGTAATTTTTACGTGCTCCTGAATGTGGCTGTATTCTTCCGGAGTAAGTTTGCCTTCTTTTTGAAGAACACTGTCACGAATTCCGATTTTGCCGATATCGTGGAGAATTGCTGCTTTTTCAATGAGTTCTTTTGTTTTTTCGTCCAGATTAAGCGCATTTGCAAGCAGCATTGAATAAAGTTTTACTCTCTGGGAATGACCTGCCGTAATCTTGTCGCGGGCATCTATTGAGGAGGCAAGCGTGTTGATGAAGCTTTCAAACAGTTCTTTTTGTTCTCTGTAAAGCTGTTTCTGCTGTTCGAAAAGCTGGGCGTTTTCCAGTGCTATACTTGCGCTTCCGCCGATTGCAATAAGAAGGTCTTCATCATTTTTCGTAAAGGTTCCGTTTACTTTGTTCAAAACCTGAAATGCGCCGATGATTTGCTGGTTGTTGTTTTTAATCGGCATACAAAGGATTGTTTTGGTTCGGTAGCCTGTTTTCAGGTCGACGTCTTTATTAAATCTTAAATCATTATAAGCGTCTGCAATGTTTAGGGTTTCGCCGGTTTTAACAACATATCCGGCAAGCCCTTTTGTTGCGGGAAATCTGATTTCCTGACTGTCCATGCCAAGTGCAACTTTTGACCAGAGCTCGTCTTTTTCCCTGTCATAAAGGAAAACCGTACATCTGTCAGCCTGCATTGCATTTTTGGTTTCTTCCGCTATAACTTTCAAAAGTACGTTGATATCCGTCAGTGCCGTAATCGAACGTCCGATTTTAACAAGAGATATAAGCGGGTCATTTTGAACAGAAACTGTGAAGTTTTCACCGTTTTTAATCTGTTTTATTCTGCCTGTTATATATTCGCTTAAAGCAAATTCGTCTTCTTCAGAGGCGTAGTTTTTGGCGTTTTCGTAATGAAGAAGTGCTACTCTGTCGTTCCCTTCAGCGTAACAGATACTTCCGGATACAAATTCATTAACGAGTTTTGCTGTCAGTGAATTTGCGTAATCCGCCATATACGCTCCGTCATGCATCAGCGCAAGCGAATTCTGATAATTATTTTTATCTATTATATAATCCGTAAGCCCCAGAAAACTCAGGCATACCGATATATAAGGAATTGAATTTGCCTTCTTAAAACAATTAAGAGCCGAATTAAAATCCTCTTTTGCCTTAAGGGGATTGTCTTTATGAAGATCTCTAAGCGCAGCTTTAATGAGCGCTTTTCCTTCAAGTCCAGTGCTATTTTCTTTTTCGTCCAACTTTTTCATATAACCACACCTAAAATACTATAATTTGATTATACAGTATTTTATGTTAGAATTCAATCATATAACAGGTACAAAAAGTGTATTTTGAAAAAGTAAGGAGGATATGATGAAGAGAATTTTAATGTCTGTATTTTTCGCGTTTTTAATGATTTTACCTTCATACGCGGCTTATGACACGACGGCAAGGGTTCCGGTTGTCGGCAAACAGATTGTGACAAAAAATGGTCTGCCGTCAACCATTACTTTCAAAGTTGTTGACACCGCTGCAGACAACTCAGAAGCTACAACAAAAAAGATTATACAGGTAAGCAAACAGGATTTGATTTATGCCGGAAACGACAACGAAGTTGCGGCTGTAGTTGCGCATGAAATCGGAACTGTAATGAATTCGCAGGTGTCAAAAGAAAAATTCCGCAATCTTGCAAAAACAGCGCTTGCAAACACCTTAAGCGCCGATAATATTCTTAACACCGCGGCAAACAGTGATTTTGCAAAAAACAAAATTTCCGAAAGCGATGCAATGGACGCTGATATTACAGGTGTTGACCTTATGATAACCGCGGGTTACAATCCCCTTGCCATGGTAGTTCTTGTTACAAAAATGCCCGGAAGCTTCTGGGAATCAATAAAAGGCGACCCTTCAAACTCCAAAAGAGCCATGAATATTTACGATTACCTGCTCTACAACTATCCTTCAAAAGTTAAATCCGGTTACGCTTGCAACGAATATCGTTTCTTCCTGACTTATGCTGACCCGATTGTTGAAAAACGTAATTCAAGCGAAAGAAAGATGGAAAAATTTCAAAAAGAGCAGGCAAAAAAGAAAGCCGAACGCGCAAAACAGATTGCTCGATACAAAGCAACAGGCGGTCTGAACGGCTGGGATGCAACATATACTCTGCTTGAAACTTTTGCCAATTCCAGCGAAAAGTAAAAAGTGAAGAGTGAAGGGTGAAGCGTGAGGAGGGTTGAAAAGTTGAACGGGGTGAAAGGATTTCATGTCATCCTGAGGCGCAGGCGAAGTTCCTCTAAAAATGGTGCGTC
>CALUPM010000079.1 GCA_944322665.1 Candidatus Gastranaerophilales bacterium | reverse complement strand
ATTATCAAAAACAAAATGGGCGATAAGGGGCATCAGTTTGTATCAAGTTTTCTCGGGCGGATTACGATGCCAAAAGACGTCAAACTCACAGTCGATGTCGACCCGCTGGATATTTTGTAATTACAGGGTGTTTTTTATATAGTTCTGAGTTTTTTCTCTGACTTCCCCGTCGATGGCAAAAATCTCATCTATCGAAGGGTTTTGAATAACTTTATGGCCAGAGAGCATTTTTTCGGTAATTTCCACAATCTGGCAGAGGGTTATTTTTCCATCTAAAAACGCAAAAACAGCTTCTTCGTTTGCCGCATTCAGGCAGGTAGTAGCGGTTCCGCCCGTGCGTCCGGCAAAATATGCAAGGTTCAGCGCCGGAAACTTTTCAAAATCAGGCTTTTCAAAATCAAGCCGTGCAATTTCAGCAAAGCTGAAACTTTTTGATTTAATTCCCTCAAACCTTTCCGGATAAGTGATTGCGTATTGAATAGGAATATGCATGCTTGGCAGTCCAAGCTGCGCAATCACACTGCCGTCTTTGTATTCGATTGCCGAATGGACGATGCTCTGCGGGTGAATTACAACTTCGATATCATCATAATCCATTCCGAAAAGATGGTGCGCTTCAATAATTTCCAACCCTTTATTCATCAAAGTCGCGCTGTCAACCGTAATTTTGCGCCCCATGTTCCATCTTGGATGCGAAAGTGCTTCTTTTACCGTTGCTTTTCTCATTTCTTCAATGCTTTTATGCAAAAAAGGACCTCCGCTTGCCGTGATTATCAGCTTGTCAACCTGTCGGATATCTTTTATACACTGATGGATTGCGCAGTGCTCGCTGTCAACCGGAATTATTTTACTCCCGTACTCACGGGCTTTTTTCATCACAATGTCGCCTGCCATAACAAGCGTTTCTTTGTTTGCAAGCGCTATGTCAATCCCGTTTTCAATAGCTTTCAGGGTCGGCTTAAGTCCGGCTTTACCGGAACAGGCAACGAGAATTAAATCAGTGCTTCTGTCAGAACAGATTTGTTCTAAGCCCTCTTCGCCGTGCAGAATTTTATATGAACTTATCGACTTATCGCCCGGCGGACTTATCGCTTTATTGTTATAGCAAATGTATTCAGGTTTGAACTTCTCCGCCTGCAGTTTTAAAAGTTCGACGTTATTTCCGCCGGCAAGTGCAACAATCTCAAACTTATCGCGCAGTCTTTCAATAACCTCGAGCGCCTGCGTGCCGATTGAACCAGTTGAACCGATTATACTTATTCTTCTCTTCCTGTCCATAGAAATATTATATTACAAACAGATTGTCAAAATTAAAAAAGCCGCATTTTTGATTTTAAACGCGGCTTATAAGTATTGCTTTAAACTTTGTGGCTTTCTTTAAGCGGCTCGCTTGAATTGACGTAATTTGTCAACTGCTTAAGCGCCGGTTTGTAAGCGTTCACGGTAGCGTTTCCGCCGAGGCACCCGCCGGGGCAGGCCATAACTTCAATAAGATTTCCGAGTTCGCACATTCCGTTTTTGGCGTATTTTTTCAAATCACGGATTGACTGCTTGTCAAGTCCGTTAATTATAACAGGATGTGCCGGAATTTCTTCCGGAAGAAGAGTCTGGACGGCTTTTGCAACTCCGCCTGTGACCGCATAATTTCTTGCCTCCGCAGAAGCTTCGGTTTTAAATTTGCTCTCCGCACATTCCGCAACCTGAATCCCTAATGCAATAAACCATGCGCCGACTTCTTCGTAATTCAAAACATAATCAACATTCGGATTTTGAAGTGCTTCGCGGCGTTTTGCAACACAAGGGCTGAAGAATACCGTGATTGCATCCGGATGTTCTTTTTTAACGATTTCAGCCGTGTAATAAAGCGGGGTTTTTGTGTCAGATCTGAACGGTTTCATCTCGGGCATGTGTTTGTCGACAAGTTCGTTGTAACCCGCACAGCAGGATGTTGTCATAAATTCCGCACCGTGTTCCAGTCTTTCCACAAACTCTGCGGCTTCTGTTTTTGTTGTGACGTCTGCCCCTTGAGCAACTTCGTAAACATCTGCAAAACCGAGTTCAAGAATTGCTTCTTTAAGCTGCTGCGGCGTGCAGGGCAATTGTCCCATAATCGCAGGCGCAAGCATTGCGATAACTTTTTTGCCGGCTTTGATATTTTTCAACACGTCTATTATCTGGCTTTTTTCGTGAACCGCACCGAAAGGACATGCTGCAACGCATTTGCCGCAGGAAATACATTTGTCAAAATCAATTTTTGCGTGTCCATCCTCGCCTTTAGCGATTGCGCCTACAGGGCATGCGTTTTCGCAAGGAACAATAATCTTTTGGATTGCCTGATACGGGCAGACCTGAGCACACATTCCGCAATTTTTGCATTTTGCGGGGTCAATAACCGACTTGCCGTTGATTACGCTGATGGCGCCGAATTTGCAAGTATTTACGCAGGGTCTTGCTACACAGCCCTGACATAAATCCGTTACATAAATTCTTGATGGTACACAACCTTTGCAGGCTGTTGTAAGAACGGTCAGCGGTTTTTCATCCGGCTGAGTCCGCTCAAGCGCTTTTTGTGCCAGATTTGACAGAAGTTCGCTGTCGCCGGTTTCTTCAATTGAATGCCCGAGTCCTGCAACAGCTCTGTCCCGTAAAATCGCACGTTCTTTATAAATACAGCATCTGTAAGGAACTTCATGTCCTTTCGGCCGCATATCATACGGTATCAGTCTTGTATTCTCTTCAAAATTGTCGCTTAAAAATGCTTTTATTAATCTTACCAGAATTTCCCTTTTTAAGTGAGATGTTTGTTTCGGGGTGTTTATAGCCATATTCCTGAATTCCTTATTTCTATTCCATTATAAAACTATTATGCCATGAACAAGATTTTTTTCAATTTTTCAAAAAATCCCTCATTTATAATTCTATAAACAAGGGATTTTTTACTTAATTCCAATCGTGCGTAAAATTATTTCATAGCGGCAAGTTTGTCGTCTATTGCTTTCAAAACTTTTTCAACCGTTGCTTCTTTGATTACGTCATCGTCAACTTTTACATAAGGTGCTTTTGAGAATTCCCAGTCGATTGAGCATAAACCTAAGCACGGAACCCCTGTTACATCCACTTTGTCACCGTATTTTTTCGGAACCATGTCTATCAGTTCCTGCAGATTGGCTGAACCCATTACAAAACATGTCGTTCCCAAACATACTTTCACACTAACTTTTTTTTCCATCTTTTTTATCCTTTCCGTAAATTGTAGTCAAACTTTATCTATTTTTGCCAGAGGCTTTGCCTCCGTTTTTTTATCCTTTCCATCAATTACCGTTAAACTTTTAGATTTCTGTCAGTCACTCGCTTTTGGAGTTTGCTATATGCCAGTTTTTGATTCCAAACGCTCGTTCCCGTTTTTTATCCTTTCTTACCGATATTAGTAATATTTTTAAAATTTTCTGCCAGTCACCCGCTTATTGAAGTTTGCTATATTCCTGTTATTGACTCCAAACGCTCGTTCCCTATGTTTTGTCAGCCGCCTGTCCTGCGTCCGGATGCCGGCAAATTTTCGATTAGCTACATATACCGGATATTTACCTTCTTGAAGTATTTGTCCTGCAATATTGCCGCCATTTTTTTGATAATGTTCTTGCGGATTTCTATCTCTATCGGAAGCGCCGGATCATAATGCGCCTGATTTAATTTCGCCCCGACCATGAAATTTATGCAATCACTATCTAACAAAAATTTTACCAACTTCCCTGCCGCATTGTCAATATCCGTGGTATTTGACTCCAGATACTCTAATGTCTTTGTCAGAGTCAAAATCCCCTCCGTCACAAGGTCAACCCCTTCCATATACGAACATGCCGGAAGCTTGCCGATACTTATCGTCGAATCCATTTCTATAGGTCTGTTCAGTTCTCTTGATATCAAATTCGCCGTCGTGCCGCCGCAGATTGCTTTTTTGCCTTTGAAATTGTCAAACAGTCTGGCATATTCAGCATCTTTCTGCTGATGATACGGCGGGCCGGTAAAAATCAAAGATTCCCTCGGTTCTCTAAAATACATAACGCACGCTGAAATATCATCTTTCGGTTTTCTGTCTGTTTCAATATTTCGAGCCTGATTTACAATATACTGGGAAAGTTCGGAACTTGAAATGTCCGGATGTTCTTTTAACTTGTCCTCAAGAAGAACTATCAGACCTTCACGCCTTAAGCCCAGTTTAAGTCTTCCGCCGCCGAGCCCTGCCTGCGTAACCCCGTCGGAACAGAATATTAGCCTGTCCCCGAGCCGTAATTGAATTTTATAAAGCCTCATCATTCTGTTTTTGAAAGTTTTTGATTGAATTGTTTCATACTCCGGCTTCATAACCTCATTGTTGCGTATCCAGATGAATTCAGGGTTGCCTTCCTCAACTATTTTTGCGCTTCCGTAATCGTCGCAGTCAATTGCCGAAAATGTCGAATAGCTTATGCGGCGCACCTGACAGACAGGAAGCGAGTTCATAATGATTTCCGCCGCTTTTCTTATTGGAATCTGTCCGTTTTCTATAAATCTTAAAAGCATTGTTGCAGTCATGCAGGACAAAATATTCGCCTTAATCCCGCTTCCCAAACCGTCCGACAAAACCGCAATCAGACGCGCTTCATCGGGGTATCTTTTTGACACAAAATAATCCCCGTATGCATTCTGGTTATATTTTTTCATCTGATTGCAATCTATATCTATAAACATAAGTTGAACGGTTGAAAGTGTTTATTCGACAAATCAGCCGTTAGACCCTCCTTCTTTGTTTTCTGCATCGTCTTTATCGTCAAAGTCGTTTGCTATACTGCTCAACAGAGTTTCCGTTTCTACCATGTGTTCGCCAAGCAGGCAGGCAATTTCCTGAACGATTGAAATGTTTTTGGAAATTACCTCGTGCGCTTTCTGGGAAATTTTTTCTCTGTTTGCTTCGCTCTGGGTAACGTCAGTTATAACCGCACCCACGATTTCGTTTTCTTCTATCGTAAATGCGCTGATGTCATAAAGCCTGTTCCGGCTCGGATAACGTTCTTTGTGAAGGTCTTTTCCCGTGTCAAGAATTGTCTTAAAAATATCCGCAAAGTCTACAATTCTGTCGATTGCAGCCCCGGCAACCCCGTCGGGTCTTGCCTTAAAGACCTCATACATGTCGCCCGTAAACATCCGCATAAATGCGTCGTTTGCTTCAATAATATTCATATTGCTGTCAACCATAACGGTTGCGGAAGGCATACATCTAAGCATTGCGGCTGCTTTTCGCATTGCGATTTTTCTCATATAAGAAACGCACATTGATGTTTCCGCATCCCCGTCAAGAAGCGCTTTTGCAAGGTCGCGGCAGGTCGCATAACCGCAGCCCCCGCAGTTTAGTTCATCATCAACCGAGTGTTTGCCGATTTTCTTAAGAGTTTTTAAAATATCTTCTATCGGATATTCGCTTGTGACGACTTTCTTCGGCTCAACCGCCATCTCTACAACCGTTTGCGGAACTTTCGGTATAATTTCGCGCTCTTTTACGTTTGAAAGGACATCTGACACAATGCTTATTCCGGCTTTTTCAGTCGAAATGCACGGCCCTGCTACACAGCCGCCCTCGCAGGACAAAGCTTCCACAAAGATTACCCTGTCAAGTTTTTCAGGCTGCAGCTGGTTCAAAGCTTTTTCAAACGGCAAAAGTCCGCTTATATCCATCAACTGAACTTCTTTCTTAACCCCGATTTTGCGGATTGTTTCGTTCATCCCGCCGTCTATCGGGTATAATGAACCCTCATAAGCTGCTTTCGGCACAAATTTATTCTCGGGATTTGTCGGAATTGACGAAATATCTACAGCCTCGTCATTCAGCCAGAGACGTAATTCCTCAAACGTCAGGGCAACATCAAATATTTTAAATTCATCCGCCTCGTTCTTTTTCCCGATGCACGGCCCGATAAACACAACAGCAATGTCTTCGCCGTACTGTTCCTTAAGCATTCTTGCATGCGTCATAGCAGGCGAACCTACAGGCGTTACGCAGGTCGCAAATTCAGGATGGTATTTTCTGATAAAATTCACAATTACAGGACACGCACTTGATATAAAAAGTCCTTTTTCAGCACTGTTCAGCATTTCGGCTGTCTTTATCGAAACCTCCTGCGCCCCGAGCGCTGTTTCCGACACCCCTTTAAACCCGAGTTTTTTAAGGATTGAAACCATTTTTTCCTCTTCAACCTCAAAAACCCCGCTCCAGCTCGGTGCAAGTGATACGTAGACATCTTTCTGTGCACGGATTAAATTTTTTGCTTTATCAATATCCGTTCTGACTCTTTTGGCGTTTGACGGGCAGGCCTTAACACAGTTTCCGCAGGCAATACAGCGTTCGCCGATTACTGACGCGTGCCCGTTTTCTATCTTTATCGCCTTGACCGGACATTCTCTGATACATTTGTAACAGTCGTGACACTCGTTTGAAAGTGTATAAACCGGATTTGTACTATTCATCTTAACCCCTGTAATTTAACTTTTGTAAGGATGTTTTCAAAAACAAAACTTATTTTACTTTGACAAGATCATCTAAAGTTTGTTTAAGTTTTTCTTCATCAACCTCGGTGTATTCAACCCCGTTGATGGTAATATTCGGCCCTGATACGCATTTGCCTTCGCAGCGGGCTCCGGCTAAATCAATTTCAGCTTCCAGACCGTTTTCTTTGATGTAATTTTCAATAAACTCAAGGTTTGACGCATTTCCGCGCGCAAAACATGAACTTCCCATACATACCGTAATGTTTAACTTTGACATGCTGACCTCAAATAAGTTTATCTGATTTACATTTCCTCTACATTTTACTTCAATGAATTTTTTAAAGCAAGTTGTAAATTTTAAAAGATACTAAGGCACTAGGATGCTAGGGCACTAAGGGGTTACGTTTTGAAAGGCGATAAGACTGCAAGGCGATAAGTTCTTATCAAAGTGAAGCGTGAAGGGTGAAGAGTGAAGGGGGTTGAAGGGGTGAAAAGTTGAAGGGTTTGTTTCTAAAAAAGATACTAAGGCGTTAAGGCGCTAGGGCACTAGGAGGTTTCGTTTTGAAAGGAGATAAGACTGCAAGGCGATAAGGCGATAAGTTCTTATCAGAGTG
>CALUPM010000078.1 GCA_944322665.1 Candidatus Gastranaerophilales bacterium | reverse complement strand
ACGGTAAACCGTACTAGATTGGAAAGTCCGGACGGGATGTGTATGTTTATGTGGGCAAACAACCAATTTTTTGTTTTCACGGTGGATTTAAACTGTGAAAAATCGCCAAATACTGTAGGCAGAGATGTATTTGATGTTTTTGAACTGAGTGAGCAAAAGGGGCTTGCTGTATTTCGTCTAAAGCAATTGACAAATGGAACCTATAGCAGAGAAGATTATATAGAATACTGTAAAAATTTTACTTACCGATCAGGTGTTCCGGGGTATTGTTTTACTTTATTCGTTTATGACGGGATGGAATTTAAGAAAGATTATCCGTGGAGATGATATTGCTATGATTGACGTGCATGCCCCGAAAGATAAACAAAATTTGTTCAATAACGGCGGTGGTGTTTGTCATGCTTTCATGCCTCTTAATATTTTTAAACAATTTTATTGCAATTTAAATTTGTTGGGCGTAGTATTTACTAAGCGCTGTTTAAAAATTCACAGCTAAAAACAAGTGTAATTCATACAATAGTGGAAATGTTAATTATGGCTTTAAACTTTCAGGAACTGGTTTTTAATTTATCAAAATTCTGGTCGGATTACGGGTGTATAATCCAGCAGCCGTATGACATAGAAAAAGGGGCTTCAACTATGAACCCCGCAACTTTTTTAAGATCACTCGGGCCGGAACCCTGGAATACCGCAATGATTGAACCATGCCGCAGACCGACTGATGCAAGATACGGTGAAAACCCGAACAGATTAGGTCACTATTTTCAGTTTCAGGTTATACTGAAACCTTCTCCGGACAACGCTCAGGAACTTTACCTGAAAAGTTTGGAAGCTATGGGTATTAACTTAAAAGAACATGACGTAAGATTTGTTGAAGATAACTGGGAATCTCCGACATTAGGCGCTGCTGGTGTCGGCTGGGAAGTCTGGCTTGACGGTATGGAAATTACACAGTTTACATATTTCCAGCAGGTCGGCGGTTTGGAAATTAAACCTGTCGCTTTAGAACTTACCTACGGTCTGGAAAGAATTGCCATGTATCTTCAAAACAAAGCGTCAGTTTATGATATTATGTGGAATGACACGCTTAAATACGGTGACATTTACCTCCAGAACGAAATTGAGCAGTCAAAGTATAACTTTGAAGTGTCTGATGCAAAAAGTCTTTTTGCAATGTTTGATCTCTATCAGAAAGAAGTTGATAATTGTGTTAAAGCGGAACTTGTGCTTCCTGCTTATGATTATGTTTTAAAATGCTCCCATACTTTTAACCTGCTTGACGCAAGAGGCGTTATAAGCAAGGATGAAAGAATAAACTTTATAAACAGAGTAAGAACAATGGCATCGGCCGTTGCGAAGTTGTACGTAGCGCAGAGAGAAAAAATGGGATTTCCTCTTTGCAAATAATATAAGGAAAATAAATGGCAGAAAAATACAGTCGCGCTACCCTCACCCGTAATTTTTTGAAAACTATTACAAGAATTAAAAAACCGGATGAGATGTTATCCGAAGCAAAAGCCGGAGGGCTTGAAAAAACTCTCGGTGTATGGGATTTGATTATACTCGGAGTCGGAGCGATTATCGGTTCCGGAATTTTTGCAATAGTCGGGATTGCAGCGGCAGGAAGTGCTGACGGAACTTCTCCGGGGGCAGGGCCGGCGCTTGTTGTATCAATGATTATTGCGGCGATTGCGTGCGTATTTTCAGCTCTTTGTTATTCCGAATTTGCTACAATGATTCCTGTGTCAGGCGGTGCTTATATTTACACTTTTGCAACGCTCGGGGAATTTGCTGCGTGGATGGTCGGATGGGTTTTGATGCTGGAATATGCAATAGGATTTATTGCGGTTGCCTGCGCATGGTCAAACCATTTTGTACAATTTTTGAGCGGTTTTGAACAATATCTGCCGGCGTGGCTGGCTAATCCGCCTGTGTGGCTTGTAAATGATCCTTTTTCAGCCGCAAAAATAGTTGCTGAAAATCCGGACACTTTTGTTCCGACGATTTTCGGGCTTCCGATTTGTATAAACCTTCCGGCAATTGTTATGGTTTTGTTGTCCACGGCAATTCTTGTAAAAGGTACGAAGGATTCGGCAAAAATGACAGCAGTTATGGTTGTTGTAAAAATGGCGGTTATTGCTTTGTTTGTAATTGCGGGCGCATTTTACGTAAAACCCGACAACTGGGTTCCTTTTGCACCTAACGGAGCTGCAGGAATTTTTGCCGGCGCTTTTATAATTTTCTTTGCATATATCGGATTTGACGCAATTGCGACGGCGGCAGAGGAATGCAAAAATCCGCAGAAAGATTTGCCAATCGGGATTATCGGTTCGCTCATTGTTACAACGGTTGTTTATGTACTTGTTGCTTTGATATTAACCGGGCTTCAGGATACGAGTGTTCCGGCAACTACGGCATTTTTAAAAGCGCCTATGGCATACTGCTTAAAGCTTATCAATCTAAACTGGGCGGCAGGACTTGTTTCTATCGGCTCGCTTGCGGGGCTGACTTCTGTTCTGCTTGTTATGGAAATGGCAGCAACAAGAATTCTTTATGCAATGAGCCGCGATCATTTTATATCAGCAAGATTTCAAAAATTACATCCGAAGTTCAAAACCCCGCATGTTTTGACGTGGACAGTCGGATTGCTTTCGATAATCGGAATTTTAACATTAAATCTTGACGTTGCGGCAGAACTCTGCAATTACGGAACATTTACTTCATTCATTGTTGTTTGTATTGCGGTTTTGATATTGAGAAAAACAGATCCGGATAGACCAAGACCTTTCAAAGTTCCTTTTTCGCCTGTTGTTCCTTCTCTCGGAATTATCTGCTGCGGCGGGCTTATGGTATATAAATCAATGCAGGCTTCAAGTTCGGCTCTGTTGTTCCCCGTGTGGCTCGGAGTCGGTGCAATGATTTATCTTTTGTACGGTTTTGTGAAAAACAGAATTAACGAAAATAAAATCCATAACGAAAAAGTAGAACAGAAAAAACTTGAATTAAAAATGTAGATTTACGCTGAAACAAAAACGGAAAGAAGTATGATTAAAACTATAATTCAAAACGCATTAAAGAAAAAAAGCCCCGACGAACTTATTGCAACAAGTAAAAAGTCAGAGTTAAAAAAGACGTTGAACGTATTTGATCTTATTGTAATCGGGATAGGGGCTGTTGTGGGAACCGGAATTTTTACGATAGTCGGAAGCGCCATTCAAGGAGGGCCTGAAGGCGTTGGTGCCGGGCCTGCGATTATAATTTCCATGTTTCTTGCGGTTATTGCTTGTATATTTTCAGCGCTCTGCTACAGTGAAATCGCTGCAATGATTCCGGTTGCCGGAAGTGCTTACACTTATACTTATGCAACAATGGGCGAATTTATGGCGTGGATGGTCGGATGGATTTTGATGCTGGAATATGCAATCGGAAATATTACGGTTGCCAGCGCATGGACCGGTTATTTTACACAGCTTTTGAAAGGTTTTAAACATATTTTGCCGGATTTTGTGGTGAATTTTCCTATATGGCTCAGGATGGACTACAGGGCAATCGCCGCAAGCTGCGACAAATACGGACTGGATATTCATGACAAAATCCCGTATTTATTCGGGCATATTCCTGTTGCTATAAACCTTCCGGCAATTGTAATCGTTTTGATATTAACAATGCTTTTGATAAAAGGTGTTAAAGAATCGACAAGATTTGCAAGTATTATGGTCGGGGTAAACCTTTTTATAATAACTTCATTTATAGTTGTCGGCGCGTTTTACGTAAAGCCTGAAAACTGGTCGCCATTTGCGCCGAACGGGTTCAGCGGAATATTTATGGGTGCGTTTTTGATATTCTTTGCATATATCGGATTTGATGCAATTTCAACAACAGCTGAGGAAACAGAAAATCCGCAGAGAGATTTGCCTATCGGGATTTTAGGAACACTCTTTATCTGTACGGTTTTGTATATCGGCGTTGCGCTTGTGTTGACAGGTGTTGTTCCGTTCGGGCAGATTGATACTCAGGCTCCGATTGCGCA
This sequence comes from Candidatus Gastranaerophilales bacterium, assembly GCA_944322665.1. Taxonomy (GTDB): domain Bacteria; phylum Cyanobacteriota; class Vampirovibrionia; order Gastranaerophilales; family Gastranaerophilaceae; genus Scatenecus. Next base: position 3,558 of record CALUPM010000078.1, on the reverse strand, counting down.
TGCTATGCGTTTTATCGGGCAGGACTGGTTTGCGGGATTAATCTCTGTCGGCGCTTTGTGCGGACTGACGTCAGTTCTTCTGATTTACCAGTTAGGAACAACCCGTATTTTATACGCAATGAGCCGCGACAGATTTTTGCCGAAGTCTTTAAGATTAATCCACAAAAAATACAGAACTCCGCATGTTCTGACATGGATTTCAGGAATTGTAGTGGTCGTTTGTTCGCTGTTTATGGATTTGAATATCTCGGCGGAACTCTGCAATTTCGGAACCTTTACTTCATTTATAATTATTTGTATTGCCGTATTGATTTTGCGTAAAACCGACCCTGACAGACCAAGACCGTTCAAGGTACCTTTTTCGCCGGTATTTCCTGTATTAGGAATTATAACCTGCGGCGGACTTATGGTTTATTCTATGAAATTTTTAACGACATCATCACTTTATTTCCCGCTATGGCTGTTGATAGGATTAATAATCTATGCAGGTTACGGATATGAGCAAAAACGGCTTGAAGAAAAGCAAAAAGCCCAGAGAATGGTAAAGCAGCCAAAGGTTGAGGCTTAAAGTTTTTGCACTGATAAAACAGAGCAAATTTTTCATTGCCCGTTCCGGTGAAATTCCGTTAATAATTATTACATTATACTTAAAATCATTGTAATTTATTGTTCAGCAAATACAATAAGTGTAGGAAAAACGCATTTCCGTTAGGCGTTTTATTTTACACACAGCCAGTTGTTTTATAAGTACTAATTTTATATATTTAAGAGGGTTACAAATGATAAAACTAAACTACAAGAATGCTGACGCGTTGGTTATAGGAGAGGAAAACGGATTACATCTTGAGGCGGAGTTTAACGAATACAAAGACAAAATTGTGCATATTATTGCGGATTTGAACAAAAGAAAAGACAAAAACGGGCAGTGGCTTCAGTGGATGAACCTCGGATATAACGAGGAAACTCTCTGGTATGTAAAAGAATATGCGGCAATGGTTAAGGGGCGTTTTGAAAATATTCTTGTGCTCGGTATAGGAGGGTCAGCGCTTGGCGGGCTGGCTGTGACGGAAGCTCTTTTGAAACCTTACTGGAATTTGCTTTCCGAAGAACAGAGAAACGGAATGCCGAGAATTTTCTTCCTTGACAACATTGATCCTGATACGATTAACGGGCTTCTTGATATTCTTGACTTAGAAAAAACTTTGGTGAATGTAATCACAAAATCCGGTTCTACTGCAGAAACAATGTCACAGTTTATGATTGTAAAAGACAGACTTGAAAAAGCGCTCGGCGACAATTACAGATACAATGTTGTGGCAACAACCGATAAAAAAACAGGTATTTTAAGGCAGATTGCAGAGCAGGAAGGGTACAAAACTTTTGTTGTGCCGGATGATGTCGGCGGAAGATTTTCTGTATTTTCTGCGGTCGGGCTTCTGCCGTTTGCGCTTGTGGGGCTTGATATTGATGAAATGACAAACGGTATCAAAGATATGGATTTAGCTTTGAAAAATACCGACATCCACAACAACATTGCCGCGCAAAATGCTTTAATTCACTATCTTATGGACACGAAAAAGGGCAAAAATATTTCTGTAATGATGCCTTATTCAAGCAGGTTGAAATACGTTTCGGACTGGTATGCGCAGCTCTGGGCAGAGTCACTCGGTAAAAACAAGGACAAAGACGGAAACGATGTTCACATCGGGCAGACTCCGGTAAAAGCATTAGGTGCAACAGACCAGCATTCACAAATTCAGCTTTACAACGAAGGCCCTAACAATAAAGTTATTAATTTTATAAGAGTGGAAAATTTTGACACAACCCTTGAAATCCCGAATATTTTTGAATACACAGGCATCGGGTATCTCGGCGGAAAAACAATTAATCAGCTTATAAACGCAGAGGCTGATGCAACACGCGTTGCGCTTGCGGATTACAACCGCCCGACCGTCACAATAACTTTAGAAAAAGTCGACGGCTACAATGTTGCTCAGCTTCTTTATATGCTGGAAGTTCAGACAGCAATTGCCGGCGAACTTTATAACATAGACACCTTTAACCAGCCCGGAGTAGAACAGGCAAAAAATTACACCTATGCGCTTATGGGCAGAAAAGGTTATGAAGAATCAGCGCAGATTCTCCAGTCAAAAATGACGGCTGCCGTCTAGGGTGAGTGTAATATCAGTAATAGCAAAAATAAAGACCTTCATTATAATTGAGATTTGATTAAATTTCTGGCTTCATCGGGAGCATCAATGAAGGCTTCCGCCATACGTTTTGCACCGCCTTTTTGAAATCGGAAAGCCATCCCGAATGCAGGCTGGTGATTAAAATTGATTTGATTGTACATATTTACTAACCTTTCTTTCTAACTCTTAGTAAATAAAATATTATAATTTTTAAATTTGCTAGTAATTATAATTGTTGTTACATTTCGTAATATAAAATGTTGCTCAAAAAAATAGTATAATAATTTTTACTTGCGATTTTGACAAAGTTTATTATATTATTAAGTAAAGTGCGGGGATTTTTAGGCTTGATTAAAATTTTAAAAAATATAATATTGTCATCAGTTATAATTACATCTGTTCTGATTATGAGCTGCGGAACAGGGTTAAATAGTAGTATGGCAAATGCAGAAACTCTAAAAGCCCAGATTTCGTTGGTTGAAAATGTTCCGTCAGGTTTGTTCGGAACATGGCGGGTTGCGGCGGTTCTTGCAAAAACAGACAGCCCCGAAACTTTCAGACAAAAAAGTGCTGATTTATGGAACCTCTCAAGAAACGGAAACGTCATGAATTTAAACAATCCGTTTACAGGTGCATCTGCAAATGTTGCGGTCGAGTTTGTTGAAGGTAATGTTGTTAAATTCACAAAAGAGGGAGGAACAGAAGCGCAAAAACTTACGGATTACGTTGAATTGAGGCTTAACGGAGATAAGTTTACAGGCGTGAACCGCCTTACTTTAAAAACCGTTTCAAACGGGCAGGTTGTAAATGTGCAAAGGGCAGAATATGCGCTCGCAGGTGAGAAAATTTCAGGTATGAGTGTATTGGAAAAGTGAGGATAAGATATGCAAAGTTATGAATTTGATACTGTAATTTTAGGAGGCGGTCCTGCTGGGCTTAGTGCCGGAATTTACGCAAGCCGCGGGGCTGTTTCAACGGCAATTATAGATACTTCAATGCTTGGCGGGCAGCCTTCAAATTACCTTGAACTGGAAAACTATCCGGGGTTTCCGCTTGTCGGCGGGTTCGATTTGATGGAAAAATTTGAGGAGCATGCTGACAAATTCGGGGTTCAAAAATTCCCGATGCAGGAAATCGAGAGTGTTGATTTGAAATCTAATCCTAAAGTTATAAAAACAAAAGAGGCTGAATTCAGAGCAAAAACCGTAATCATTGCATGCGGCGCGCAGCCTATGAAGCTTGGAGTTCCGGGTGAAGCGGAATTTGTCGGACGCGGGGTCAGCTACTGCGCGGTGTGTGACGGCGCATTTTATAAAAATAAAGTCGTTGCTGTTGTCGGCGGCGGCAATGCAGCGGTTGAAGAAGC
>CALUPM010000077.1 GCA_944322665.1 Candidatus Gastranaerophilales bacterium | reverse complement strand
CCCTTGCGGGAGAGGGTAGAATTTCTTTATGAGCGCAGCGAATTTAGAAATTCGGGTGAGGGGTCTGATAAGTGAAGGGTGAAGTGAGTTGAAGGGGTGAAATGGTGAACGGATGAATGGTTTGTTTCTAAAAAAGATACTAAGGAGCTAGGGCGCTAAGGCACTAAGAGTTTTCGTTGTGAAAGACGATAAGACGTTTGGACGTAAAGACGTTAAGTTCGTTACGTAAAATAATCCCCTCGCCCCTTGTGGGAGAGGGTAGAATTTCTTTATGAGCGCAGCGAATTTAGAAATTCGGGTGAGGGGTCTGATAAGTGAAGGGTGAAGGGTGATGAAGTGAGTTGAATAGTTGAATAGTTGAAAGGTTTGTTTTCTGAAAAAGATACTAAGGCGTTAAGGCGCTAGGGCACTAGGAGGTTTCGTTTTGGAAGGCGATAGGACTGCAAGGCGATAAGGCGATAAGGCGACATAAGAAAAGTTCGTTACGTAAAATAATTCCCTCTCCCCTTGTGGGATGCTAGCTCGAACCGGCGAAGCATGGGCAGTGTGAGACTGTATGCCGCTTTCATGCGGCTGAGGGTGCCCGAAGGGCGGGTGAGGGGATGATAAGGGAGGAGGGTTGAGAAAGGCGATAAGAAATCGCCCCATTTTGTCTGTCATGCCACTTTGATGGCGAATGATCTCAGAATGACGTTAAGCAGTGCGATAAGATTCTTCGCTTCCTCCGAACAATCTGAAGAACGAGAACTTGCTGCGGCGTCAGCCGGATGATAGTTTCGACAATAAACTACTTCATATCTTCAGCTATATTCATCGTACTGAAAGTATTTCCAACAATCGTCTGTGAAGCGGCACATTATGCACCCGTATATAATCAACTTTCTTTTCTACAGCAAGCGTGTTTAAGGCAACCGTAAATATATCTTTCATTTCATTTGTTTCTTCACTCATGCTCAGAAGCGACTTGCGCGAAAGTCCGAGCATAATTTTGCATCCAAGCCCTTTCAGTTCTTCTATACGCCTCAGAATTTCAAAGTTGTCCTCCCGTGTTTTGCCAAATCCTATACCGGGGTCGATTATAATATTGTCTTTTTTTATCCCTTTTGAAAGAGCATAATCAATTTTTTCTTTTAATTTCAAATAAATTTCATCCATCAGACAGTCATATTGCGGATTGTCCTGCATAGTTTGAGGCTCGCCTTTTGAGTGCTGGATAACAACTGTCACCCCGTATTTTGCGGCAACATCAGCCATATTCGGGTCGTATTCAAGCCCTGATACATCGTTAATCATCACAGCACCTTCCGGAATACACTTTTCTGCAACTTCTGCGCTTCTGGTGTCAATGCTTACGGGAATATTAATTCCGTTTTCTTTTGCAAACTTTAATATTGGCAAAATCCGCTCAATCTGCGCACCTGCCGAAACTGGCGTCGAATAAGGACGTGTGGATTCTGCGCCTATATCTATAATATCCGCACCGGAGTCAACCATATATTGAAAATGCTCTTTAGCTTTATCATAATCAAGAAATTCTCCGCCGTCCGAAAACGAATCAGGCGTAAGATTTAAAATCCCGACAATCTGTGTGCGGCACTGTTTTTGCGGCAATAGAAAATCTTCAATTTGTTCGCCTAAATTTTTCAGACCAAACGGCTGAAAGGATAGTTTTGCGGCTATTTTTTTTAATTGGGAAACGCTTCCGCCTAAAATACAGTCGCTTTTTTCAATTTTTGCGGTTATAACTTCCCTGTGCGTTGCGCAATCCGCGCCGACAGAAAGCGCGGTCTGCTTTAAAATATTAGCCTGAGGAGGAGTCAGAGAATATATTTTGATATTTTTATACTCAAACTTCTGCGCCCCGCGCTCGGTGTATGTGCTGTCAAACCCGATGTGCACAAGCTCTGACGCCATATCATTAGTTTTAATTTCTTTTAAAATAAAATCTTTCATAAAATAAGTTTATCAAAAAATAGGAGATATGTAGCAAATTTCACCCAAAATTTTCAAAACAGCGTCATACTGAGCGTTAGCGAAGTATCTCAATAAAAAGATTCTTCGGACTTTAGTCCTCAGAATGACGGATTTTTATAGTATCAGCGGAATTTGCTACAAATCTCCCCAAAAAATTATATTTTAATCTTCTCTTATATCATCTCTTTTTTTATCACTTTTGGTAATAATAAGTTTGTCACGTTCTATAGTATATTCAACCATATCAGTTTTTGGATTGACCTTTAACAAATCAAGTATTGTAGCGTTAAGGCAAAGCGCCCAGCCGTTTCCGTTGCGCATCAATTTTCTATCCATACAATATCCTTACATTTAACTTGACAATATCATATTAAATATGTTATAAGTTTTCTAATATTACATTTGACGGTTGTATGTATGTACATGAAAGAATTATTATGAAACGCGGTTTTACAATGGCTGAAGTATTAATTACCCTCGGAATTTTAGGGGTTGTTATCGCAATGACGTTACCCGGAATAATGGAAGGTTATGAAAAGAAAGTTACGGCGAACAAACTCAAAAAATTCTATACAGTCATGATGCAGGCAATTTTGCTCGCAGAAAATACCAACGGGGAACTGAAAAGCTGGATACCTACAGCAGATCAGGTATTATCCGGTCAGGGTTTTGAAGATTGGTACAACATGTATCTTGACAAACATATAAATTCACTGCATAAAGAAGTAACCAGCGCACGGGATTTTCAGGTGACATTTTTAGACGGAATCGGGTTCAACGGGTATATAAGTTCAACAAAAATTATTTATTTTATGTACTGCACAGATATCAAATACTGCGGCTATGAAAGATATGACGGCAGACATTCTTTTTTGTTTAGTTTATATTCAGAGCAACCGGAAAAATTTTTTGCTTCCACTCCAAGCCATCAACAAATAACCAGGGAGAGGCTGATCGACAGCTGCGCAAAAGGCAACACAGACAATCCGCTTGTCAGCAGTAAAGACAGACGCCATGCCTGCGCAAGGTTAATTCAATATGACGGATGGGAGATTAAAAAAGATTATCCGTGGCGGCAGATTATGATTGACAACAGATAGATTTCAAAAACAGATAAGAGGCTGAGCCGCGAGCCTAAAAACCTTATTCTTTGTCTTCATCAAGAGAATTCAGGAATGCGGAATTTTTGATATGGTTGTTGTATGCCGCGGTTGTCGTTGTTGCAATATTCGTAAGCCCTGTGACAAGCGTCAGAACAGCAAGACCGAAGCCTAAGCATTTTGCAGTACCTGCAAACAGAGATGTTTTAACGATTTTTCCGATTACGGGCGCTTTCTGAACCCAGCCGGAAAAAGCTTCTGCATATTTAGTCATCATTTTGCCGAAACGTCCGAACAAAACTTTTGTTTCCTGAACAGGTTTATTTACAAGCCTTATGTTATCAACAACTTCACCTGAGAGTGCACCGACTTTTGAGGAAGATTTAAACATGCTGAATCCGGCTTTTCTTCCGGCAGCTGCAGCAGCACTTGTTCCGACAGCGGCCTCACCGACTTTCTTTTTTGTTTCATCGGAATTCAGACTGCCGTTTCTTGCATTAGCATATATACTTGTCGCTAATCTTTCGACTGCCATTATTTAGGCCTCCTCATAGCTGACATATTCTTCTTCAATGCCTTTTTCAGCCTTTTCCTTATCGTTTTCGGCTTTCATATCCATCATTGTTGCAGCACCTGTCGAAATACCGCCGGCTGCACCGACAGTATTAGAAACCGTATTTTTATAATTTACGCCTGTGAGTTTGTTATAAATTTTTACGACACCTTCTGCAATTCCGTTGAAAATTCCGTCAACAAAACCTGTAACTTTTTGTACAACTTTGTTATCTGAAACTTTCTTTGCTGTTTTTGAGAAGAATTGAGCAAAGCCTGTCTTTTTGAATTTTGTTTTCTTTTCGTCAAATTTTGCTTTATTGGTTGTATAGGTTTTTGATTTTTTAATGTTTGCAATTTGTTTTTCAAAAAATTCTTTTACTTTGCCGAATTGTTCAGCAATAGGAGTTGAAACTTTTTTCTTGAAAGCTTTTTTGAGGTTCGTGATTTGTTTTGATTTAACAATTTCCTGTCCGCGTTCCATAATATATTTTGCACTGTAACCTGTACCGAGAGCACCGAGAGCTGCGGCAGAGCCTATAATCCCCGCCTGAAGAACCTTTTTCATCGGTTTTACGACAGGAGCTTCTTTATTATCTTTAAGTTCCTGCATTTCTGAACGTCTGCCAATCCATTTCTGGCGTTCTTCAGCGTATTCCTGATATTCTTTCTGCAATTCTTCATCTAGTGTTTGTTCTTCCGGACGCTCGCCAAATGAAGGATTCATACGATAATTATGATTAATTACAGGACGAATTGATAACATATTTTCTCCATTTCTTTATTAGACTATTGCTAATACTCTAATAAACGTAAAACAATTTTTTTGCTGTTTCAAATGAATTTAGTTAATAAAAATTTACAAACCCTTTTACAAATTTATTATCTCATATTCGGCGGGTTTTGTAAACAGTTTATTAATTTTCTTTATTTATGTCCGTATGCTGCATTTTCGCCCCTGAAAACTGTGGCGGCACTCAAATTCACGGTCTATTTTATTCAGGCAGTCCATTTTTTTGCCAAGCCACTTCGGCTCAATCAGGGTTTTTGAAAATCCGTTTCCGGCAAGTCTGTGGATTGTCGTTTCTGGCGGAAGATACTCAAGAAAATCGCACACTGTCTGAATATACTCATCTTCGCTCATGAAATCAATTTCGCCTGCTCTGTACATATCAGCGAGTTTGGTATTTTCAAGTGCGCAGAGCTGGTGGATTTTAACCCCGTCAACTTTTAATTCCGAAAGTTTCTGCGCTGTCTGCATAATTTCATCATGACTTTCCCACAGACCGAAAATCACGTGCACACAGACATTTATCCCGTATTCTTTCGTTTTTTCGTAAGCCTTCAAAAAACAGTCAAAATCATGTCCCCTGTTTATCCGCTTTAAGGTTTTGTCATGAATAGACTGAAGCCCGTACTCAATCCACGTATAATAATCGTCTTTATATTCAGATATCAGTTTTAATTTTGCATCATCAACACAGTCAGGTCTTGTGCCGATTGAAAGCCCGACAATCCTCTCATCACCAAGAGAGGAGTCATATATTTTTTTTAGTTCTCCGACAGGTTTGTAAGTGTTCGAAAAAGCCTGAAAGTAAGACATAAATTTTTCGGCTTTAAACCTTGCGCTTAAAGTTTTTATCCCTTCCTGAACCTGCTCTTCCACGGATAAAAGGTTTGAGTGAGCCTGCGAAAAGCTTCCGCCGTCGTCACAAAAAATACATCCGCCTGTTGAAATTGCACCATCGCGGTTCGGACACGAAAAACCCGCATCAAGAGTTATTTTGTACACCTTTGCGCCGAATTTGTTCTTCAAATGCGCGCTGAATTGATTGTATCTTTTTTCCGTTCCGTTAAACATACAAATAATTTTACAACAAAAATCATTCCGCAATCCGCAAATTTCTAAACCCGTGTTTTATTAAAAATTTTTCGGACTTATATAGCAAATTCCACAAAAACTTTCAAAGTTGCGTCATCTGAGCCACAGGCGAAGGCTCTAAATAAAATGAGATTCTTCGGGCTAAAGCCCTCAGAAGGACGTGTTTTTTATAATATTTGTAGAATTTCCTATATAAATTAAACAATTTTGGGCTGCGGAAATACAAAATGATTCTTGTAAATTTTTATGTTTAAGTTTTTAAAAAACTTATTTTTCTTCTTCGTCGCCGGCAATCGGATAAACATAATGTTCGCCGCAATTCGGGCATACAACTTCCTGCTGTTTGCCGTCCTCAAGCTGCGCTACCTCAAACAACGTCTTGCAGCCTGACTGCACACATCTTATTGCCCACGTAGGTCTGACTAATCTTGCCATAACTTTCCCCTTTTATTTCATTAACTTAACCCTTACATTTTATCATCAGATGTTCGTTTGTGCAAGTTGTAAATAGAACTTTATGTCCGCCTGAAGCTGTCCGGACGGGTAATTCTTTTAAAACCGGCAGACTATATAATAATTATCGAAAGGAAATTTTTAAATGAAGAATTTTTTTATAATATTTTCAATAATGACTGTTGGTTTTCTTGCATTCTGGGATGCAAAATCCAGAATTGAAGAACTGGACAATGTAGCCGCCACAACTCCCGGTCAGGTCGAAATGAAACGGGAAATTCCGAAATCCGACGGAAGCGGGGTTCTTGAAAAAACAGAAAGCCAGCGGCATTTTGAACCGCCGCAAAACCAGAACGACAATCCAAAAGTACAAAATATGCCCCAAAAATTGAACGATACTTTCAAACCGTTAAAACAAAATCAAAGTCCGTAAAGGATTTCTCCAAAATCACTTTCGTTTTCGTTTTTTATATCCTTGTTTCTGTTGAAATCAGGGATAGAATTATTCATCTTTAACATTGCACCGGGAGAAACATCTTCAGTTGCTTTGGGCGAAACAACCGGCTCTGTCGTTTTCGGGAAAAATCGTAAAATAACGTTCTGCGCAATACTTCTTCCGGCAATTGCTTCACTGTACATCATTATCTGTTCAAACCTTGCCGCCGCCTGTGAAGGAGATTTCGCATTGAACTGGCTGTTGTTATTTCCTAGTTTTCTTTTGTAATTTCCGCTCCACATCACAAGCCCGTTTACAGTATCAATCAAAACCGCATTTGTTTCCATCTCAAACGGATAAACAATGTCAAAAGTGTTTGACAAATCCAGAATTTCCCACACTCCGCGTCTTAAATTGCTCTTCTGTGTCATTCCGGAACTTGAAATCAAAAGCACGGATTTAACCCCGAAAGCATCTGAAATCTGCTTTATTGCTGGCATATCAAGATTGTTTGCGCGGTTGTATTTTCTTAAAACATCTTCCGTTAAAGCCGCAAGCTGAGGATTTGAAGCAAGGCGTGCTCTTACTACACTCAAATCAGGAGCTATTACCTGATTTGTTCTTGCAAAATTTGCTATTACATCCGCTGCAACGATATTTGAAACTTCATCCATACAATAATAATTGTTGCAGAGATTAACAATATCCGCCGGAAGCACAAGAACCCCGAAGGTCACGGCCTCTGCCTTCAAAGGTAACAGCAAACAAATAAAAAGCAATAATTTTACAAGAAATTTCATAACTTTATTGTACCACAGAATTTCTCATACAACTAACCGATTATTTTTAGCTGAGAATAATTTAAAATTTAAATTAAAGATATTACACGGGAGAATAGCAGATGGACTATCAAGTTTTAATGGACAAAGCAATAGAAGTTTCAAAAAATGCCTACGCTCCGTATTCAAAATTTTCAGTCGGAGCATGCGTTGCCGGCGGAAGCGGAAATTTATACTCCGGCTGTAATTTTGAAAATTCAAGCTACGGACTGACTATCTGTGCTGAAAGAAATGCTATAGGTACAGCGATTGCCGCCGGAGAAAAAGAAATTACAGCAATTGCGATTTACTCACCGAACAGTCCTGATTGTCGACCATGCGGTGCATGCCGGCAGGTAATCTCTGACTTCTGCGCGCCGGAAGGCATAGACGTCATAACACAGGACGAACACGGTTTGAAAATCCGCAGCTTTAATGAGCTTTTTCCCGAAAGATTCAGGCTTTAATAATGTATTTTCTTGAGCTTCTTGTTAAATACTTTAAAAAAGACAAGGTGGAAACCCTGATTGACAAACTTGAAAGTGAACGCGCGACAGATCCGCTTAATAACGAATTCGGGATTGAGGATGAGAGCGAAGCCTGCGAGCATATTTTCATGCCGCTCGACAGTACCGGAGAAAATTTTGCCTGCACTAAATGCGGGCTTGTAATTGACAGAAAAGCTTATGAAAGACTTTTGTAAATAGATTTTTCATGTCATTCTGAGGGAGCGTAGCGACCGAAGAATCCCATCGCGGGCCCCGTCATTCTGAGGGCAGAGCCCGAAGAATCCCATTGAGGTTTTTGTTTTGTCCTGCGCGGACGGCGGTCGCTTTGGTGGCAAAGCGACGCAAACCAGCCGCACGCTCCGTTCTCTAATAATTTGCTAGACTCGGTCTTCAGGCGGGTAAACTCGCTGCGCTCGGACAATACCCGCCTTTGTTGTCTGCCTCGTCTGCAATTATTGTTCACTCCGCTATCGCGGCATTTTGTTTTTTTATTA
>CALUPM010000076.1 GCA_944322665.1 Candidatus Gastranaerophilales bacterium | reverse complement strand
CCTCTCAAACCAGCTACTGATCGTCGCCTTGGTGGTCCATTACACCGCCAACTAGCTAATCAGATGCAGGCTCATCTTTAAGCACCGGAGTTTTCAAGATTGGCATTTCAGCCAAGCTCATATGGGGTATTAGCAATCGTTTCCAACTGTTGTCCCCCGCTTAAAGGCAGATTCCCTACATATTACTCACCCGTCCGCCACTTTCCTCTGACCGAAGCCAGATTCTCGTTCGACTTGCATGTATGAAGCACGCCGCCAGCGTTCGTCCTGAGCCAGGATCAAACTCTCCATTGTCAGAAAGTTTATTCGATCGTCATATCTCTATGACGCTTGACTCATTTCGTTTGCAAACTTTCGTTTGCGCTGTCCTTATCATTTTCTTTGAATTAACAAAGTTATTCGTCTTCAGCTATTCTGTTTTCAATGTGCTGAGCCTTTTACCTTTTATTTAATTTTGCAGTTCACAAAATCATCTTTCGGGGTTTTGGCTAGTTTCAGCGGCCTCATTTCCGACCGCAATTTTTATCTTACTACTTAAATTTTTCTTGTCAACTACTTTTTTAAAGTTTGTTAAGAAATTTATTTTTCTCTTTAAGTTTTAAGGTTCGCTGTGCACTGGGCACGTCTTTGATTGTAGACAAAAGAAAATTTAAAATCAACCTTTTTTTCTTTATTTTTTTCATGTTTTTTACAGGTTTTCGTGAAAACTATTGCGGGACAAGGGTTTTAAAGGTTTACATTTGTTTACAATCAGAGTTCCATAAGATTTGTTCCTTTATTTTTGACGTTTGTTTTTTATTATTGTTCCGTTTTTTTTATTTTCTCATCAAAATGAAGGACGTAACCATAACCAATATATTATATACTTACAGTCAGATAGCTGTAAAAACTATTTAAGAATAGGAGATACAATCATGATTAAAACATCTAAAATTCTTGCAATTTCTGTATTTTTGACTCTGGCATGCTCGACAGCGGCTTTCGCTGACGGAAACGCTTTTACTCCGCTTAATTTTGACAATGCAAACTATTACAACTCTAATGTCAGAACAAGCGCTGCAACTACATCAGAAACTTCTACGCTTTCAGGAAGCGCTGTCACACAGGAAGTTACAGGAAGCTCTGACATGCAGGATGCTATTTTGAAACTTGACAATGCGCAGGTTGATGTAAGAAGCGACCTTTTGAATCTTAAGGCTAAATATGCCGACATTGACGCGCAATACAAAGCGGTTAAGAATGAAAGAAAAGCTATTAACAAACAACTCAAAGCTACTGAAAAAAGAATTAAACAGATTGAAAAAGCTAAAGAAAAAATCAGAAAAAATATGATTTAGAAAGCATGCTTTATTAATTAAAAGGACTTGTCATGGACAAGTCCTTTTTGTATTTATTTTTTGAGAAGAGTTTTAAACGGTTCAATCAATCTATCTTGAATATTACGTCATTCTAAGGACGAAGTGCGAAGAATCTTGTCAGATGTTAAGGAGATTCTTCGGTCGTTTCACTCCCTCAGAATGACATGACTTAGACAAAATCGGGCGATTTTTTATCGCCTTATCGTCTTTATTCCGAAAACTCTTAGTGCCTTAGCGCCCTAGCACCTTAGTATTTTTTTTAGAAACAAACCCTTCAACTTTTCAACCATTCACCCTTTCAACCCCCTTCACTCTTCACCCTTCACGCTTCACTCTGATAAGAACTTATCGCCTTATCGCCTTGCAGTCCTATCGCCTTCCAAAACGAAACCTCCTAGCGCCTTAGTGCCCCAGCACCTTAGTATCTTTTTCAAAAACAAACCTTTCATCCGTTCAACTTTTCAACCCTTCAACTCTCCTCACGCCTCACCCTTCACTCCTCACTATACCGTCCGCCCTGGCGCCTTAGTATCTTTTTTAGAAACAAACCCTTCAACTTTTCAACCATTCACCCTTTCAACCCCCTTCACTCTTCACCCTTCACGCTTCACTCTGATAAGAACTTATCGCCTTATCGCCTTGCAGTCCTATCGCCTTCCAAAACGAAACCTCCTAGCGCCTTAGTGCCCCAGCACCTTAGTATCTTTTTCAAAAACAAACCTTTCATCCGTTCAACTTTTCAACCCTTCAACTCTCCTCACGCCTCACCCTTCACTCCTCACTATACCGTCCGCCCTGGCGCCTTAGTATCTGTTAGTCATTCAGATTATATATTCTTATATAATTCCAGTAAGATCTGAAAACTTTTTTGACATAATTTTTTGTTTCTTCATAAGGAATTTGTTCCACGAAACTGTCTGTATCTTCATAAACTAATGATTGTTTCCATCTTGTGACAGAGCCGATTCCGCCGTTATAAGAAGCGACGGCTGAAATATCCTTGCCTGAGAGCATGCTTTTTATATAGGCATAATAATAATTTCCGAGTTTTATGTTTGAAGCGGCATCCAGAAGATCATAACTACCGAGATTTTTTATTCTAGCAATTTCTTCGGCAGTTGAAGGCATAAGCTGCATCATGCCTTTTGCGCCGGCAAAACTTGCGGCCGAGGGATTAAAATAACTTTCTTCCCGCGCTATCGAAAGCATTAATGGAGGATTGTTTCCTGTAATCTCCGCATAATCTTTTATTTCATCATAGTAATGCACAGGATAAACCAGACGCCATCTTAAATCATATTTGTCAGGTTTAACTTCCAGTTTATCCATGGCGTTTCTTGCAACAAGCATGGAATGAGGATAATCTTCCTGTTTGTATAATATCCAGCTTTTTACAAACCCGTCGCTGCCTGCAATTTCATCAATTAATTCGTAATCTTCCAATTCCACGAGTTTTTTAATCACGGGATTTTTAAGAGGGTAGGGATATTCTACAGGCACGGGTTTTATACGATTGGTAATTATGGCATGCTGCTGATGATTAAGTCTTAAATAAGCACGGTAGGCGTAATATGTATCCGGATATGTTGTAATCACACTTTTATACATACCCATATATGCACTGTAATCTCTCGCTCTTTCAAAAATTTTCCCGAGCCAGAACATTATCATAGGTGCGTCTGCTTCGTTTCTGAAATTGTCAAGATAATCACGGGCAACCTTTTTTGCTGCTTCAAAGTCACCTAACTCATAAGTACCCATAAATATTTCGGAAAGAGCTTTCGGGGCATATTTGCTTTCGGGATACTCTACGTAAAAATCTTTAAAACATTTTGTCTTTTCATAGCCTTTTTGATAATCACATTTTTTTATAAAAGCATAATCTTTAACCTTACTCTCAACTATGCTTAAAAACCAGTCTGCAAGGTCGTATGAAGGCATGCCTGACAGTTGAAAATATAATTCCATCGCCTCAATAAGTTTTTCAGCTGATACATAGGATTGATATTGCGCAAATCCTTTTTGTAGCATGCTTAAGGCTTCATCTTTATGACCTGTGACATTTAGATTTTTTGCTTTCAAAACCCAGCTTTCGGATTCTAAAGTATGCTCAAGAATATCTTTAACTTTGATGTATTCTCCGCGCCGGTACAAAGATTCCGCCATCAGCAGATAATCGTCAGGAGAAATTGTTTTGTCCAGAGAAAGCCAGTTGTCAATAACGCTTGAAGCAAGTCTGCCATCCGGAGCTTTTTCAAGATAATGCCTGAAACAGTTTTCAACATCCTGTTTGGCAGAAAGAGGAAATATCGGATTTTCGCCCTGCGTATAATGCTTTATCATGATAAGTCCGAGAAAATATTCTGAAGCTATTGCATAATCTGTTTCGGGATAATGCTGCATAATCTGTTCAAAATATTTTCTGGCAAGTTTAGGTTTTTCATCCATTAGCATTTGCGCTGCCTGATATTTTGCTCTGGGGCTCAGAGGATTTTTGCCGTAACGGGTGAAAAGTTTTTTATATTTTTCTATTGCTGAATCATTGTCGCCTATGACTCTTGCACATTCTGCCTGACGGTACAATGCGGCAGGTTTCAAATCCGACACCGGCGAAATTTTTGAAAACAGATAATAAGAATTTGAATAATCTTCGCTTTTGTAGTCGGCAAGCGCTTCTTTATATACATCCAAGGTTTTCGCCGGAGTCTGGTATATTTTGCTGAAAAATATTCCTCCCGCAAAAAATAACACAACCAGAGAAACACCCGCAATAATCTTCTCTCTCTTGTTCATATTAATCATATTTTATTATGTTATCAAAGTTTTTTCAAAATTGAAAATTTTTCAAAAAAAGTTACATTTTAGAAAATTATAATATATTTATAATATAATTAAACAGTAAACCGTCTTAATTAAAAGAGGAGTAAATATGTACGGAATTATACTGGCAGGAGGATCTGGAAGCAGGCTGTGGCCTTTGTCAAGGGAGTTGTGTCCGAAACAGCTTCTGAATATTACCGGCGAAAAAAGTCTTCTTCAGGCGACTTATGAAAGATTAAAAACAATTCTGCCGGATGAAAATATTTTGAGTATTACAAACACAAAGCATCTTGCGAATGTAAAAATACAGTTGAAAGATTTCTGCAAAACTCCTATTGTAATCTCTGAACCGGTTTCTAAAAACACGGCGCCGGCGGCGGCTGTTTCTGCTAAATACCTTGTGCAAAAAAACAATTCCGATGACATTATTCTTGTTGTGCCTTCCGATCATTTAATTCATGACACGGACAGTTTTGCACAGGCGATAAAAGAAGGTGAAAAACTTGCGCAAGAGGGTTATATCGTGACTTTCGGAGTTAAACCTTCCTACTCTGAAACGGGATTCGGTTATATTAAAACTGCCGGAAAAATTGCTGAAGGGTTTAAAGTTGAAAAGTTTGTTGAAAAACCGGACGTGCAAACTGCCGAAAAATATGTGCAGGACAAGTCGACTTTCTGGAACAGCGGAATTTTTATGTTTAAACCTTCCGTATTTTTTGAAGAATTAAAAAAGCATGCTCCTGAAATTTTTGAAATTACAGAAAAAATAGATTTTGAAAATTCCGATGAAATTCCTTATGTGGAATTTGACAGAATGCCGAATATTTCGCTTGATTATGCATTGATGGAAAAGTCGAAATCACTCACTATGATTGAGCTTAAGTGTGACTGGAAAGATGTCGGAAGCTGGGATGCGATATATGATATCAGCGAAAAAGACAAATCCGGAAATGTTTTTGTCGGGCATGTTCTTGATGAAGGTTCAAAAAATTCGCTTGTTTATTCATCTTCAAAACTTGTTGCGACAATAGGGCTTGAGGATGTTGTGCTTGTAGAAACGGAAGATGCAATTTTGGCATGCCGCAAAGACAAAACTCAGGATGTAAAACATATTTATGAAACACTTAAACAACAGAATGACAACACACATCTTGTACACAAAACCGTTTACCGCCCGTGGGGATTTTACACGGTTATTGCACAGGGCGAAGGGTTTCTGACAAAAATTATCCATGTAAACCCGAAACAAAGACTTTCGCTTCAATCACACAATCACAGAAGCGAACACTGGGTTGTATTAAACGGAACGGCTATGGTTGTGCTGGATTCAAAAGAACTTATTCTGCATTCCGGACACAGTGTTGACATTCCGGTTAAGGCGATTCACTCCCTTCAAAATCCTTACGAAGAAGCTGTTGAAGTAATTGAAGTCCAGAAGGGCGGCCTTCTGATAGAAGAAGACATTATAAGATACGAGGACATTTACGGCCGCGCATAAAATTACAACCCGATTTTCTGATTTAACTTCAGCGCATTGATAAGTTCGAGAACTGACAGAATTTCATCAAAAAGTTCCGTAAAAGTATTTGAATCAGTGTCTTTTTCAAGATTTGCCATCTGGAACAAATCACGTCCTGCATTTATTGCGATTGTTATTTTACCGTCTTTGAAAGCTGCCCTTATGTATTTTGCTTTAAAAGCAACTTTCATTTTCAAAAAACGCTCAATGAATGCCGTTGTCAAAACATATCTTGCTTCGACCTGATTGTCCGAATATACTACATATTTCTGCATAAATTCAGGGTCTTCAAGTTTGACTTCTTCAAATTTTGAACGGTTAAATTTTATCCCGCGGCTTGTATTTGCTCTTTCGTGTACAAAGGTATGTCCTTCAAAATTTTTGTTCATATCAAATTCCACCAGAACTCCGCGAAAAGCGTGGGTTGTCAATAATTTGAACAACCCGAATAAAGGTATAAATCCTACGTAAAATAATAATATTCCAATCGTCACCCAGACATTTTCAAAAAGATTGCCGAGCCAGATTGCCAGAGGAAAAACAAAAAACATTCCCACAGCGAAAATTCCGCAGCCGCAGCCAAATACAAAAGGCAGCAGAACAAAACAAACAAGAAGATTACTTAATGAAGTTATTGCGGTATTAACTTCAAGAATATTAAAATTTACACCTTTATAATTTCCGCAGATAGTATCATCAAAAGTTAATATGATGAAGGGATTCATTATATTCAAGGTCTTGTAAATATTCAAATCTTCTGCAGCTTTATAAACATTGTCTTTCGACCACTTCATATCTGTCCCGAAAATCTTTAAGAATTCAGGCATGTACTTTCTTTTAACTTCGTCTTCACCGGTTATATCAGCTACGGTTGAACCGCCTTTTTTATATTTAGTAAACAACGATATAAAAACGCCGAAAACAATCAATATAAACCCTGCTAACGGAAGATGCTCTGCGCCTTCTATCTTCAGTATTCCAAATACCATACACCACGCAAAACCCCCGAGGATACAGAACACGCCGATTGCATCAATCCTGCTTATGCGTCTGGTTCTATTAATAGTTTCTAAGTTCGGTTTAATTTTTTTAAAATAAAAATCTCTCAACTCGGATTTCATTTGAGAAATAGATTTTTCTTCCATACCAACCTCAATATTTAGGAATTACATCTTTCAGATTACCATAATATCCGTTTTCAAGCAAATCAAAAAATCTTTGAGAAGTAAAAGGAGCAAGCGCCTCAACCCATTCTCTGTCCAGATAAAGCCCTTCCACAAACCTTGCAAAAAGTTCCGTCGGGCGTTTGTAATATTTGTTAAGGCGGTTTATTCTTGCAGAAATTCTCGATTGTTTTCTTGTGAAGGATTTGAGCCTTATATATGCGGCAAAAGCTTCCGGCATGTCAGGAAAACATTCTTCAATCGTGTTTATGGTATAAATTTTCTGAACAAACCCCAAAAAACCGCCCGTAACTTTCACTCTGTCGTACTTTAGAAGATACCTTGCGTCCGAACGTTTTATGTATTTGTCAAACTCCCTGAACTTTTTAGAGCGCTGAAAGTTTGGATAAGATTTTTTTATAATTTTGTCGTAAGCGTTTATTTTTTCGCGGATTCTGTCTTTGTGTTCGTACAATTTTACGCAGAGAGAATTTTCGTCCACAAAGTTTGTAACTTTGAAAAGTTCGTTTTCAATAACAGGGCTGTCTGACTGGAAAAGAAGTTTAAAAGTTCCGCCGGTTTTTGGCATGTCAGGCTCAAGCTGATAATGGATATAATGTGCAAATTCGTGCATCATAGTCGGGATGACGCGGTGTTCCGGAGTGTTTTTGGATATGTCAATGCGGTTGTTGCAAAAAAATCCCTGATGTCCGCGGGCTTTTGTGGATGTATGAACCTCAAGCCCGAGAGTTCTGAGATATTTTACGAAAGTTTTTTTGTCCATGACATTATTATACAGCAAGGAAATTATTAAAAAATTTTAAATTTAATCCTCAAACATCTTTGCCTGATAGATAAAACCCGGACCGGTTATTTTTAAATAAAAACGGGGTAAAAACCCCGTTTCAGTTATTCTATTTCATTGCCGTCTTTGTCGTATTTTGTTTTTTTGACTACATCACCATTTTCGTCATATTCAGTTTTAGTGCTGCCGGTTAGTTCGCCGTTTTCATAATCATATATGGTTTCACTGACTTTTTTACCTGTTCCGGTATCGTATTCGTAGTCGGTGTAATCGTCCACGCTGCCATCGGAATTGCGAGTTACCTGACGGGTTTTGTTGCCTTTGTCATCGTATTCGTAGTTAATGTAACGCCACACGCTGCCATCGGCATTGCGAAGTACCATACGGGTTCTGTTGCCTTTAGCATCGTATTCGTAGTCACTGTAACTGTCCACGCTGCCATCGGCATTGCGACTTACCATACGGGTTCTGTTGCCTTTGGCATCGTATTCGTAGTCTTCGTACCAATTCACGCTGCCATCGGAATCGCGCCCTACAACACGGGTGTTGTTGCCTTTGGCATCGTATTCGTAGTCTTCGTACCAATTCACGCTGCCATCGGAATCGCGCCCTACAACACGGGTGTTGTTGCCTTTGGCATCGTATTCGTAGTC
>CALUPM010000075.1 GCA_944322665.1 Candidatus Gastranaerophilales bacterium | reverse complement strand
TCATCCTGAGGCTTTAGCCGAAGGATCTCCTTAAAAATCCGATGAGATTCTTCGTGCTTCGCCCTCAGAATGACATGATAAAGAGCACGTCATCCATTAAATAAATCTTAATCCGCTAAATTTGCATATATTTCATTCATATACCTGTCGTCATGAATTTCTGTAATAACCCGTCCGCCTTTTTTGACTTCGTTTACGTATTTGTTTTTAACCGCAACTTTTTCTGTTGCTTTCATCAAAAACCATTCGTATTCAATGTCTATGTGTCCCAGATCAAGGGCGCGGTACCCGAGTTTGCTTAAGTCATACGCAAGTGCTGTCGCTGTAGGCCCAAGCGCGATTATAAACAACGTATCTTTCGGAAAATTTTTGCACCGGTTTAGAATTTCCCCGTATTTGCTCCACGCATTTTTTGGCGGACATAAAATCCTTTTGGCGGAACTTACATTATCAAACAAATCATTGTTGTATCCGAGTCTTGAGGCTTTACCTTCTACAAAGACAACATTTTTATCCTGCCAGACTTTTTTGAATTTTTTGAAATATTCGCCGCAATAGCTCTTATCGCTTGCATTAATATAAGGTCTGGTCATTTCGGTATCATAATACTGTTTATTGAAATCCAGCAGTTTATAAATCCGTTCCCTGTTGCAAACAAGATAATTTCTCCAGAAATTAACAGCATCAGGTACATTGTGCGCTAAGCTTCCGAATACATCCGTAATTCCAATCATAATATTTTTATCATCTGATTTTAAAATTTTGGCAAGTTTGTCCGCAAGCTCCTTTGAATACTCCTGAAACGGCAAATCATTTCCGAATATTAAGTTAAATTCTCCGTCCCCGAATCTTGCAAGGGATTTTTCTGAATTTAGAAGCTCCTCCAGTGCCTGATGTCTGTTTATTACAACCGGAATGTTTTTGTTAGTTCCGTCTTCATAAGGTTTGTTTAGTTCAGCAAGTTCGCCTGCTGAATAATTCTTTTTGCGGAGAGTAAGTTTTAACCCGAGTATTCTCAACTGGATTCTGTAACTGTCTTCAGGATTGTTATAATACCATATATATTTTTCTATAAATTGTTTTATGGATTTTTTCGTTGTCATAAAATACTCCCTGAAAATACTCCTTATGCAAATTGAAGAAGCGCAAAGATTATAAGCTGCTGTAAAATTTGCAGTGCCAGCAATGCCGCAATCGGAGAAAAATCAATCATCCTGACCGGCGGTATCCAGCGTCTGAATATTGCAAGATAAGGTTCTGTTGACTGATAAATAAATCTGTACGGCTGCCTGAACCGGTCGATATTTGGAAACCAGCTTAAAAACAGTCTTGCAAATATCAGAATATAAAAAAGTAAAAATATGTTATTTATACCAAAAATTAAGCCTCTTATCATATTTTCCTTTACAGATTAAAGTCTTGACATTTTTTGAGTTTGAGCGCATTTACAATTGTTGCGCTCTGATGGAATTTTTTCAATCATCTTGAAGAGCAGAGTTTTCAGGTTAGCAAGGTTGTTTGCAAAAACTTCCGTCACTTCCTGATGGGAAACAGGCGGCACATCTCCGACAAGCCCCGCATCATAATCTGTTATAAGCGAAATATTTAGCGGGCACATATCCATTTCTTTTACAAGATAATTTTCCGGAAATGCTGTCATATTAATCACTTCCCACCCTTGATTTGTAAAAAATTTAGATTCGGCTTTTGTCGAAAATCTCGGCCCGTTAATTACGACAACAGTGCCGGTTTCATGTATAGTCAGCCCGATTTCTTTGCCTGTTTCAATTGCAAGTTCCCTGAGTTCGGGACAATAAGTTTCAGCTGCAGACGGGTGGGTTA
Organism: Candidatus Gastranaerophilales bacterium; assembly: GCA_944322665.1. Classification (GTDB taxonomy): domain Bacteria; phylum Cyanobacteriota; class Vampirovibrionia; order Gastranaerophilales; family Gastranaerophilaceae; genus Scatenecus. Next base: position 6,620 of record CALUPM010000075.1, on the reverse strand, counting down.
CTATAGGGCCTTCAAAGAAGGTTGATTTTCTTCCGTCCGTCCAGTCTACAAACTGGTCACATATTACAAAATCTCCGGGTTTGACGTGTTTTTGAAGGCTTCCTGCAGCGCACGGTGAAATTACCCTCTCAACGCCTATTGATTTCATCGCCCATACATTTGCTCTGTAGTTCAAAAGGTGAGGCAAAATGGTATGATTTCTGCCATGTCGCGGCATAAACGCAACTTTGTGCGGGCCGATTGTTCCGATAAAAAGGTTGTCGCTCGGCATTCCGTAAGGGGTTTCTACTCTTACTTCTTCTATGTCATCAAGAAATTTGTAAAATCCTGACCCTCCAAAAACACCGATAGTTGCAAGCTTTTTATTTTCCATTTGCGTCTCCTTTAAAAACTCTGATTCCCTTGTAAAAAAAATTTTATCATAAAAAAACTTTATCGCAAATTTAACATATTTGACTTTTGCTTGACAAATTAATGTAAAATTTACAATTGCTAAACCCTTGTCCGGAGCCGGTTTTAACGCTGCCGCAAAAAACAGGGCTTGAAATTTAAAATTTTTGTAATATTATATTAATATAAATCAGTTCTTGAAGGTTAATACCTTGAACTTAAGGGGAGAGAAATTAGCTGTTCGGGAATTTTCAATTTACAACCAGAGGATTACATTTTGAGAAAACTATTATTAATCACTTTTGCACTCGTGTGTATGTTTTGCAACAACTCCGCACAGGCTGCGGACGTTAATACAATAAAAGCAACAATAGTAAAACACGCACTTGAGATGGGAGTAGACCCTGCTATTGCTCTGTCTATTGCAAGAACCGAATCGGGTTTCAGACACGAAGCAAAAAGCAGCCACGGTGCTGTCGGAGTTTTTCAGTTGATGCCTTCTACTGCCAGAAAAATGGGATTAAATCCGTATCTTTTGAATGATAATATCAAGGGCGGAATTATGTATTACAAAATGATGTACAAAATGTTCGGGTCAATGGAACTTGCGCTTGCGGCTTACAATGCAGGCCCCGGAAACGTCAAACGTTATAACGCCGTTCCTCCGTATGCTGAAACCCGTCGTTTTGTAAACAAAATCATGGCAGATTACCACAATTACAAAAAGAACCCTGATACTATGATGGTTAAGGCAGCAAAACCGGTTACTCCGGCAAAAACTGCAGCACCTGCAGTTAAGCAGGAACCTCCAAAAGTTGAGGTTGTCGAAGAAATGCCGATTGAACTTGAAATTGAAGCAACTACTCTTGCGATATAGTTTAATCACTTATGAATACTGGAAAAAGAGCGGTTAAATGCCGCTCTTTTTGCGTAGTTATAAAAGATACTAAGGTGCTAGGGCGCTAAGGCACTAAGAGGTTACGTTTTGAAAGGCGATAAGACTGCAAGGCGATAAGGCGATAAGTTCTTATCAAAGTGAAGGGTGAAGGGTGAGGAGTGTTGAAAGGTTGAATGGTTGAAAAGTTGAAAGGACTTCATGTCATCCTGAGCCATTCTACCGAACAAAACGATTAAGTATCGTTTTGTGAGAGGGCGAAGGATCCCCTTAAAAAAGAACCGTCATCTTGATCGAAGCGAAAGATCTCCTGAAAAAACAATGAATTCAAAATGACAAGTGAAAAATTCAATTGGATTCTCCGGTCGCAAGGCTCCATCAGAATGATGCAGGAGGGGTAAGGGGATTCTTCGCTTTGCTCAGAATGACGAGAATTAGTGCAACGGAATTTTGAAAACAATGCCTCAATCACGTAAAACTAATTATTCCTGACTTGATTTTTAATCGTTGTAAGCTTTATAAAAAGCCTCAAGAAGTTCCTGTCCTTTTATAATTGATTTGTAATCAACATTTTCCTCAGCGGAATGCATATTTTGAACATTAGCAAGCCCGGCAAGAAACGGAAGAAATTTTTCGCCTTTTGAATTTTTGCGGTTTGCGTATATGTGGGTTTCCGCACCTGCGTGAAAAGAAGAAATCTCAGGCTTAACTCCGGTCTTTTTTGCAACAGCTTCAAAAAGTATCGGTATATAATCATCATCAGCCTTTTCAAACGCCGGAAGATGTTCTTCAAAAGTTATCTCAGCTTTTGCAATTCCGTCATACTGTTTGTTGAAATCGTCAATTTCAAAGATCATTCTGTTTTTTAGTTCTTCCTCCATTTTCCGGCTGGAGCTTCTGATAGAATAGCTTGCGTCTGCGGAGGTGTTGATAATGTTTGTAACGTTAATATTGCCGGAAGTTATCCCGCCGATATTGCAGGAGGTTACAACCTGACCGTTTTCGGAATAATAAACTCCCTGCGGAAGGTTTGAAACAATATCCGCAATAAGTTTTGCTGCATTTTCTCTTGTCGAATCTGCAATATCAATACCGGAATGACCGCCTTTAAAGCTTGTTACGTGAATTTTTACGGTTGTATAGCTTGCGCCGGACGTCATAAGCTGGCCTAAGCTGTCGCTGTCAAGGACAAGAACATATTTTGAATTGAGTTTGTCAAATTCAATGTTTCTGATACCGGAGGCGCCGTTTTCTTCATCTCTGGTAAACACAAGTTCAAGTTCGCCATGCGGGGCGGTGGATTTTGAAAGTTTTGTTGCAAAATACAGAGCATTTGCAAGTCCTGCTTTGTCGTCAGCTCCGAGAGTTCTTCCTTTTGCCCTTATCAAATCTCCGTCAAGATACACTTCAACAGGGCTGTCGTCACCGATTACGTCCATGTGTGCAGACAAAAGAAGCGGCGGTTTTGCGCTGTCGGTTGCAGGAATTCTGATTAATACATTTTTATAGTTGTCGAGCCTGCACTCAAGACCATTTTTTTTGCAATAATCTTCCAGAAATGCGATAACTTTTTCTTCTTTCAGCGAAGGCGACGGATTTTCTGCAAGACTGCAAAACAAATCTATCAGCCCGTTTTCTTCTCTTAATTCTCTAATTAACATAATAAACTCCTTAATAAATAAGTTGTGTTATAATATTATAACACAGAAAATGATTATTTTATACTAATTTTGAAAAAATTTGATATTTAATCTTAATTTTATCTTAAAACAATGACACTGACGCCGTCACCGCCTTCGCCATCCCCTCCGGGGCGGAAATCTTTTACATAAGGCGAGGTTTTCAAAAAGTCCCTGACTGCGGATTTAAGGGCGCCTGTTCCGTGTCCGTGAATAACCGTTACTTCGCTGAAGCCGGCAAGGCTTGTGTGATCAAGAAATAATTCAAGTTCATCCAGCGCATCCTCTACTGTTTTTCCTCTTAAATCAAGCCTGTTTGAAATTTCTGTTTTTCTAAGTTCAAACCTTTCAGCTGCAACCGGTCTGTAGACAGCCGATTTGGACTCGTATTTTTTGTCGTAAGGTGCAAGTTTATTTTTGTCCATCTGCGTTTTTATATTGCCCATCTGAACAAGAACTTTTCCTTTTTTGTCCGGTTTTGAAAGAAGGGTTACGGTCTGATGAAGATCTTTTACAAGGAGTTTGCAGCCTGTTTGAATATTTTCAAAATCAACAGGAGCATAGGTATTTTTTTCATCGTATTCATCAAGTTTTTCTCTGAATCCCTGTTCAAGTTTTGCAAGGCGTGAATATGAGCGGCGCGCGATTTTTTCTGTTTTTTCTCTGCGCATATCGTCGATAATTTCTTTCAGTTCCGCGCGGACTTCAAGCATTTCATAATCGAATTTTGTTTTTATGTTTTTAATAGTCTTTTTCTTGTCTTTTTTTATAGCCTCAAGGTTTTCTTCGTATTCTTTTTTTAGTTCGTCCGCTTCTTCTTTTGCAATTTCGGTTTCTTTCAAATTGTCGCTCAACTCCTGCTGGGTTTGCTGCAATTTCTCTACAACAAGAATTGAGGGATCTTTCTGGTTTATTAAAATTTCTTTTGCCTTTTCGGTTATGTCAGCGGGCAGACCGAGGTTTGCGGAAATCGCGATTGCGTTGCTTAAGCCCGGAATTCCGATTAAGAGTTTGTATGTCGGTTTCAGCGTATTTGTGTCAAACTCTACAGATGCATTTTTAAAATAAGGATTTGAATATTCAAGTGCTTTTAATTCTCCGTAGTGGGTTGTGACTGTCGAAAAAACCTCTTTTTGTGCAAGATTTTCAAGAATAACTTTTGCAAGAACGGAGCCTTCCTGCGGGTCTGTTCCGGCGCAGATTTCATCAAGAAGAACGTAAGTTTCGGCGTCGGATTTTTCAACAATTTCTATTATATTTTTCATGTGGGAAGAAAACGTCGACAGGCTCTGCAAAATGCTCTGGTCGTCGCCTATGTCCGCAAAAACTTTTTTAAACGGATAAAGTTTAGCCATTGTGCAGGGAAGGAAAAATCCTGCCTTTGCCATCAAAAGAAACAGTCCGATTGTTTTTATCGTAACGGTTTTCCCTCCTGTGTTTGAGCCTGTTATGATAATTGATTTAAAGTCTTTTCCGATTTCAAAATTGTTTGAAACGATATTTTCTACTGTTCCGATAAGAAGCGGATGGCGCATATTTTCAAAAACAACGGTTTTCTTTTCTTTTCCGGCGTCGTCGGAAGGCGGTATAATCTCCGGTTCAACCGCCTGAATCCGCGCGGCATATCTGGCTTTTGCAAAATGAAAGTCGATTTCTGCAAGAAGTCTTTCTGTTATTTTAAGGTCGGTCATTTTTTCTTTGACAAGCGACGATAGTTCAACCAGAATTCTTACTTCTTCCGCGTGAATTTGCGCTTTAATTTCACGGATTTTGTTGTTTACCGGAACAAGCTCTTCCGGCTCGATATAAAATGTTTTGTTTGTTGCAGAAACGTCGTGGACAATGCCTTTGACCTTGTTTTTGGAGGGCGCTTTGACCTGAAAAACAATTCTGTCGTCGCGGGTTGTGTAAATGTTTTCCTGCAGGTGTTTTGAAAATTCAGCTGAATTTAAAAGGTCGTTTACGCGTGTTCTCAGGTTCTTTTCGTTGTCGGTGAGAGAATTCCATAATCCTTTAAGTTCAGGGGTTGCGTCTTTTTTTATTTCAAGGTTTTCATCAAAGGTATTAAAAATTTTATCTTCCAAATCTCTGTTAGATAAAAGATTTTGCGACAGTTCAAGGAGTTTGGGAATTTTAGCCTGTTCTGAATTGTCAGAAAGAAATTTTTTGACAAGCCGCGATGAGCGCAGAGTCTGCGCAACGTCGGAAAGTTCCTCGGGGGTAAGATAGCTTATAAGTGCGCTTTTCTGAATTTCGTTTATGTCAGCTGCAAAGCCGAGCGGAATATCTAGCGCAAAATCCAGAAGATTTTTGGCTTCTTTTGTGTAATTTAAAGCCTGTACAATATCACAGTATTCGCTGTAAACAGGGGTATTTAAGGCAAGATTGGCACTCTGTGAAATTTTGCAAAAGAGTGATATTTTTTCCTGTATTTTGTCAAATTCTAAGGTTTTTACGGTCTTTTCTTCAATATTCATAAGGCAATTTTACTATTAAAAGCGTTTTTTGCAAGCTCTCAGGCTTTTGACATTAACGTCCTGTCATATTTTCCGTTCTTTTTCACCATTCACCATTTCAACTCTTCACACTTCACTCTTCACTCTGATAAGAACTTATCGCCTTATCGCCTTGCAGTCTTATCGCCTTTCTCAACACTCCTCACTCTTCACGCTTCACACTTCACTTTATCGTTCGCCCTGGCGCCTTTGTATCTTTTCACGAAACAAACCCTCCAACCCTTCAACACTCCTCACTCTTCACGCTTCACGCTTCACTTTGATAAGAACTTATCGCCTTGCAGTCCTATCGCCTTTATTTTCCTTCTTGCATTAATAACGTTTTTTGATTACAATGTTCGTATTAATAGTAAATCATTACGATAAGAAGGGGATATAAAAAATGGCTGTAGAAAGACAACGCGTTATAGAACAGGATAAAATGGAAAGACGTCACAACTTTGACCCTGTTGAGAGCAATCTTACGCCCGAACAGGTCAAACTAGAGGCTTCCAGATGTTTGAACTGCAAAAATCCGCAGTGCGTAAAAGGATGTCCGGTTAATATTCAAATTCCGCAGTTTATCCATGAAATTAAGGAAGGAAATCTTGATAAAGCCGGTGAAATTATTCGTGAAACAAGTATGCTCCCGTCAGTCTGCGGCAGAGTGTGCCCGCAGGAAAGACAGTGTGAAGGCAAATGTATTTTAGGAATTAAAGGGCTTCCGGTCGCAATAGGGGCTTTAGAAAGATATGTCGGCGACAATACAAAAGCTGATATGCCGGAAATTAAACCTTCCGGTAAAAAAGTTGCAATTGTCGGTTCCGGTTGTGCCGGAATTACGGCGGCTGCGGATTTGAGAAAAGCAGGACATGAAGTTGTTGTATTTGAAGCGCTCCACGAACTCGGAGGAGTTTTAAGATACGGCATTCCGCCTTTCAGGCTCCCGAGAACCGTGCTGGATAGAGAAATTACAAACCTCAAGGCTATGGGAGTTGAATTCCATACTAACGTTGTTGTCGGAAAATCTATTACAATCAAGCAATTGAAAGACGACGGATTTGATGCAATATTTATCTGTTCCGGAGCCGGACTTCCGAAAATGCTCCACGTTCCGGGCGAAAATCTTAACGGAGTATTCTCTGCAAACGAATTTTTGAC
>CALUPM010000074.1 GCA_944322665.1 Candidatus Gastranaerophilales bacterium | reverse complement strand
GCGCCTTAGCACCCTAGTATCTTTTTCCAAAACAAACCATTCACCCGTTCAACTTTTCAACCTTTCAACTCTCCTCACGCTTCACCCTTCACTCCTCACTTTGATAAGAACTTATCGCCTTATCGCCTTGCAGTCCTATCGCCTTTCCAAACGAAACCTCTTAGTGCCTTAGTGCCCTAGCGCCTTAGTATCTTTTTCCAAAACAAACCATTCATCCGTTCAACATTTCACCCATTCAACTCACTTCACGCTTCACCCTTCACTCTTCACTTTATCATTCGCCTTAGCGCCCTAGTATCTTTTTCCAAAACGTATTTATTCACTTAATTTATTTTATGCTACAATTTTCTTAAAGAAATTAAGAGTAAATGAGGAATTTGTATAAATGGAAAAGTTTTATTTAACAACTGCAATAGATTATGTAAACGGTGCTCCGCATATCGGGCATGCTTACGAAAAAATTTTAACTGATATTCTAGCAAGACACTATTCTCAAAGATGCGATGACGTGTTTTTCCTGACAGGGACTGATGAACACGGGATTAAAATTCAAAAAACGGCAGCTTCTAAGGAAATTTCACCGAAAGAATTGTGCGACATGAATGCGCAGTCTTTTAAAGATGCCTGGAAGGCGCTTGATATTGATTACACGAGATTTATCAGAACAACTGATGAAGATCACGAGGCTATTGTTCAGAAAATTTTCAAAAAACTTGTCGAACAGGGCGACATTTACAAACACAAATACGAAGGGCTTTACTGTTCCGGCTGCGAAAGCTTTTTGAATGAAAAAGACCTCACGGAAGACGGACTCTGCCCCGACCACCTTAAAAAACCAGAAGTTGTAAGCGAAGAGAATTATTTCTTTAAACTAACAAAATATAAAGACGCAATTATTAAACATATTAAAGAAAATCCTGATTTTATCGTCCCTCAGTTCAGGGCAAACGAGGTATTGAACCAGCTTGAAGACATTCAGGACATATCTGTTTCCCGCTCAAAAGATAATGTACAGTGGGCAATTGACGTTCTTGATGATCCAGAACAGACAATATATGTCTGGATTGACGCGCTTTCAAACTACATAACAGCGCTCGGATATGATACGGAAAACCCGTCAGAAAAATTCAAAAAATACTGGCCTGCAGATATTCAGGTTATCGGAAAAGACATTTTGAAATTCCACAGCATTTACTGGCCGGCGTTTTTACTTGCGCTTGACCTGCCGCTGCCAAAGCACATTTTTGCGCACGGCTGGATTACAATTGATGAAAGCAAGATGTCCAAGTCACTCGGCAACGTAATTTCACCGGTTGACGTTCTTAAAAACTTTGAACTGGATATACCGGATCCTTTCCGTTATTATATGGCAGTTTCAGCACCCTGCGGCAAGGACGGAAATTATTCGGATGATGATTTCAAAGAAAAAGTAAACGCGCATCTGGCAAATTCTATGGGAAATCTTTTAAACAGAACGCTTTCAATGCTTGTAAAATATTTTGACGGCGAAATTAAACCGGAATTTGACGTAAGGGAAAACGAAGCCGTAAAAGGTTCACAGAGTCTTTTACAGACTGCTAAAAACAAAATCGACCTTGTAAAAAGCCACTTTGACAGGTTTGAAATTGCAGAAGCCGGCGGAGAAATTATCCAGCTTGTTGATATGACAAACAAGTACGTAACAGATAATGCGCCATGGACACTCGCAAAAGAAGAAAAAATGCTTGAGTGCGGACAGGTTCTGACAACAGTTCTTGAGATTATGTGTGTTGTTGCGGCGCTTATTTATCCGTACTGCCCGAATATCGCACAGAGAATGGCTTCTCAACTGTCGTTTGATTTGAAATCCGTTAATCTTGACAAATTAACAACAAAAAATCTCAAAACCGGACACCTTATTTCCAAAGAAGAAATTAAGCCCGTATTTTTGCGGATGGACAGCGAACTTGCCGACAAAAGCGCAAAAAAATAAAAACACCGTCATTCTGAATCGCACAAGCAGAAGGTAAAAGGCGTAAACCATACCTGTTTATCACGAGTACGAAAACCGAAAATCTCACCGGATTATATAGAGATCCTTCGGCTAAAGCCTCAGGATGACATACTATTTTTCCATGTCATTCTGAGCGGAGCGAAGAATCTCCTCCTTGCGCTGTGCCGCGTCATTCTGAGGAAGCAAAGCGACAGAAGAATCCCCCTGCGGACAACCATGTCATTCTGAGCCACACAAGCAGAAGGTAAAAGGCGTAACCTGTTTATTGCGAGTGCGAAAAGCGAAGAATCCCGTCGGATTTTTTGGAGATCCTTCGGCTAAAGCCTCAGAATAACATCTTTCTGTTTCTTCAGCATCATCGATTTTTTTTCAACAAAGTCCTGTATTCATTTAAGAATTCAGGATTTTTTGCGCCGTAATCCCGTATAAATCTTGAAAATTTTACAAAATTAGCAAAAAATTCCTCGCTTACGATATGCTCCATTCTGCAGGCATTTTCAGAAGCTTCTGTTTTTGACAGACCTAAAATGTTTTCAAAAAAATCGCAAAGATTTTCGTGTTTAAGCATAATTTCTTTTGCAAAAATTTCTCCCTCTTCTGTCAGAGTAATTTTAGAATAAGGTTCATAATTAATGAGCCGCCTTGCAGAAAGCGCATTCAAAGCACCTGTCACAGAAGCTTTTTTAACATTCAGAGCCTTTGAAATATCAGTCACCTTTGCAAATCCTCTCTCAATAACCTGATTTCGGATTTCCTCAAGATAATCTTCCTGACTGCGTGAAAGTTTTTCGCTCATAATTTCTCCTTTAAAGAATTTGCGGCTTTCGTGAAAGTAAATTATACGACAAATTTACGAAAATTTCAATCCTTCGGGCTTTGCGCTTTTTTATTTTGTTTTTCAACGAGTTTCAAAAACTGTTTGTATCCTTCACCCCAGTCAGCCATCGCATCAAGAACAGAAGCAAGGCTGTACCCGACATCCGTCAGTGTGTAATCGACCCTTGGCGGAACTTCATTGAATACTTCCCGCGTTACAAGCCCGTCTTGTTCCATCTGTCTTAAATTTGATGTCAGAACTTTCTGGGAAATTCCGCTCACGGCTTTTTTGAGTTCGCCAAAGCGCATTGTGCCTGCAAGAAGTTCTCTCAAAATTATTATTTTCCACCTCCTGCCAATCATTTTCAGAGTTGTTTCCACAGGGCATTTAGGAAGGTCTTTTAAAAGCATAATGCGGGTTTTCCTTTAGTTTCTAAAATATACTATTACTTATATAATGTACTACGGATTAAAAATTCTGTCTACACTGTTAAGGTTTCTTTTTAAAAAGATTTTTGAAAAAATCTCCCGTTTTAGTAAAGAAATTTTTAATGGAGGAAGGCATTTTGCGCAGCTTTGCCCCACCCCATACAATACCTGTCAGGGCAAGCGCACCGAATAAAACCTTTTTCCAGACGGGAGTTTTCACGATTGCCTGATTTTTTTGAGGGCTTTTGTATTCGTCATTTGCGGGCGGCTGAATCATAAGCGGCGGAATATTATAAATCGGATACTGCGGACTTCCGGCAAACCTTGCAGGAGCACCGGTCACATAAGCCGCCGCGTCAAACCCGACAATGCCTGCATCTGCCAGCATATCTACACTTGTAACCCAATCGGAATACATAACATCACCTGATTTTCTACCTTAAATATATAAAGTATTTTTTATACAAATTATTGCATGATTTTTAAGAAATTTATTAATTTTTGTAAATTAGTATTTTGTTATCAACAATGCAAAAATAATTTGTTTACCTGTATAAAAATAGCAAAAAAAATTTTTTTGAGTTTTAATATTTACGTGCCCCGACAACATTTTATTACATTTTAAATACAGACTTAAGGAGAAAAATATGCAGATACAATCAGTAAACAACACCCCTGCTTTTCAGGCAAATCACCTGCGCACGGCAGTTAAGCTCGCACAGAACGCCGGACAGCATAAAGCAGCCATTGATATTTATTCAATAAACAAATCAGACAGCGAATTTATTAACAAACTTTTATTAAAACTTGACTTAAAAGACAGAGCAGACGGCACAGCTGTAAAAGAAAAAAGAAATATCAACGATACCATACGCAGTGTCTTAACAAAAGCACTTCATCTGGATGAAAAATCCAATGATGGTGTTTACATGGCTGTTGAAAACGGGAAACGTATTTCAGGCTTTCTGGATTACACAAACGGCGGAATGCCGTTAATAAAAAGTATTGTTTCATGGCGCGGCAAAGAAAAAAACAATGTAAGAATGAATTTATTTTCGGAATTTTTGCATAAAGTCGGCATACCAAGCGGTGAAGATATAGCCGTTTATGCAGAACCGAAAAGCAAAGGACATAAATGGCTTCTTGAACAGGGATTTACAATACCTGCACAGCCGGCATTTACCCGTCAGCGGCTTGTAATGCCGCAGGAGGCGGTTATTGCAAATACTGCAAAGAGCGACCGTTTGCTTGAAGATAATGCAGGTATGAAAATTACTCAAAATTCTGAACGGACACACATAGAATTGACTAATTTTGAATTATAACTTAAGATTGTGTTCATAAGGAGGAAGCACTGTGTCCGGAATTTTGAACATACAATTGAACCCTGTTTCGGGAGATAAAGAAAAAAATCTGGAAAAAGCCGCAGATTTTATTGAAAAATATTCTGTCCATAAGCCGGATTTAATAGTGCTTCCGGAATTCTTCAGCACCGGAATAGACGACAATACGATGATTAACGAGCCGGAGGATGAAAACGGCGGAATTGTCGTGGAAACATTATCAAAAGCCGCAAAAAAATTTGACACAAATATTGTCTGCGGTTCCGTAATTGAAAAAGAAGGCGAAAAACTATACAACACCTGTTTTGTAGTCGACCGCGCCGGAAAAATTGTCGGGAAATACAGAAAAATTCATCTTTTTCAATTTTTCGGCGGAAATGAACATACATACACAACTCCCGGAAACCTTCCTCCCTGCGTCGTTGAACTTGATTTTGCACGTGTCGGTGTCAGTGTATGCTTTGATATAAAATATCCCGTGCTTTATAAAACGCTCATCAAGATGGGCGCTGAAATCATAGTTTCGCCAAGCGCATGGATTAAATTGAAATCGTTATCAAACAAGAAAAAAGAAGATTCCCTGCTTTGCTGGCGGAGCCTTAATATTGCGCGTGCTGCCGAAAGCCTTGTATATTTTGTAACCTCAAACCTTGCAGGCGATATGAACAATTCGCTGTATTCTGTCGGAAATTCCATGATTACAAACCCGCTCGGGGTTGTTGAATCAATTCAGGGCGGGGCAGAAGGGGCTGATTTTAAAGAAATCAACCTTAAACTTGTCAGAGAATTAAAACAGACCGTACCTGTTGCATTTATTGATTAGATTAAGACGGCAAGCAAAGTAATAGTAAAACATAAAAAATAAAGAGAACGTTTCAAAAGTTTTTGTGCAATAATAGTCATTCTTTAAACTGCAGACAAGGAGCAGCATAAAGGCAACTTTAATTTTCGCTCCGCAAAGAATGACGTCCTGCTATTACGTCATTATGAGCAGAGCGAAGAATCCGTCGCACGACTTCTCGTCATTCTGAGGAAGCGTAGCGACCGAAGAATTCCCTTGGATTTTCAGGAGATCCTTCGGCTGACGCCTCAGGATGACATGCTATTTTCCCACGTCATTCTGAGGCGCACGAGCAAAGGATGAAAGGCAGCTCAGGATGGCATGAAAACCATTTAACTTTTCAACACTCCCGCTCTTCACCCTTCACGCTTCACTCCTCACTCTGATAAGAACTTATCGCCTTATCACCTTGCAGTCTTGTCGCCTTTATCCCGAAACTTCCTTATGCTTTTAATAAAAAATACTATTTACTGTTTCAAATATTCTTCAATATAAGCCTTAGGGTTATGCAGGATAAACTCCACGTCCTCCGGCTCCTGAATATATCTGTAAACTATTTCTTTATCCGAATTTTCTTTTTCAATAATCAAATGTCCGTAATCAGCTATTCTGCCGAGGAAACTTCTTCTGACACGCACAAGGTGAATTTTGTTAAGCGGAACGCAAATGTCTTCGACATTAAAAACCCCCTGCCTGATATGCAGGTTTTGCGTTGTAATTACACTTCTGTCCGAAAAATACCTTAATACAGGATATACAATCGGCATCAAAAATATTAACGCAATCACAAACCCCAGTATGCTCGGGATATTTACATAAAAAATCCAGAAATACGCAATAAAAATAGGCGAAAATACGCACGGCCAGAAAAGCGCCATATAATGCTTTTTAATTTCATATACAACAATTTCTTCATCTTCATTCACCTGCGGCAATTCTTCCTTAATTTCCGTGACAGGCGCCGGCGTTACGGGAGTGTAATCAGCATAGTCTGTTTTTTGAAAAGGAACGTCACTGTTCCTGTACGGGATGTTTTCCTGATAATTTTCAATTCTTTCTCCGCGCAAATCACGCCCGCAAAATTTGCAGAAATTGTCATCGTCATTCACTTTTTTACCGCAATTCGGACAAAACATTCTTTTTAACATCCTTTTTTCCGGAATTATTTTATCATATAATAAAGCTGCGGTCAATCAGTACAACAGAAAAGGCTTATTATGATAACTGAAACTTTAACAAAAGAAAAATTACTTGAATTATACAACTCGGATCTTGACACCCTCTTAAAAGAGTCCGCAAAATACGTGAAAAACGGAGTTGAATTCTGTTCGCTTGTGAATGCAAGAAACGGCAGATGTTCCCAGAACTGCAAATACTGCGCCCAGAGCTCTCATTACAACACTGACATAGAAACCTATCCGCTGATAAAACCGGAAGAAGTGAGAAAAGCTGTTCTGGAAGCAAAAGAAAACCACGTCAGCCGCTTTTCAATCGTCACCTCAGGCAAATCTCCGGATGAAAGCGATTTTGGCGGAATTCTGGATTTGATAAAAGAAGTGAATAAAGAGGAAGGGATAAAAAGCTGCGCCTCAATCGGAATTTTGACGGAAGAACAGGCAAAACAGCTTGCTGAAAGCGGGCTTGTACGTTTTCACCACAACATAAACACAAGCAGTTCATATTACGGTGAAGTCTGCACAACACACAGCTGGCAGGACAGGCTTAATACATGCAGGCTCGTCAAAAAATACGGTATGGAACTTTGCTGCGGGGTTATTCTCGGTATGGGCGAAACCGTAGAACAAAGGGTTGAAATGGCGTTGGAATTAAGAAAAATTCAACCGGATTCAATCCCTATTAACATTCTTATGCCGATTAAAAACACCCCGTTTGAAAATTATCACGACAAAATCGACGAAGAAAATATTTTGAGGACTCTTGCGGTATTCAAAATAGCAAATCCTGATTCAATCTTGCGTTTTTGCGGCGGCAGAATGAGATTGAGCGAGGAAAATCAACAAAAAGCGCTTCAGTCCTGTGTAGAAGGAATTCTGACAGGCAATTACCTCACCACAACCGGAAAATCACCACAGGAGGATATTAATCTTGTAAAATCCTTGCATAAAATTATTATCAGGTAGCCTATCGGGTAATATTATTTAAATACTGTTTTATATAAAATATTTATTATAGTATTGAAAAAGTTGTTGCAACGGAAATATATAATGGAGAGTTTTAATTTTAAAAAAGCCCTTACTTCACAGGAAATAAGGGTATCTGTACTTTTGACAAAAGAATATGAACCGGAAGAAATAGCAAAAATTATGCAGGTCAGCCTGCACACCGTCAAATCCCTCATCTACAAAATAAAGAGGATGAATTTAAAATAAAACCATGCTAATATAATCCGTACAAACGGAGAAAATCAATGTACAGAACAGGTCTTGGCTACGATATTCATACGCTTAAAGAAGGTCGGGATTTAATAATCGGCGGGGTAAAAATTACCCACGAAAAAGGTCTTATGGGGCATTCAGATGCTGATGTCCTTGTCCATGCGATAATTGACGCGCTTTTAGGCGCGCTTGCCCTGAGCGACATCGGAACACTTTTCCCCGACACTGACAGCAAATACAAAAATGCAGACAGCACTGTTTTATTAAAACACGTTTATGAAAAAATTCTTGAAAAGGGTTACAAAATCGTCAACATTGACAGCAACATCATAGCGCAGGAACCCAAAATGATGCCCTATATTCCTAAAATGCGCGAAACCCTTGACAGAGTTTTGAAAATCGGTCAGGAAAACATCAGTATTAAAGCCAAAACCAACGAAAAAATGGACGCCGTCGGTCAAAAACTTGCAATCGAAGCTCATGCGGTTGTTTTATTGAAAAAAAATTAAGAGGTTAATGATGAAAAAGATTTTTATTATATTTGTAAGTTTACTGCTTCTCGGGCTTCCTGCTCTTGCGTATGAATACAGCGCACAGGAAAAGAAAGTATTCTATGACAACTTTTTAAAAGGGATGTTCTGGGGGTTGGAACAAAGAATGAATAAACACAAAATTCCGCGTT
>CALUPM010000073.1 GCA_944322665.1 Candidatus Gastranaerophilales bacterium | reverse complement strand
CCTTTCACCCTCTGCTCGTGCGGCTCAGGATGACATCATTGGTTTTACGTCATTCTGAGGACGCTAGTCCAAAGAATCCCCTTGCGGTTTTAGGGTGTCTTCGCTTGCGGCTCAGGACGACGCTGTTTTGAAAATTTTTGTGGAATTTCCAATATAAGTTCCTGTTTTTTATTCGTTCTTTCTTTTTCGTGTTATAATAAAATCGTAGGTTAGGAAATAAGGAGGATTAAATGACAGAGTACGTTTATTTAAACGGCGAATACGTCGATATTGCAAAGGCTTCCATACCTGTCCGCACGCATGCCTTTTTATATGGTACGGCGGTTTTTGAAGGGATAAGAGCTTACTGGAACGAGGAAGAAAAACAACTCTACGTTTTCAGAGCAAAAGAACACTATGAACGGCTTCAGCGCAGTGCAAAAATTATGTACATGGAAAGTCCTCATACGGTTGAAGAATACTGTAAAATTACAGTTGATTTAATGAAAAAGAACAATTACAGAGAAGATGCCTACATGCGTCCGACTTTATACAAATCAGCCCAGAAAGTCGGTCCCGGACTTTTTGACAATCCGGATTCATTTATGATTATTTCAAACAAAATGGGCGATTATATTGATACTTCAAAAGGCTTGAGCGTATGTGTTTCAAGCTGGAGAAGAAACAGTGACAACGCAATTCCTCCCAGAGCCAAAGTCGCAGGCGGATATGCCAATGCCGCATTAATCAAGACCGATGCGCACAACGCAGGTTTTGACGATGCTGTTGTGCTTGACGAGCAGGGACAGGTTACGGAAGGTTCAGCGATGAATCTCTTCCTCGTCCAGAATGGCAGACTCGTAACTACAATGAGAACGGATGATATTCTTGTCGGTGTTACAAGAAATACTATTATTGAACTTGCAAAAGACGTCCTTGGCCTTGAAGTTGAAGAAAGAGCAATTGACAGAACGGAACTTTATATTTCGGACGAAGCATTTTATTGCGGAACCGGCGCGCAGGTCAGCCCGATTGTCAAAATTGACAACAGAAAACTCGGCGACGGTACTGTCGGCCCGATTGCAAAAGATCTTCAAAAACTTTATTTTGAAGTTGTTAAAGGCAAAGTTCCTAAATACAAAAAATGGTGCATGCCGGTTTACTAGAAAATTTTTCAGCCTCCCTTTATGGCGGGGCTGATTTTAAAACTCTGCGGTGAAGTAATTGATTGAATTCTTAGGGCTTTGTGTTCAAAATTTAATAAAAAGCATCAAATATCTTCTGACAGGTCAGTTAAAATTTTCGGAGGTTATAAGCAAAGCTGCCTCAATCAGTTATGATTCACTTTCGATTTCTTTAATAATAGCCTTTATTTCGGCTGCCGTTATCACAATACAGGTTTCAAAGCAGTTTTTGATGAGCGGGGCGGAAGCTTATATCGGCGGAACGATTGTAATTGTGCTTATCCGCGAAATTGCGCCGGGGTTCGTGGCACTTGCAATAGGCGCAAGAGCCGGAACTGCGATTTCTGCCGAAATTGCCAATATGCAGGTCACAAGTCAGGTGGATGCCATGAAAACTCTGAAAGTCGACCCTGTCGGATATTATTTTACGCCGAGAATTCTTGCTGCAGCAATAACCGTACCGATGGTTGTTCTTCTTGCTGAGTTTATCGGCACTGTCGGCGGAATGTTTGTTTCTAATTTAACAATAAATTTGCATCCTGCGCGGTATATGTATTCGGTCTGGGCGTGGCTGAGTACAAAAGATATTTATATAAGCATGTTGAAAGCCTCAATTTTTGGCGCCTTGATTGCCCTTGTATGCGCCACTCAGGGTTATCAGACTAAAGGCGGCGCAAAAGAAGTCGGAATTTCAACAACACAGGCGGCAATTTTGTCGACTGTTTATATGCTGATTGCGGATTTCCTTATTAATCTTGTGTTTTATATAAAATAGTTTTCAATCAATGAAGCTCCAGTCTTTTGGAAGTTCTTCATATACCATTTGTAGTAATTTGTCCGGTTTTATATAGAACGCTTCTGCAATTTTGCAGAAAGTAGTCATGAGGGGCTGAGATGCCTTATTCGGGAATTGACCTCCGTGGTGAATACCGGTATGTAAAGTTTAAGCCAGATATTTCTGCGCGGTAGTTTTGTCGAAAACTTCGATGCTGTTTTTTGAATGAATAAATATTATGCAGCCGATTATGGATTTCAGGGTTTCAAAGTCTGAAATTGACATTTTGTTGCGCAAATCTTCCATATTGTTAGCCAGAAATTCCATTATAACAGTTTTATCGTCATAGACAAGGCTTGAAAAATAGTCGAAAGCTTCCTTGTTTTTAATCCCCTCAAGGTAGATGATATCCGGAGATTGAAACTCTATAAAGCGGGAGGCTTTGTCCATATTAAAGCCGATATTTTCGTTAAGTTCGCATTGGTTTATAGAAGGAAGGTTGTATTTTGCTATACTTTCGAGCGTCATTATATTTTTATTTTTGTTTTTCTGCGCACATTCAAGCAAAAGCGAATATATGACGTGGGTTTTGCCGCTCAAAGGCGAGCCGCATACAAGAATTACTCCCGGAGTATCAAGCGAATTTTTAACAATATTCAGCTGGCTTTCGTTTGTTATAATTTTGTTAAGAGGTTTTGGCGGTTTGTAGATTTTCAGGAAAATTCTCTCGCCCATAATCGTCGGGAATGTTGAAATGCTTGTGACAATGGAAGTATCATCTACTTTAAAGTTTAATTTTCCGAGCTGTGGCACTTCACTGACAGAGGGGTCGAGTTCAGCCAGCGTTTTGAGTTTTGCCGTAAAAGAAGGGGTTAAAACGGAAGGAATTGTTCCTTTGTTTATGACTTCTCCGTTTTTTTTGAAATTAACACCCAGCCCTTCGTCTTCTCTCTGGAAAAGAACTTCGTGAACATCTTCTGTTATAGCCTGTTTCAGGATTGCGCGGATGATTTTCTGGATATGGCTGTCAGACAAATCTTCACTGTGAAGTTCATCGCGCCAGTCAAAATTGTCGCCGTCTGCAGAGGTATAAATATCTCCCACACTTATATCTGCAGGATAATATTCTTCAATTTTTTTTATTATAACGGGTTCAGAGGCAAGAACAGGTTCTATTGAGCATTCCGCAGATTCCACAATCCTGTCAATAGCGAACAGGTCAAGCGGATCTGCCATTGCAACGGTCAGGGTGTCCTCAATTTTAAACAGCGGAAGAATTTTAAATCTTTTTGCATCGGAATAGCTGATATATTTAAGACACGCCGGATCAAGGCTGTAGTCTTCAAGATTGACAAAAGGTGTGTGAAGCTTTGTTTCAAGAAATTTTACAAGCACCTCTTCCGTCAGCATTCCTGAATTGATAAGCGCCTGACCGATATTAATATTCTGTGCAGAGGCGATTTCCTGAGCCTGCTCCAGAGTTTCATACTGGATAAGACCGGATCTTACAAGGTCATATTTAAGTTTTTCAAGGGTTTTATTTGTAACGGTTTCCATCAGTTTTGTTTACCTAAGTAGTTTTCAACCTGTTTAAGGACATCATCAAGGTCGAAGGGTTTTGTAATATATTCATCCGCGCCTGTTTCTTCACCTATAAGTTTGTCTTCTTCCTGTGAACGCGCAGTAATCATTAAAATCGGAATGTTTTTGTATTTGCTGTCATACTTTAAAAGCCGGCTTATTTTATACCCGTTGATTTTTGGCATCATAACGTCAAGAATTATTAAATCGGGAATAATTTCTTTTGCAAGTCTCAAACCTTCTTCTCCGTCAAAGGCCGTATAACAGTTAAAACCAGCTGTTTCAAGGACAAATTTCAAACTTTCCACAATATCCTGTTCATCGTCTACTATTAGAATATTTTTCATATTTTCCTCTCAAAGTCTTTTATAAAAGTATTATAGCATATTAAAAACGGTGTCGGGTATTGTTAATATTTGTAAATCGTTTTCTGAAAAAAATGTTCTGCTTAAATATTTTTAAAGTACCATAGATTTAATAAAAACAAGGAGGTTAAGAAAAATGATTAAATTATTGCATCCAATTAAGCGCTTTGAAGGATGGGAACCTATGGGACTGTATAAAAGGCCGGCAGACACAAGAACAGTTGAGGAGTTAAAAGGTACAATAGAAGCCTGGTCAAGGAGATTAGGAGATGTAAAAGAAATTTTGCCGGAGTTAAAAACAATGAACCCTAAACACCTTGGACTTGTTGCTGATACGATTGAGCTTTCACAGAACCCTGCAAATGCCTTTAAAGATGTAAATTTGGCAAACTCTGGCATAGAAAACGGGTTTTTCAGTCCTTTAAAAAAATTAATGATGATGTTTCCGGTTGTTTCAAAGAAAAATCCGCACGCTATGGAGTTTTCGCAGGAGGTTGTCGATACAACAGGTAAATTAATGTCAAAGTTCTATCTGAAAGCAGCGGCTGACACGGAATTTTTACTTGATGAGGGTGTTGACAAAAATTTTGAAAAAGCAATTCCGTTTGTTGAAGATATGGCACATCATGCAATGTCACTTAAGCCGGTGAATTTTGACAGGCAGGAAGAATTTGTAGGAGAAGTGCTTGCAGTTATAGAAAAAGAGTCTGATCCTGAAAAAATTGCACTGCTTCCGGATATTTACAAAACACTGCGCTATAGTAGCAGTATAAAAAAATTCAATTTTGATGAGCTGATAAAGAGTAAAGTTTCGCCGGACATAATAAAAGAAAATATGAAAACTTTAAAAGAGGATCTGGGGGCTGCGTATTCTTACGGAAAAGTTATTGACGTAAACGAATATTTGATAAAAGATCCGGAAGATACAAGAATTCCTTTCTATAATACTGACAGCGATAAATTGCACAGATATTCGGCTATGGATTTGTCAGAACGCTCAAGAACGGGAAATTATATTTAAAAATCAAACCGAAGTATTTAAAAATTCTCCGCAATTGCGTCAGGCTAAGCAGTTACGGAGAATTTTTTTTATAAAAAATAATAAAATAGCAAAAAATATTTTGTTTGAATTTAAAATAATAGAAAGAATCTGAAAGGAGAAATTATGGCTATAAAACTTACCGCACCGTTGACGAGGTTTGGCGGCTGGCAGGGTATGGGGGCGGTAAAGCGTCCTGTCGATACCAGAACTACAGAAGAATTGAAGGAAACAATTAAATTGTGGGCAAAAGCAAATTCTGAAGTAAAAGATTTTCTTCCTCATCTTAAAGAAATTAACGATAAACATTTAGGTCTGGTTGCAGATACTATAGAACTTTCACTCAGGCAATCTATGCTTCCTCTGAATATAAACATGACAGAGCCTGTTGACAACGGGAAAAGTATTTTAGGTTTGATGCTGGAGTCTTATAGAGTTGCATCAAAAGAAAATCCTGCAGGATTAGAGTTTGCGCAGGAAGTTGTAAATAACACCGATACCCTGACATCAAAAGTGTTTTTTCTGGAAGCAGCAGGCGGAGTTTTAGAAAATAAAAATCTTTCAAAGCGCTTTAAGGCGGCAACTCCTCTTGTGGAAATTTTTGCAAAACAAACTCTTGAGCCTCCGAACCCGTTTAGTCTGGATAATCAAAAGAAATTTATGACGCTGGTTAAGACCACGGTGAATGTGTATGCAAATCCGAGAAAAATTCCGCTTGTAAAAGAATTATTCAATAAAATCAATGATAAAGCTTATTTTAATTTGTTTGATTTTGTTGCAGAAAAAACTCCGATATCAAAACTTAAGGACAATATGAAGACCGTAGAACAGGTTGCCGATATGTTTATCAAAAATGGCAAAGTCCTTGACGCCGGTGAATACATGAACAAAAATACTAACTTATACTAAGCGTTTCTTTTTGTCGTGCGGAAATTGTTTCAACAGGGATTGCGAAGTGGAAATTAGAGCCTTTGTTGATTATGCTGTCGCACCAGATAGCGCCGTTGTGGGCTTCCAGAAGCTGTTTGGCAATCGGCAGCCCGAGACCTGTGCCGCCTGCTTTGCGGGATAGGGAATTTTCTATCTGTGCGAATTTGTCGAACGCATGGCTGTATTCATTCTCGGCAATTCCGATACCTTCATCCTCAACCGACACAACCACGTAATCCCCGATTAGATTTTTCATGCTTTCTTCAAAACAGGGATGATATTTAATTTCCGAGGCGTTTTTAAGTTCGGAGCGTATTGTGATTTTTTTGCCTTCTGGCGTAAATTTGATTGCATTAGACAGGAGATTTGTCAGAACCTGCTCCAGCCTCTGCGAGTCCGCCATAACCTCGGGCAGATTTTCATTTACGTCAGTTGCAAGTTCAAGCGACTTTTCTTTCGCAAGCCCTGAGAGCGCTGATTTTACGTAATCAATGACCGTATTAACAGAAACAGGTTTGAATTGAAAATCCATTTTCCCCGCTTCGATTTTGGAAAGGTCAAGAAGGTCATTGATAATTCCGGAGAGCCTTGTAACGTTCCGTTTTGCCATAGAAAGGAATTTTTCGGCATTTTCCGTAACTTCTCCGCAGCGCCCGCTTAAGAGAATATCAAGCGAATTTTTGATAGACGTCAAAGGAGTTCGTAGTTCGTGCGAAACAATTGAAATAAATTCAGATTTTAATTTCTCAAGCCGTTCAAGTTTTTTGTTAGTTTCAATGATTTCCTGATACAGCGCGGCGTTTTTCAAAGGCAGCGAAACCTGCTGGACTATTGTTTGAAAGCATTTTGAATCTTCCGTCGAAAAATGATTTTCCTTAAAAACTTCCACGCAGCCGTAAAAAGTGTCGCCGGTTGTAATAGCTGCGAACATATTATCAAACCGGAAAAGCGTAAAATTAAACCTGTTTGCAGGATATTTGACGTATTTGATGACTTTCAGAGAGTCAGTATCAAGTTTAAACGGCGCCTCCTGTCCTTCAAAAACAGAGTTATAATTGTAGATAACCCGCACTTTTATGGCGTTCAGAAGTTCATCGGAGATTTCATAGAGTGAATTCAATAACAAAACAGGTTCTTCTTCCGAGCAGAAGGAAAGTGTGCACGCAAGCGAAAAGCTGAGAGTTTTGTCCAGCCCCTCAATCATAAATTCAATCAGTCTTTCTCTGTTCAGAGAGCTTGCAAACTGCGAACTTATCCCGTACAAAGTGTTTTGTCTGTATAAGCTTGCGGCGAGGTCTTTGTTTGTGTCAGCGAGTTTGTTTAGTGAATTTTTAGCTCTTAAATTAATATTCAAAACTGACAGAACAAGCGTATCAGTAAAGTCTTCCGTAATTATTGAGTTAATAGATTTATGAATTTCTTTATCGACTTCTTTTTTGCCTGCAAGGAGTATAAGAATTGAATTTTCGCAAAAAGGTTTTATGTTTTTCAGAATATCTTTAGTTACAAAGCTGTCAGACTCATTGTCAATGAGAACAATATCCTGAATTTCGGCCTCAAGAAGTTCAGTAATAATTTTAATGTCAGAGGATGAATCAAAAGTATAAGAATTTTCACGGCACAAACTTCCGAATCGTTCAATGATATTATTTCTGTCAGAAATCATAAAAATTCTTATCATAATTCCATGGTAGCAGTAAAACGCAAGCTGGCAAATATGTAAAGATTAAGGCGATAGGGCTGCAAGGCGATAAGGCGATAAGTTCTTATCAGAGTGAAGTGTGAAGGGTGAAGAGTGAAGGGGGTTGAATGGGTGAATGGTTGAAAAGTTGAATGGTTTGTTTCTAAAAAAGATACTAAGGCACTAGGATGCTAGGACACTAGGAGGTTTCGTTTTGGAAAGCGATAAGGAATCGCCCCATTTTGTCTAAGTCATGTCATTCTGAGGGAGCCTTGCGACCGAAGAATCCCATCGGGTTTTAAGGGGGAGCCTTCGGCTTTTCGCACTCGCAGTAAACGGGTACGGCTAACGCCTTTCACCCTCTGCTCGTGCGCATCAGGATGACATGATATCTTCCTTCAGCGGAATAATGTAGAAAAACTTCAGTCAATTTTCGATAAAACAATTGTAAATTTTTGTAAAATTTTAAAAAAATGCCCCTGAAACATTAAAGAGTAATTGCATTCAATCCGTATAAGAAGATAAGAAGTATTATAGGAAAGGTCGAAAAATGGGCTTATCAGCTTCACAGGCGAGATTATTAAGCATAACGTCGAGAATATCTGACAACGAACTCCGGAGTCAGACAATCACGACTGCCAAGACGTCGCTTGCCAATGAAACGACGGCAGCAAGTGCGGCTTATATGGATGCTCTGAATTCGACAGAACTTTTATACACAACTTATGACGGCGGCGGAAACAAGGTTACGGAAAAACTTACCGGTGTGTCGCTGTCGCAGTATGGCGAATTGAAAAACCAGTACGGAATAGTCAACCAGTATGATCAGATACTGGTATCGGAACTTGATGCGACAAATTACGAAACCAGTTCTGATATGTATGATTTTCTTGATAAATACGGAGTTCTGGCGCCTGAAAGCGAATGGGATACAATACAGGTGGAAAACCCGCAGTGGCAGATAGACTGGGACAAATATAACCAGGATTATGCAGATTGGCTTCTGAAAAAACCGGACAGAAGTGACGAAAAATACTGGGAAGAAGTAAGCGGTGTAAACACTGAATTGTA
>CALUPM010000072.1 GCA_944322665.1 Candidatus Gastranaerophilales bacterium | reverse complement strand
ATATTGTCAAAAGTTCCACCGAATGTAGATGAAATATTTTCATTAACAGCGTCGATTTTAGCGGAAGCGGTTTCAATGCCTGATAGAATATTACCTGCGTTCTGTTCAGATATTGTCGTAAAATGTTCGTTTAAACTGTCAAGCTGCTGCTTGGTTTCGTCTTTAATGTCAGACATAGTCTGCTGAATATTGTCAAAAGTTCCACCGAATGTAGATGAAATATTTTCATTAACAGCGTCGATTTTAGCGGAAGCGGTTTCAATACCTGATAAAATATTACCCGCATTCTGTTCGGAGATTGCCATAAAATGATTATTTAAATCTTCAATAAGTTGTTTGTTTTCTTCTATTGCAGATACAATGATACTCCGGGAATTATTCAACCCGTCAGAAAGTATCCCGCTTAAGCGTTCTTCAATGTCGTTGATGCTGCCTTTTGAGTCTGATATTGCCGAAAGTATATTCCTGACATTCTGCGCCGAAATCTCTGTAAAAATATTTCTCAAATTCATAATATTTTCCGAAATATTTTCAAATCCTGATTTGAATTCTGCTGTTAATATGTCAGAATTTTGACCGGCATGAAGATTTTTTAATAGTTCGTTAATTTGAACGGAGGTCTTTTCTGCAATTTCACTAAGTATAGATCTGTTATCAAAATTTGACTGTTCAATATCGTGTTTAAGTTTTTCAAAACCGCCTTCAAACAAACTCAAATTGTCTTTCAATTCAGTCAGGTTTTCATTAAATTTGCCGTCAATGTGTGCGGTAAATAAATCCTGATTTGCACCGAGATTTCCGATATTTGCCAGAATATCCGTTATATCGTTTCTGATACCGGTAATTTCAGACAGAGAATTCCCGAATTTCAGATTGTTTTCCTGTGCAAAGTTTTCAATAGAAATTAATCCGTTGTCTACTTTTTGCTGAAGTTCAATTAATTTGCCGTCAAAAATCTGTGGAAAATCCGAAATCTTGTTTGAAAGTTCCTGAAATTTGGAAGTGAAATCCGCTGCAGCCTGAAGGTTTGATGATGTTATTTCCGATTTAAAGCCGTCAAGTGTTTCTCCGAGTTCTTTTATTTTTGTGTTGATTACAGTTAAATAATTTTCGCTCTGGCTAGAAATTGTAGTGTCGATTTTTTTGATATCATCAGACAATTTTTCAAGATTTTCCAGCTTTTGCATCGGAATATAAGCGTCGCTGTCCGGATTTTGTGCATGCGCAGCTTTAATTTCTTCAATGCTGTTTGCAAGAACATCTCTTACGGAAGTTAAATAATCTGAAAGTCCTTTTGAAACATTTTCATTAAAGGACAAAAGTTCGTTCCTGTTTTTTTCGATTTCAGCAATTATTTTATTTGTATTGTCGCTTTTGTCAAGAGCATCTACTTTTTCAGATACAAGCGCAAAAGAATTGTCTATTTTGCCTGCGAGGCTGAGAATATCGTCTTTTGTAATCTGATTTCTGGCTATTTCGTCATTTTTCTGGTCAAAGATTTCCATTGTGGAAAGGATAGCGTTTGTGGCAAGATAGATGTTTTCAAGTTCTCGCTTAATTATGTCATTTTGATCCGTAACATCCATAGTCATAAGGGTTTTTGTAATTCCGCGGAGGTTTGAGTTTATATCCATAATTGAGGCTTCAAGTCCTCTGTTTATGTTTTCAACTCCATCTTTTACAACGGAAATGTTTTCAATAATCTCTTCTTTTTTAGAATTATCGTTTCTAAATTCAACTAATTTTGCTTCAATCTCAAGCGTAAGATTTCTTTGATCGTTTATTTCCTGCGCAAAATGGTCAATATGTTCGTTAAGGAGATTGAACATAATTTTCAAATCGGCATTTTTAGTAAGAAGTTCGCTGTTTTCGTTAAGGTTTTCAAAAGATTCCCTGAGCTCCGAGAATTTTTCGGATATAAAACGGTGGCGGCTTTCGAGAACAATTTCCAGATCCTTGAGGCTGCTTTTGATAAGGTCTGTTGTAATTCCGTCGTTTGCAATATCCTCAAGTTTTGTGTTTATGTCTGAGAGTGTGTTGTTGTACATCTCATTATGGAGTGCATTTTCAGACTTTATAACATTTACGATTTCTTCAATTTCAGTTTGTGCCATTTAAGATTTTTCCTTAACTTACATATCCCTACGGTTACATTTTAGCAGAATAATATATACAAGAGCAAAAATATTAACGTATATTATTACAATTGTAAAGTTAAAATGCTGCTTTTATTTTTAGGTGGTATAATAAAAGACAGACATGTTTTTTAAGAGGTAGTAATGAGTCGTATAGTTATAGACAGTGACAAATGTAAAGCATGCTATTTATGCATAAACGAATGTCCGAAAAAGTTGATTAAGATCGGCAATAAAACGAACAGCCTCGGAAACAGGGTTGTGGAATTTGATGACCCGGAAGGCGAGTGTCTGGGGTGTGCAATGTGCGCAGTCAGATGTCCGGATTTAGCGATTACGGAAGTGTATAAAGGATAAATTATGGTAACTGAAACCCTGTCAAATAAAAAAGTTCTGACAAAAGGCAATTATGCGATAGCACAGGCGGCAATTAATGCCGGCTGTGAATGTTATTTTGGCTATCCGATTACGCCGCAGAGCGAAATCGGCGAATTTATGAGCGGGAAGATGCAGGAATTGAACCGTGCGTATGTGTCAGCGGAAAGCGAACTTGCTGCAATGAATATGGTTATAGGTGCCTGTTCAACCGGCGCAAAAGCCATGACTTCATCATCAAGCTGCGCGGTTTCTCTGATGCAGGAAGCTTTGAGCTATGCGACATCAGATGAACTTCCGGTTGTACTCATAAGCGTTATGAGAGGCGGGCCGGGGTTAGGAAATATTTATCCGTCGCAAGGCGACTATTTTCAGGCAACAAAAGGCGGCGGAAACGGGGATTATCATCTGATTGTTCTGGCTCCTTCAACCGTTCAGGAGTGTGTGGATTTGACCTACAAAGCCTTCTATCTTGCGCACAAATACAGAAATCCGACCATGCTTCTGGCGGACGGGCTTTTGGGACAGATGATGGAACCTGTCGAGTTTAAAGAATATCCTTATCCTGAAATTGACAATTCATCTTGGGCTCTTACCGGCGCAAAAGGCCGTGACGGCAGAATTATCCGCTCTTACGCTCCGCTTGCGGATAATCAGTGTGTATTCCTTGAAAAACTTTTTGAGAAATACAGAACTATTGAGAAAAACGAAACAGAGTGGGAAGAAATAGGCACGGAAGACGCTGATGTTATCTTAATAAGTTTCGGAAGCACTTCAAGAAACGTTAAAACCGCAATGAAATTGTGCAGGGAAAAAGGCATTAAAGCCGGATTTTTCAGACCGGTTACACTTTTTCCGTTCCCTTCGGCAAGACTTAATGAACTGGCTTCAAAAACTAAAAAAATGATTTCTGTTGAAGTCAATATGGGGCAGATGATTAATGATATCAGGCTTGCAGTAAACGGAAAAGTTCCTGTCGAACTTATTCATAAACCTGTCGGCGCGCCTCCTGCTCCGGAAGAAATTTTAGAAAAAATTGAGGAACTTATATAATGACAGTACAGGTTTTTAAAATTCCCGATTCATTTAAAAAAGATGTAAAATTCTCCTTCTGTCCGGGCTGCGACCACGGGGTTGCGGTCAGGCTAGTGGCGGAAGTGCTTGATGAATTGAAAATAAGAGAAAAAACAATTCTTGCCGCATCTATCGGATGTTCGGTTACGCTTTATGACTTTTTGAATGTAGATTCAATAGAGGCACCGCACGGGCGGGCGCTTGCGGAAGCTACGGGGGTTAAAAGGGCGCGTCCTGATAAATTTGTATTCACCTATCAAGGGGACGGCGACTTTGCCTCAATCGGACTTGCGGAAAGTTTGCATGCTGCACTCAGAGGCGAAAACGTCAGTGCAATCTGCATAAACAACACAACTTACGGCATGACCGGCGGGCAACTGGGGCCGACAACTCTTTTAGGGCAGGTTACGACAACCTCACCGACCGGACGTAATCTTGAGTATTACGGTTATCCGATTAAAATAGCCGAACATGTTGCACTTTGCGACGGCACGGCGTATTCAGCAAGAGTTTCTCTTGACAGCGTGGCTAATATCAGAAAAGCCAAACAGGCTATCAAGAAAGCTTTTGAAGTTCAGCTTCAGGGGTTGGGGTTCGGGTTTGTCGAAATCCTTTCAACCTGTCCGACCAACTGGAAAATGACACCATCTAAGGCGCACGAAAGAGTCAGAGATGAAATGATGAAAACTTTCGTGCCCGGAGTTTACAAAGATGTCACTTCTGACGGATTGACCCGCAGAATGCGTTAGAGTTCCTCAAGCGCATAACATGTGATGACGATTGCTTTAAAACAATCCGTAATGATTATCAAAATTAAACAACAAATTTTTAAGAGGACTGAAAAATGGAAAAGAATTTTATAATAGCAGGATTTGGCGGTCAGGGAGTGCTTCTGGCAGGAGAAGTTCTTGCAACAGCGTTTATGCTGGCGGGTAAAAAGGTTACGTGGTATCCGAGCTACGGTGCGGAGATGAGAGGCGGAACCGTCAACTGCGAAGTCGTGGCAAGCGATGAGGAAGTCAGCGCAGTCAATAAATTAAACACGGATTTTATTGTCGCTTTAAATCAGGCCTCGTTTGAAAAATTTTTGAAAAAAATTAAAAAAGGCGGGGTGATGATTGCAAACTCCTCACTCGTGAAAGAATTGAAAAACAGGACGGATATCAACTATTTGTTTGCACCGATTACAAAACTGGCTGAAGATCTCGGAAATATAAAAATGGCAAACATTCTGGCTCTTGGAATTCTTGCAAAAGCAAGCAAAATGGTTTCGCTGGAACATTTGATAGATGCGCTTGACAGGGTTCTTCCGCCGCACAGAAAAAATCTTCTCCCGTTGAATATCAAGGCTTTAAAAATAGGCTATGAGTATGATTTATTGCCTGCCGGAGCTTAAATCAACTAAAAAGTCGATTTAAAATTTGAGAATTAATATTATTCTTATATGGTAAAGTTCAAGAGGTCTTCAAAAAAGTGAAAAACGAACTAATTAAAACCATTAAAGAAAAAGAAGTTCAATTGTCGAAATTAAAAGCGCACATAGATAAAAGTTCAGTATGCTCGGAACTTTACAACAAAGTCGTTTTGGAAAAAGCAATCCTGAAAAAAGAACTTGAAAAAATAGAACAGAATACGTTTGTAAAAAGGCTGAAATCATTGCTTCCGCGCAAAAAGACTTTAATCTGCGACTATTTTAAAAACTAAATTGAACGAAATATTAATTGAAACGGGCGGAACTTTTTCAAAAGTTCCGCCCGTGTAGTTTTAAATATAAGGCTTGCGCCGGTTTAAAGAATATTATTCTTCATTTTCGTCTTTGTCGTCTTCGTTGGTTTTAATTTTATTAACAACCATTTGTGCCATTTCTTTTGCAATGAGGTGCTGTGTTGCGGGCGGGCAGTTTTGAAGCATGTTCATAGCGGTTCTGAGGGTTGAGTCAATATCATACCAGCGGCCTTTGCGGTTGTCGTCAAGACCAGAGCCAACGGCGTTTATAATATCTTCAACAGCTTCAAATTTTTCGTCTTCAATGTTGTGTTCAATAATAATTTTAATTAAGTTCAGGGCGATTTTAATCTGGGTTTCGTCATCGCTGTGTTCGAGAGTTTCAACTGCCTGAGAAAGTACAGGGTCTTTGTCGTACCACCTGCGGTGCTGGTTGCTGTATTCTTCTTTCATAATCCATGTCTCCTTTTTATTATGTAAAGCACTTATTTTCTTAATTATTTCCTTAATTCACTTTTAATTACCCGTTTCTGAATGTAACGCCTTTGTTTCCGCGCGGATATTCCCAGTCAATGCAGTTTTTTTCGCAGGCAATCCGGCAGGCGCCGCACTCAAGACAGTTTTCAAAATTCACCGTGAGTTTTTGTTCATTTTCTTCCCATTCGTAAACTTTTGCAGGACAAATCACCGTGCAGATTTTAGAGGTGCAGGTTTTGCATTTTTCAAAATCGGGTTTCAGGTGGCTTTCGCTGTCCGGTTTGTATTTAACTGTAAAAAGTTTGTCGTCGAGTGTCATTTTATCAAGATACTCCAAAAAAGTTTGAAGGCGCTGAGCGCGTCTTTGAATAATTCTATTATATTTCTTTTTTTGATAAAGTCAAAGATAAACCTGCGGAATTTTTCACGTTTCGGGATACTGTCAACTGTCGTGAACATATTGAAAAACCCGTTTACTTCTTTTAAATAGTAGCCCATAAATGAGTTGCTGCGGTTGTGTGCTTCGTCCATAAGATTTCTGTATGTTCGGAGGTCTTTCATAACAAAAGATTTTTCAAGTGCTTCCGGGTATTTAGCGAGCATTTTTTCGCTGAAGTCACATTTTGCAAGAGCCGTGACAGCTGTTTCTCCGGCAAGTTTCCCTGAAATCATGGCAAGGTTTGTGCCTTCCCAGTGGAGGTTATTGACAAGCATAGCCGCATCTCCGGCAATCATAACACCTGCGCCGGAAAGAGTCGGGATTTTTTTGTAACCGCCTTCCGGAATAAGGTGTGCGGAATATTCAAGCAGTTCGCCGTCTTTTATTAACGGCGAGATTGACGGATGTTCTTTCAGTTTGTCAAGAAGTTCATAAGGTTTCAAGTTTTTGTCGCATAGAGCATCAAGCCCCACGCCAAGGCCAATACTTACGGAGTCTTTATTTGTATAAAGAAATCCAAGCCCGAGCATGCCTTTCATCGGCCCGCCAAAAATTTCATAAACACAGCCTTCGTCATCAGTAAGATTAAATCTTTCATTAATTTTTTCTCTGTCGAGTTTAATTACTTCTTTAACGCTGAGCGCCACGTCTTTTGGCTCAATTGTTTCTCTAAATCCGATTTGTTTTGCAAGGAGCGAGTTTACCCCGTCTGCAAGAACCACGATGTCCGAATAATATTCTTCAAGTTCGGTTTTGACCCCGACGACTTTTTCATTTTCAATAAGGAGTTCTTTCACAACTGTTTCTTCCGCGATAATTACTCCAGCTTTTCTTGCTTCTTCCGCCATCCAGCGGTCAAATTTTCCGCGGATTACGGTATAAGCCGGATTTTCAAGGTCTTTATGACGGTAAGAAATTACAGTAGAATCATCTTCGCCAAGAATTGCAAACTTATGTTCAACATTCAACCTTTCAATCGGAGCTTCTTTTTCAAAGTTCGGGAAGATTTCACGGGTTGGCTGTGCATAAATCGCCCCGCCAAAGACATTTTTGCTTCCTGAAAAACTTCCTCTTTCAATAAGAATAACTTCATGTCCGGCTCTAGCAATTGTCACTGCGCAGGCAATTCCGGCAGGTCCTCCGCCCACAACTATAACTTCTGTTTTGTTTCTTTTTATATCTGTCATAAAGCTCCGTTTTCACGTATTTCAAGATAATTTATTAAGGTTATTATACAACAAAACCTGTTCGTTGTAAAATACCCGTATGAATATAACAGCAGGAATTTTTAAGGGGCGGAAAATAACAGCTCCGGATGAAAAAATTACCCGTCCTACTTTGTCAAAAGTCAGAATGGCTGTTTTTAACACGCTGCAATCCGTGATGGATTTTGATGGAAAATCTTTTCTTGATATGTTTTCAGGCTCCGGAATTATGGGGCTGGAAGCGCTGTCTAGAGGTTTTGATACTGCTGTTGCCATTGAAAAGCATCCTAAAGTTATGCAGGTTATAAAAAATAATTTTAAAAATTTTAATCCTGCCCCCGTGCTTCTTCAGGGAGATTCTCTTAAAATTACGCAAAATATGAAAGAAAAATTTGATGTCATCTACATAGACCCACCGTATTATTCGGGTATTTACGAGGCAAGTCTTGACGCTGTTAAAAACATTGTGCACAATATTGTTATACTGGAACACGTAAACGAAGTTGATTTTTCGGGATATGAAATTCTTAAACAGAAAAAATACGGAGATAAATATATTACGTTTTTGCGAAGGAATACGTTTTAAACACCTTCAACAAAAGTATAAAAATCTGATTTTACTGAATATAAAGTATTGTAAATGATTTTTTCGTGATATTATAAGAAAAAGTGTTTGGTACAGTTTATTTAATTTAAGGAGAAACAAACTATGAGCGAAAAACGCGTATGGCTTTTCAGAGAGGGCAACGCAACAATGCGCAACCTTCTTGGCGGCAAAGGCGCCAACCTTGCTGAAATGACCAATTTGGGGTTACCTGTTCCTCCGGGTTTGACAATCACTACAGAAACCTGTATGGATTACATCAACCACGGAAACACCATGCCCGCAGGACTGATGGATGAAGTTAAAGCCGCACTGAAAGATGTTGAAGAACAAACAGGCAAAAAGTTCGGCGATACAACAAATCCGCTTCTGGTTTCTGTTCGCTCCGGCGCAAGACTTTCAATGCCCGGCATGATGGAAACAATACTTAACCTCGGTATGAATGACGATACTGTCGAAGCGATGATCAGATTGACTAACAACCCGAGATTCTGCTATGACAGCTACCGCCGTTTCTTAACAATGTTCGGTTCCGTTGCATGGGACATGGACAGACAAAAATACTTTGAATCCGAAGTTGAAAAAGTTAAAGAAAGAGAAGGCGTAAAAGAAGATACTCAGGTTTCTGCAGACGGATGGAGATCTTTAATTCCGATTTATAAAAACGTAATCAAAGAAGTAACCGGCAAAGAATTCCCGCAGGATCCGTACGTTCAGCTTGAAGAAGCAATTGAAGCGGTATTCAGATCATGGAACATTCCGCGTGCTGTTGCTTACAGAAACATGAACAAAATCGACCACAACTACGGTACTGCCGTAAACGTTCAGACAATGGTATTCGGAAACATG
>CALUPM010000071.1 GCA_944322665.1 Candidatus Gastranaerophilales bacterium | reverse complement strand
CTTCTTCAACCTGATACTGTTTTCCGCCTGTTTCTACAATTGCGTACATTTGTTTGTCCTTTCTAATTGAGGTTTCGTAACCCTTTCAGCACAAGCTTTGCGGGGTTTTGTAAACGATTTACCTGTAATACACGTACACTTATTATCCGATACTCAAATCCCGATGTCAAGCAGTATTAATATTTATTAACTTTTTACTCTCCTGATATGTTTGAAGTAAAATTATATTATGAAGTTTAATGAGAAAGAAATTGTTTCTGCCACAGAGGCGGAAGTCTTAAAAAAATCTGACGAAGAGAGGAAATTCGGAATTTCTACCGACACAAGAACCATAAATAAAGGCGAAATTTATCTCCCTTTAAAAGGTGAAAATTTTGACGGCGAAAAATTTATATCTAAGGCGGTTGAAAAGGGTGCTGCAGGATATTTTACAACCGGCGGTGAGGTTTTAGAAAATGCCGCTGCCATATATAAGGTGGATGACACTTTAACGGCATATCTTTCTCTTGCACGGTTTATCAGGCGCAAATACAACCCGAAAACTGTTGCAATCACGGGAAGTTCAGGCAAAACCACCACTAAAGAAATGGTTTATTCTGTTTTGAGCCGCAAATTTAAAACACACAAAACCTTATCAAACCACAACAACGAAATCGGGCTTTGTCAGACTATTCTCGGAATGGAAGAAGATACAGAATGTCTGATTGTTGAAATGGGGATGAGAGGGTTAGGCGAAATTGAACTTCTTTCAAAATACTCCGAACCTGATATTGCAATTATTACAAACGCAGGCTCGGCACACCTTGGCAGGCTCGGAAGCCTTGACAATATAGCAAAAGCCAAATCAGAAATCGTTAAATCCCTGAACCCGTCGGGTTCTTTGATTGCAAACAACAATCCCCGCCTGAAAACTTTTACTTCCGGATATGCTGGCGAAAAAATATGGTTTACAATCGCGGACGTCAAAATTCTGGAGCAAAAACGGGGGTATTCAAGATATTTATACAAAGGAAGAGAATACGAACTTAACGTTGAAGGCAGCTACAACATTGAAAACTCTCTTGCTGCAATTGAAGCGGGATTTAAGCTCGGAATGTCTTACGAAGAAATAAGAGAAGGACTTTTGGCATACCATGCGATTGAAAAACGCTGGGAGTCGGAAGAAATCTGCGGATTTAATGTTATAAACGACAGCTACAACGCTAACCCTGAATCCATGAAAGCATCGGTCTCGACATTTCTGGAATTATACAACAATCCGGTTGTAATTCTCGGAAATATGGGCGAACTCGGCGGGCAGGAGAAAGAACTCCACAGAGAAGCCGGAAAATATCTTGCAGAAAAAATCCGTGCTTTAAAAATACCTGCTGAGTCCGTTAAATTCCTCACTGTCGGGCATTTAGCCGAAAAAATCGGGAAAAGTCTTGAAGACGGGGGGATTTTTGTAAAGAATTTTGAAAATAACACTTCTGCCGCGCGGTTTGTTATTGATAACATCCCTGCAGGCAGTACAATATTTTTAAAGGCATCAAGAGCCATGAAGTTTGAAGAGATAATTGAATATTTGAGGGAGAATAACAGGTCATGATAATGATAACAGTGGCATTTTTGCTCGGAATGATATTATGTCTTTTGCTCGGCGTTCCGTATATTTCATTTCTGAAAAAGAAAATGATAGGTCAATACGTTAAAGACGTTGCTCCGGAAGCGCACCAGAAAAAAGAAGGAACCCCGACAACAGGAGGTGTGTTTATAATAATTGCAGCAATAATAGCTTCTGTTATAGCTCTTTTGCTTGCGCAGAGATTTTCGGAAGAAGTTTTTATTATATTGATTACATTTATATTTTACGCATTTGCAGGTTTTCAGGACGATTATCTTAAACTTAAAGGTAAACACAATGACGGTCTGAGCGCAAAGGGCAAGCTTTTAAGACAGATAGCAATAGCGCTTCTTCCGACGGCTTTTGTGATGATGACAAATCCGGAAGGTACATATTTTTCAATCGGAAACTTTGCTATTGATTTCAAATGGTTTTATCCGCTGTTTTCGGTTTTCGTAATAACAGGTGCTTCAAACGCTTACAATTTAACAGACGGGCTTGACGGACTTGCGTCATCAACAGGCATGTTTGCTTTTGCTGCGTGTTCGCTGATACTGCTTTTAAGCGGACATCCGGGAGCGGGAATTATCGCGGCATCGGTTGCGGGTGCGCTGTTCGGGTTCTTAAAATACAACAGACCGAAAGCCGAAGTCTTTATGGGCGACACAGGATCGCTTGCAATCGGCGGACTTCTCGGGACGCTTGCGGTTGTCGGAAAGTTTGAATTTCTGCTGATATTCATCGGCGGGATTTTTGTAATAGAGGCGCTTTCCGTAATTTTGCAGGTCACAAGCTACAAAACAACAGGCAAAAGAATTTTCAAAATGTCGCCGATTCACCATCACTTTGAACTTTCAGGATGGAGCGAAAAGAAAATTGTCATAACATTTGCACTGTTGTCCGCAATTTTCGGGGCATTTGCGCTGACGTTGTTTTATTTAACTCTGAAAGGAGTAATTTAATTATGAAATCAAGCTGGTTTGATAAAAAAGTTCTAGTACTGGGGCTTTCAAAGAGCGGAATATCTGCGGCTAAATACTTAAACAAACACGGCGCGGATGTTTTTATAACCGAAAGCAGGGAGCGTAAGGATGATGATAACAAAACAATTGCCGAACTGGAGCTTCTCGGGATAAAAGTTGAAACAGGCGGACATTCTGACGATTTTATAAAGGATTCTTATATTGCAGTAACAAGCCCCGGAATTCCTCCTGAAGCAGAGATTATGCAGCGGCTGAAATCTGAAAAAATTGCAGTGATTTCTGAAATAGAACTTGCTTTTACGCAAACGGAGAAGCCTTTTGTTGCAATTACGGGCACTAACGGCAAGACGACAACGACGGCTTTGACCGCACATATTTTGAGTAAAGAATTTAAGGCCTATCCTTGCGGAAATTACGGGGTTCCGCCGTGCGATTTGCTGGACGGTGATGTTGAGATTTTTGTGTGTGAAGTAAGTTCTTTCCAGCTTGAATACAGCAACGCATTTCAGCCGCAGATTTCAGTCTGGACAAATTTCACGCCCGATCATATAAGCTGGCACGGTTCGCTTGAAAATTATTTTGACGCAAAAGCTAAAATCTTTAAATCCCCGCAGGAACCGGCTTTTTCAGTTCTGAATGCAAAAGATGAAAAGCTTCTTGAATTTTCAAAAAAATGCGGCGGCACTGTGTTTATGTTTGCCGGAGAAATCGGGGACAACTGCTGTTATGAAAAAAATGACGCAATTTATTTTAAACGTGACGGCAAAGAAGAACATATAATTGATTTGAAGGACTGCCCGCTCATAGGAGAACACAATTACCAAAATTTAATGTGTGCAGTAATTGCCGCAAAACTCGAAGGGGTTTCCAACGAACATATAAAAGATGCAATAATGACATTCAAGGTGCCCGAGCACAGACTTGAAAAATTTGCTGAAAAAAACGGCATTGCTTTTTATAACGATTCAAAAGCTACAAATCCCGAAGCTTCACTTGTTGCAATAAGGTCTTTTAACAGCGGAGATGTTGTTCTGATAGCCGGCGGCCGCGACAAAAATACGGACTTAAAAGAGTTTGACGAAGCCTGTAAAGAACATATCAAAACGGTTATTTTGATTGGAGAGGCGGCTGACAGATTTGAAGAAAATTTAAAATCCGACGGATTTGAAAATATAGTCAGAGAAAATTCACTTCAGAGCGCAGTCGACAGAGCTATTGAATTAAATCCGGATGTTATTTTGCTGTCGCCGGCATGCGCAAGTTTTGACATGTTCAGCGGATACGAGGAAAGAGGAAAGGTCTTTAAAGATTATGTCTTATCGAGATTATGACAGAGGCAATTACGACAGAGAAAGACCGCGGAATAGCAGGTCTTCAATCCAGAGCGTTATAATATCTTCTCCGGACAGAACGCTTCTGATTGTCGTGACTTTTCTTGTCATGATAGGATTTATGATGATATTTTCCGCTTCCGCGCCTAAGTGTCTGGATGAAGGAATTAATCCCGCGCAGTTTTTGATTAAGCAGATTATATGTTTTATTGTCGGGTTTATCGGGCTTAAATTTTTTACGAATTACGATTACAAAAAGCTTGCGCAGTGGAATACCCTGCTGGCGGCAGGGATTATAATAGCACTGATGCTTGTGGACTTTACACCGCTCGGGGTTACGGTAAACGGCGCTAAAAGATGGATAAATATATTAGGCTTCCAGCTTCAGCCATCAGAGTTTGCAAAACCTGCGGTAGTGCTTCTTATGGCATCTGCTTTTAAGGATAACCCGAATCTTTTTGATGAAACGAAGTGGATTAAGTATTTTATTCCGATAATTGTAATGCTTGCATTTATTTTTATGCAGCCCAATTTGAGTATGGTAATTTTGCTTTTGTCGGTTTGCGTTGTAATGTTTTTGTGCGGCGGCGGGTCATTGAAGCTGTTTTTCAGCTGCCTTGCAGCCGGCGTTACAACGATAGTTCTGGCGCTGACGACAATTATCAAACCCTATCAGCTTCAGCGTTTAAGAATATGGCGCCATCCGGAAAGTGATCCGCAGGGTGCCGGTTATAACATAATTCAATCTCTGATAGCGTTTGCCTCGGGCGGTTTTAACGGTGTCGGATACGGCGGATCAATCCAGAAACTTGCGTATCTTCCGGAATGCCACACTGACTTTATCTTTGCAATTCTGGCGGAAGAACTCGGCTTTATCGGGTGTGTGCTTGTAATCGGGCTTTTCTGGACTCTTGTGCATAGAGGTTTTATTATTGCTTCGCGCTGTCCTGATATGTACGGCAGGCTTCTGGCGGTCGGGATTACGTTTGCAATAGGGTTTCAGGCATTTTTGAATATAAGCGTTGCAAGTTCATTCCTGCCGACAACCGGCGTTCCGCTTCCCTTTATCAGTTACGGCGGTTCTTCTCTGATTGTGTCGCTCTGGATGATTGGAATTTTGTTGAATATTTCTAAAAAACGAATTAAGAAAATAAGGAATCAGGAAGATGAACGGGCACGAAGATAAAAAAGCAACTTTTTTTATAACAGGCGGAGGCACCGGAGGACATATTTATCCGGCTGTTGCGATTGCCGACGGATTAAGTGAAAGAGGCGAAAAGCTTTTTTACGTCGGAAATCCTGATAATCTAGAGTATGATATTGTAAGCGGGAAAGGTTTCAAATTTTTGCCTGTAAAAGTTCATGGAATGCCGAGGAGTGCAGGTTTAGGACTTTTGAAGTGGTGTTTTGAACTTTCTTTTGCAATAATGAAGAGCTGTTTTTATATGCTGAAATACAAACCGGATGCTGTATTTGGAACAGGCGGTTATGTGTCGGCGCCGGCGCTTATTGCGGCTAAAATCTTAAAAGTTCCTTATATGATGCACGATTGCGACGCAAAACCGGGGCTTGTGACAAGAAAGCTTGCACCATGGGCTTCCGCTGTTTCGCTGGCTTTTGAGTGTGCAAAATCGGAAATCAAAAATCCAAATTGTCTTATAAACGGCAACCCGATAAGAAAAACTTTTAAAACAATTTCAAAAGAAGAGGCGCGCAAAAGCCTCGGGCTTTCAAATAAAACAACTCTCTGCATAATGGGCGGATCGCAAGGCGCTCGGACGATTAACGATGCGTCTGTTGATATTCTCAAAAAACTTTCAAAAGAATTTAATCTGCAAATCATATTCCAGACAGGAAAGAAAAATTTTGAAAGAGTAATCGAAC
Organism: Candidatus Gastranaerophilales bacterium; assembly: GCA_944322665.1. Lineage (GTDB taxonomy): Bacteria > Cyanobacteriota > Vampirovibrionia > Gastranaerophilales > Gastranaerophilaceae > Scatenecus. The sequence continues at coordinate 3,370 of CALUPM010000071.1, read as the reverse complement.
AATTGATAAAAATTTATCCTGAGTATGAGTGCGATTCAAATTTGATTGTAAGGCCTTATTTTGAAGATATGGTGACTGTCCTGAAGGCTTCTGACATTGCGGTATCAAGGGCAGGGTCGCTGAGTATTTCGGAAATTTGCGCATCAGGTGCGGCATCTATCCTTGTCCCATACCCTCATGCGGCGGCTGACCATCAGCGCAAAAACGCAAGATATATGGAAGAAAAGGGCGCATCATTATATATTGAAGACGATGAGCTTAATGCGGACACGCTGCTTGAGGATATCCTGCTGCTTGTGAAAAATTCAGATAAGCTTTCCAAACTACAACAAAAAGCGCTTTTGCTTGCGAAATATGATGCGGCAGATGCAATTTGCGGCAAACTGCTTGAAACAGCCGCTCAAAAGAGGTAATTTTATGTACTCATATAATGATGCAAAAGAGCTTTTGACATCTAAAGGCAAGTTTTATATTAATCTCGGGCTGGAGCGGATTTCTGCTGTGCTGGAGTTTCTCGGCAACCCTCAGGATAAGTTGAAATGTATTCACGTTGCAGGCACCAACGGAAAAGGCAGCGTATGCGCAATTCTTGAGGCTGTTTTACGGGAGGACGGCAGGAAAACCGGACTTTATACAAGCCCGCATCTTTTCAAATACACAGAACGCATAAAAATTAACGGTGTTGATATTTCTGATGAAGATTTTGCACGGCTTGTATTTGAAATCTGCAATCTGGCGGATAAAAATAATATTCATTTAACAGAGTTTGAAATCCTGACGGCTCTGTCATTTAAATATTTTGCAGAAAATAACGTTGATGTTGTTGTTCTGGAAACAGGACTCGGCGGAAGGTTTGATGCGACAAATGTTATAAAAAGCAACCTTTGTGCCGTGATTACGCATATTGATCTTGACCACACCGAACGGCTCGGAAGCACTAAAGATAAAATAGCTTTCGAGAAAGCCGGAATTATAAAGCCAAATTGTCCGGTCATTACATCCGAAGGTTACGAGGCAATCAGAGATGCTGCGGATGCAAATAATTCTCTTTTAATGATGATAACACCTCTGGAAGATACCTCAAACCTTTCGCTTAAAGGGCTTTATCAGCAGGAAAATTTGTCGCTTGCGCTTGCTGCAATAAGGCTTGTGTTTCCTGAAATTCCGGAGAATGTTATTCAAGCAGCGCTTACAAAGGTTAAACATCCTGCAAGATTTCAGTTTGTTGAAGCCAAAAATCTTATAATCGACGGGGCGCACAACCCGAACGGAATTGCCGCGCTCAGAGAAAGCCTTGATTTTTATTTTCCGGACAAAAAACGCCGCTATGTTTTCGGATGTCTGAAAAATAAAGATTACAAAAAAATGATGGCGCTATTGTTCGACAAAAATGACGAAATCTATTTTAACCATTTTTCTAACCCTAATTCTTGCGCAGTCGAAGAACTTCAAGCAGAATGCGCATTCCCGTCAAAAGAGTTCAGGTCATTAGACGAATTTGAATACAAACCTGATACCCTCACAATAATCTGCGGGTCATTTTATATGATTAACGAAATAGTTACTCCTGATTGCTTTCTTTAACCATTTCAGAAATCAGATTGTTCAGTTCTGCCGGACAGAAGTCGTTGCAGGTGTTCCAGATTAAAGTCGGCTTCGGCTCTTTGATAGATGGCGATGGATAATCACTGTTACAGAAGCCTTTCAGCATATTTGTCGACCCGTCAACGTTCGGCGTAAAGTGTGTACAGCAGCTGCAAATTCTGAGGACAAAACCGTAATCGTCAAGTTTTGTTTTTAATTCCTGAAGCGCATCTATCATTCTTAAGTGCGTGCCGGTTGTGAATTTTTTGTTCTTATAGAAAAATCTGATTTTTGCAAGCCCGTGATCCGATATAAACTGCATTTTACAGTTCAGATTGCTTCTGCTTGTTGAAACAACAACATCAACGTCGAATTTCTGGGAGTTTTCGTTTGAGTCTTCCCTGTTGAGAATTTTGTTAGTAAGTTTTCTGACAGGCGGAAGATTTTTGATTATGTGCCCGAGAGAATACAACGGGTACAAAAACAGCCTGAAAATTTCAGATTTTGTAAGTTTTGACTCCACAAGGCTCAGCGCAAACCCGACTGCCAGAAGTATGAATGTAAACAACACAAACTTAAAATCAAGGAAGAAGTAAGATTTGTAAGAATGTCTGAGAACTATCGCATAAATAATCAGCAGTGTCCAGATGTTCGGATAAATAAGCGACAGAACATGTTCATTAAATACGAAATTCTTAGAAAATATCTGCAGGATTCCGTTTCTGAAAAGGTTCAGCCTTGCAGAAAGCCGGGGCTTTTTAAATTCATAATTCGCACTGTCGACAATCGTCTGGATATTCGGGTTGTAAGTGCATTTGAAGCCTATTTTTGAGAGCAGAAGGCTGTATTTAAGTTCAGAATTTATATCTTTAAAATCAACATCGCCGATTTCATTAACAATATCTTTTTTGATTATAAAAACCCCGCTGTCCGCCTGAGAAGCAAGCCCGAAAAGAGAGCGCGCGCGGCGGATAAAATTCATGTGATATTTTTGATATGCGGCTTTAATTTTGTCAATCGGGCCGAAATTTTCCATATCAATAATAGTTTCGCCGCTTAAGACGCTGTTTTTAGCAAGTGCCGCATTAACGGTCGAAAGAAAGTCCGGCGCAATGCTTCTGTCTGCATCTATAAACACAAACGAATCTATAAAATCGTCCTGCGACAACTGTTCCAGTAGAATTGAAATTGCCTGATCTTTACCAATTGTTCCGACGTCTTTAATATTAATCGTATGGATAAAATTGTCGTTGTTATACAGATTCTGTGACCCGTCCGTGCAGTTGTCGAGAATTAGAAACACCTTAAAATTCCCAATCGGATAATCCTGTGATTTAATTTCACGGATAAGAGTTTCAAGCGTATCTGCGTTGTTGTGCGCATAAATTACAACGGCTAGGTTGTCCTTGTCTTCAAACTGTGAATATTTCTTTTCTCGTTTAAACTTTTTGTCGCTGAGGTTGCGGATAGCCAGCGCAAGGAAAAACAATGTGTAAAGCGCAACATAAATGTATAAAATATCTAAAATCAGTTCCATAATATCCCTCTTAATTCTATAGAGATATTGTAGTTAAAACCCGATAAAAATTCCATTTAATGTAAATAATTGTGACGGAGAGGAGAAAAGAAGTGAAGGGTGAAGGGTGAAGGGTGAGGAGAGTTGAGAAGGCGATAGGACTGCAAGGCGATAAGGCGATAAGTTCTTATCAAAGTGAAGGGTGAAGGGTGAAGGGTGAGGAGAGTTGAGAAGGCGATAGGACTGCAAGGCGATAAGGCGATAAGTTCT
>CALUPM010000070.1 GCA_944322665.1 Candidatus Gastranaerophilales bacterium | reverse complement strand
GTAATAAACAACGCCCGTGACAGACAGTTCAGAGCCATGTTCAAAAAGCAGGTTTCGGTAATTTCGCAGGCTTTGCAGATGATTATAGTTGAAGACGAAAATGTTATGGTTTTTGAAAAATGGTCAGATATGGTGTATTATATATGCCGGTTTGGAGAAAAGCTTAACGCCGCAAAATCAGGCCTCAGATGTGATGAAGTTCTTTCCAATTATACATCAGGAACGAATTACGCCAGAATAGACAAGAATTTTCAGTGGCATAAAGAGAGTAAATGGTATGATAAAAAAGGAAACCCGATTACTCTTAACACCGGCTACACACCCTATACATTTTATCTTCCTGATGGTGCATGGATTAACTTCAATTGTTACAGACAAATTTTTGTAGATGTAAACGGGGCAAAAAATCCGAATACAGTCGGACGTGATATATTTTATCTTGTGATTCCTAAAAATGCTCAGACACCCGGATTTTTTGAAAACAAAAGCGGAAATAGAAAATATACGATAGTAAACGGCTGTTCCGGAACCGGCAATGATGCTTATATTTATGATGACACATACATTGACGACTGTAAAAACGGCTCCGGCTGGGGGTGCTCTCCATTGTACATTCTCCAGTAATATTGAAAATAATTTTTGCTCGTGATATCCTTTTTATGCTGATTTAAAAACATAAGAAAGAAGGATTAAAAATGTCAGAAGTTAGAGTCAGAATTGCACCATCCCCGAGCGGGAATTTGCACATTGGAACAGCAAGAACGGCTTTGTTCAACTATCTTTTTGCTAAAAAAAATAACGGTAAATTCGTTTTAAGAATAGAAGACACAGACGCAGAGCGCACAAGTCAGGAATATATTAAAAATATTTTTGACAGTCTTAAGGCTCTCGGGCTTAACTGGGATGAAGGCCCCGATATCGGCGGCCCTTACGGTCCTTACACACAATCCGAAAGATTTGATATTTACCCGAAATACGTTCAGGAATTGATTGACAAAGGTTTTGCTTACGAATGTTTCTGCACTCCGGAAGAACTTGAGGCAGAGAAAAAAGAAGCTGCCGAAAATAAAAAACCTTATGTCTACACAAAAAAATGCGAAAATCTGACTGAGGAAGAAAAAGCTAAACTCCGCGCAGAAGGAAGAAAACCCGCAATCAGATTTAACATTTCAAAAGCACAGAAGGCTTTTCACGAGTCTTCAATCCTTGAATTTGATGACCTTGTAAAAGGCAAACTCCACGTTGATACAGATCTTCTCGGAGATTTTGTAATCTTGAAATCCAACGGCGCTCCGACTTACAACTTTGCTGTTGTAATCGACGATATGCTTATGAAAATTTCGCATGTTATCAGAGGAGAAGACCATATTTCAAACACATTCAAACAAATTCTTATCTTTGAAGCACTCGGCGCTGAAGTTCCGCGCTTCGGACACCTCGGAATGATTCTTGCACCTGACAGAAGCAAACTTTCCAAAAGACACGGCGCAACCGCTGTTTCAGAATTCGTTGAAAAAGGCTATTTGACTGATGCTCTTATCAACTTTGTAGCGCTTCTTGGCTGGTCGCCTTCTGACGGTCAGGAAATCAAAACCGTTGATGAGATTGCAAAAGATTTCAGAATCAATGAAGTTTCTTCATCAAATTCAATCTTTGAATACGACAAACTCAACTGGATGAACAGCCATTATATCAAAATGCTTTCAATTCCGGAGTTGAAAGAAAGATTGAAACCGTATCTGACAAAATATGACCTCTCTGAGCTTACGGATGCCCAGTACACCAGAATGGTTGAAATCACTTATGAACCCCTGACATTGCTTTCAGATATCACTGATGCTGTTCCGTATTTCTTCGGTCAGGATGTCGAAATCGACGACAGAGCAAGAGAAACCCTTGAAACAGAAACCGCACAGGATGTTTTGAAAACATTTATGGAACAGGCTCCTGACTGGGAATGGACAGAAGAAAATCTTCACGAAAAACTTGAAGCTTTCCGCGGATACTACAAAGAAAAAGGTATTAAACCGAAAGTAACAATGTGGGCAATCAGAGCGGCCGTAACCGGCAGACTTTGCGGGGCTGATATGACTGCAATCCTTGCAATCATCGGTAAAGACAAGACTTTCCGCAGAATAAAAGCCGCAATGAAACAGCCGCTACAATCGTAGCATTTTGTAAATAATTGTAAAGAAACTCCGCTAAAAATTAAACTTTTTAGCGGAGTTTCCGTATATAGAAAAATATAATGGTTGCAGATTCGGATTTTGAGTTAGAGAGAGAGAAATCCGTAAAGAAAAGGAGTTTAAGAATGGCATTGGCAAAGAGAGTATCAGAAAGAGAAAATGAAGCAGAGATTTTAGAATTTTTCACAGCAGAGGATGTACAGCACAACCTTACATTCCTAATGCTTGCAGATTCAATGTTAAAAAAATACGCGAATTCAAAACAGGACATCATTAAAGTTATTGACCCTGAGGATGACAACAATATTCTATATTACACTAATGACAAATTTTTAGAAGTTATTGATTTATACGGACTTGACGGGTTTATTTATTAATTTGCGCGTGCTAGAATTATCGTATGGAATTCAAACATTATACGGTAATGAAGCAGGAAGCGGTTGATGCATTGGAATGCAGAAGCGGTCTTATATATGTAGACTGCACACTTGGCGGAGGCGGACACAGCGAACTGATTTTGCAGCGGATACAACCTGATGGCAGACTGGTTGCATTTGATATTGATCAGGATGCGATTGACGCAGCGTCAGACAGGCTTAAGGCGTATAAAAACAACCTTACAATCGTCAAGACTTCCTACACCAATATCAAACAGACACTGACCTCTCTTAACATTCCGAAAATTACCGGCGGTGTTCTGTTTGATCTGGGCGCAAGCTATCATCAATTCAACAAAGCAGAGCGGGGTTTTTCGTTTTCAAAAGAAGCGCCTCTTGATATGCGATTTAATCAGGAGGCGTCGTTTTCGGCGTATGACGTGGTGAACGGGTATTCAGAAAGCGATCTTGTGCGGATTTTTTCGGAATACGGAGAAGAAAGATTTTCCAAACGAATTGCAAAAAAAATAGTTGAGGTAAGAAAAGTCAAAAAGATAGAAACGACAACGGAGCTGGCGGATTTAATCGTCAGAAGCACACCGCGCGTAAAATCTTCCATACACCCTGCGACACGTGTATTTCAGGCCATCAGGATTGAAGTCAATCAAGAGTTAACAAATGTAAAAAATACTCTGAATGATGTGTTGGATTTATTGGACATTGGTGCTATAATAAGTGTAATAAGTTTTCACTCGCTGGAAGACCGGCTGGTTAAAAACTTGTTCAGGTATCACTCGCAAAAATGCCACTGCGAACCAAATCAAATGATTTGCAAGTGTCCTCCGCCAAAGCTGGAGCCGGTTAATAAAAAACCGATTGTTGCAGGTGATGAGGAGATTAGAATAAATCCGCCTTCGAGAAGTGCAAAATTAAGAATCGCAAGATGTATTAATTAGTTTTTACGAAAAAGATTTTCACTTTAAAGACAGGCAGTTGGGGAAAACAAATTGAATACGGCAAGAGTACAATACGACTACAGTTATTCTTATACGGAAACGGAGTACGTTGAAAGTCCGGTTACACAGGCTCCGGTAATAGAAGGGCCATTCTATTACGACAAAGAAAATCTGGTAAAAGAAATGTCAATCAGACGGATAAACAAAACAATGGGAAGTCTTCTGGCAATCGTTGTCATCACTGCATTTGTCAGCTACTATTTTGCCATGACAAACGAAGTTACCCTCAACAAACTGAGCCGCCAGATTACGGTTTTGAATGAGGAAAACTCGGAACTCCAGAACAGGCTTGACCGGCTTAAATCTTTCAACAATGTGGATGACAAGATGATGGAAAACAACCTTCTTCAAAAAGCCGCAAAAGTAATAGAAGTTCCGGCAGTCGCCCCTGCCGCAGCAATAGATAAAAAGCATGACACAACAGCCGCATTCAGCTGGGCTATAGGGTATTAAGCTGTCATTCTGAGAGTACTTTTAATTTGCCCGTCATTCAGAGGGCGAAACGCGAAGAATCACCTTGCGTACCGCATGTCATTCAGAGGGCGGAGCCCGAAGAATCTCATCGGGCTACTTTACGTCATTCTGAGGACGCCAGTCCGAAGAATCTCACTGGATTTTAAGGAGATCCTTCGGCTTTTCGCACTCGCGGTAAACGGGTACGGCATACGCCTTTCACCCTCTGCTCGTGCGTCTCAGGATGACATGTTTTTCACGTCATTCTGAGGGAGCGCAGTGACCGAAGAATCCCATCGGGTTTTAAGGGGATCCTTCGGCTAAAGCCTCAGGATGACATGTTTTTTACGTCATTCAGAGGGCGGAGCCCGAAGAATCCCACTGGATTTTAAGGAGATCCTTCGCTTTGCTCAGGATGACAGAAGAATTTTTAAGGAGATCCTCCGGCTTTTCGCACTCGCAATAAACGGGTACGGCATACGCCTTTCACCCTCTGCTCGTGCGCCTCAGGATGACGTACACTTTTTTAGAGAAATTTCGCCTGACGCTCCGGAATGACATAAATGCCGCTATTCAATAATTTCGTACAGTGTCGGCGCCTCCTGAACGCTTACGTTATTTGCGGGAATTTTTACAACACGGACGCAAACCGTCCTGTTTGCGTATTCTATCTTTATAATGTCCCCTTCTTTAAGCTGTTTTGCCGGTTTGGCAGGATTGTCATTAACCAGAACCCGCCCCGTGTCTGAAACTTCGTTTGCGACTGTTCTCCTTTTTATCAGACGCGAAACTTTTAAAAATTTGTCAAGCCTCATCTTAACCTGTCCTCCGTTGTTTACAATTTTATCACGGAAATATTTTATGTTATAATCTCCTTATCAAATGAGGAAAATAATGAAAAAATTCTTTACTGTTATATTTGCGGCACTGTTTGTTTCAGCGTTATTTTGCGGAGAAGTTCAGGCAAAAGACATTAAATTCGTTCAGATTACGGATGTTCACTACACCGTACAGAATGAATATTCCGGAGAAGCTCTGGCAGGCGCCATTGAAGAAATTAACAAACTGGAAAATGTTGCATTTGTTATTTTTACCGGCGACAACATAGGAAGCCCGAGAAAAGACAATCTTGTCGGGTTCGTAAGAACAGCCAACAAGCTTAATGTCCCTTATTATCTTGTAATCGGTAATCATGATGTTTATAAAACTAACGGAATGTCCAAGGTTAATTATATAGATATAGTTAAAGATAACAATATCCTCTATAAACCTTCAAAACCTAATTATGTATTCAAAAAAAACGGGTTTGTTTTTATTGTTGTTGACGGCGCAAAGGAGATAATCCCCGGTTCAATCGGATATTACAGAGATTCAACCCTTGAATGGCTGGACAAACAGCTTAAAAAATACAAAAAACGTCCTGTTATAATCTGCCAGCACTACCCGCTTATTGAACCAAAAGAACACAAATCCCACCGTACTTATCAACCGGAAAAATATTTTGAAGTTCTAGCCAAACACAAAAACGTCATTGCAATTATTTCCGGACATTATCACGTAAACGGCGAAAAAATGCAGGACGGAATTTACCATATTTCGACCCCTGCGCTTATCAATCCGCCGAATTATTACAAAGTCATTGATATTGTTACAACGCCGGGTTTCTCGCCTATGATTTATACAGAGCTTAAATCCGCTGATGTTAAGTAAAACTTCGGGACTTACAGAGCAATTTCCACAGATACAATAAAAGCCCGTTATTTTGAGGACTTTAGTCCGAAGAATCTTATTTTTTGAGATACTTCGCTAACGCTCAGTATGACGCTGTTTTGAAAATTTTTGGCGGAATTTGCTATATACATCCCAAAACTTTTCTGTTGCAATTTTCTGTTAATAATATTATAATTGACCTATACTATAGATTTTTGAGGTAAAAAAATATAATGGAAGAGTCAGGCAATTTATTATTTAATTCATTTTTAATAGTATTTTTACTTTTTTCAAACGGATTTTTTGTTGCATCGGAATTTGCAATGGTAAAAGTTCGGAAAACAAGAATAGAGCAGCTTGTAAATGAAGGAAACTTTAATGCTAAGATTGCGCTTGAAGCAATCAAAGATCTTGATAAATTTATTGCTGCTGTTCAGCTTGGTGTTACAATATCCAGTATCGGCTTAGGATGGGTCGGAGAAGGAACTCTTGCAAGAATAATTGAACCGGTTTTTGCATTTTTGCCCGGAATCAGCCAGAACGTCGCAACCCACACGGTTTCAGTATCACTGTCATTTGCTTTGATTACCTTCCTGCATGTTGTAATCGGTGAATTGATTCCGAAATCAATTGCGCTTGAATATCCGGAGCAGACTTCTCTTGTGATTGCAAGGCCAATGCAGGCTATATCATTTGTATTTACACCTTTCATCTGGCTTTTGAACGGGTTCGGAAACTCTTTGCTCAATCTTTTCCACGTTCCGCACAAACACAAAGCCTCTCTGGTGCATTCAACAGAAGAACTTGATATGCTTGTGAACGCAAGCTACAACGGCGGAGTCTTAAACGAAACAGAAAAAGATATCCTTCACAATGTTTTCAAATTCTCCGATTTAACAGCTAAACAGGTTATGGTTCCAAGAACCGATATGGTGTGCATTTCTGACGATATAACCCTTGACGAGTTGAACAAAATCGCAGCGGAAACACAGTACACAAGATATCCGGTTTATGACGGAGATATTGACCATATTACAGGGATAATCCACGTTAAGGATCTCTTTGCTCTGTCTGTAAAAGATGAAATCTGTCCGATTAAAAAACTTCAGCGTGAAGTTATGCTTGTTCCTGAAACAATCACAATGGACAATCTTGTTCTTGAATTTAAAAAACGCAAAGGTCAGATGGCAATTGTTATTGATGAATTCGGCGGAACTTCAGGACTGATTACGCTTGAAGATGTTCTTGAAGAAATCTTCGGCGAAGTGCAGGATGAGTTTGATGAAGAAGAAGAAATCTGCGATATTGTTGAAGTCGAACCAAACCATTACGTTGCCAACGCAATGGTAAGACTTGATGAAATGGCTGAATTCTTCAAAATTAACGAAAACAAAATTGACGATGAAGATATTGATACAATCGGAGGTCTGGTAGTGAAACTTCTCGGCAGAATTGCAGAAGTAAATGACACCGTGACTTTTGAAAATCTGACCTTTATCGTAAAAGAAATTGACGGCGCAAGGATTACGAAACTTGATATAATCCAGACTCCTGAAGAAATCGAAGTCGAAAAAACAGAAGACGAAGAAGAATAACTTTTTAAAAGGCGATAAGGCGTAAATATAAATCCCCTCTCCCAACAGGAAAGGGGATTTAATTTATTTCCCGAAACAAACCTTTAACCATTCAACCCTCTTAACCTCTCACTCGGATAAAGACTCAGCGCCTTAAGTCTAATCAATTATATTGTCAGGCAATTGGATAATCCGACAAATTGGCGGATAATCTTTCCGGTACCGTTTTTTAAGGTTTTTCAAAGTGAAAAATTTTGCTGTCATTCTGTCAATACTAATTTCGCAGATGTTTTTAACGTTTCCGGCATTTGCTGAGATTGAGAAACTCCGGATTAGTGCGGTTGTTTCAAACTCTGCGTTTGAAGTTAAGAATATGCTTGAAAATATTCTGCCCGAAAGTACGCCTGTTGTTTATACAATAGTTCCGAGGGGGCTTATTGTAAGCGTTGACGAAGACATATTTTTCAGCGGTGACAGTATTCTGATAAAAAAATCAAGCACAGAAGTTCTAGATGCGATAATTTCGGTTTTAAGGCAAATCGGCAACAACTGTACGGTTGAGAGCCACACCGAAGGCCACGACAACACAGTCGGGATTTACCGCTCAAACTGGGAAATCTCAATGGCAAGAGCAAATTCAATCACTGATTATCTTGTATATTGCGGAAAAATTCCGGCTGCTCGGGTGTTTTCGCTGGGTTACGGGGATTGTATGCCTTTCAGAGATAACGTTTCCGCTTCAAAAGACGGATTTGACAGGCGGATTGACTTTGTAATTTTTTCCTATGAATACAAAAGAGATTAAGACACGATGCTTTTTCTGAGTCTTGCCGAACGGTCTTCGCTGAGGATGTTTTTCAGCTTCATAATCGATTGCGCATGAAGCTGGCAGACGCGGGATTCAGACATATTAAGTGTTGCTCCGATTTCTTTTAAAGTCATGTTTTCCTGATAGTAAAGAACCATTATGACGCGTTCGCGCTCCGGAAGCCGCTGCAAAGCCTTTTCAAGCTGCTGTTTGATATTTTTTTCTTCCATCTGCTCCTGCGGATTAAGCTTGTTGGTATCCTGAATTGTGTCAATAATTTCCATGCTGTCGTCGCTCGAGCCTTTTTTCTCGTAAATGGAAGTCATTGTAGTGTCTTCTGCCAGAAGCTGATTAACCTTGTCTGGCTCCATATCCAGATAGTTTGCAACTTCTGTTGTTGTCGGAATTCTGCCGAGTTCCTGTTTTAAATGTTCCTGAGCGTTTTTGATGTCTTTTATTTTCTTTCTGACGCTTCTTGGCAAAAAGTCCTGTGCTCTTATCCTGTCAAGAATGGCACCTCTGATTCTTATAAGTGCGTAAGTTTCAAATCTCGTATTTTTCTGCGGCGAATATCTTTCAATAGCGTTTATAAGCCCCTCAACCCCGTATCCTGCAATATCTTCAATTGAAATCGTAGCGGGAAGAGTAACTTTAACCCTGCTGACAACGTAGCGGATAAGATAAATATACTGAACAATTAAGGCATCTCTAATATTTTTCTGTGTTTTGTCCTGAAAATATTGTTCCCAGAGTGCTGTTAATTCCTCTTCCGAAAGTCTTTTAATATTGTTATACGATGTGAAATCAAAACTTTGATCCATTAATCCGCCCGAATTGTTAAAAAATGTTACATTATTATTTTATACAATCCGGCGCGGCAGACATCATTTAAAAGGTTGAAATGTGCCTGTTCCGGCTAAAGCATCGGGATGAGGAAGCGACAAGCTAAGCGTGAAGCGTGAGGATAGTTGATAAAGGCGATAAGACTGCAAGGCGATAAGGCGATAAGTTCTTATCAGAGTGAGGCGTGAAGGGTGAAGAGTGAAGTGAGTTGAATGGGTGAATGGTTGAAAAGTTGAAGGGTTTGTTTCGGGAAAAGATACTAAGGCACTAGGATGCTAGGGCACTAAGAGGTTACGTTTTGAAAGGCGATAAGACTGCAAGGCGATAAGGCGATAAGTTCTTATCAAAGTGAAGCGTGAAGGGTGAAGAGTGAAGGGGGTTGAAAGGGTGAATGGTTGAAAAGTTGAAGGGTTTATTAAGTAAAAAAGATACTAAGGCACTAGGGCGCTAGGACATTAAGATGTTACGTTTTGAAAGGCGATAAG
>CALUPM010000069.1 GCA_944322665.1 Candidatus Gastranaerophilales bacterium | reverse complement strand
GACGTGGCGCAGCTTGGTAGCGTGCTACCTTGGGGTGGTAGAGGTCGCAGGTTCAAATCCTGTCGTTCCGACCATTTTAATAGCAGGCAGGAAGTTTTTAGTTTCCAGCCTGCTATATTTATTAAAGATTCATGTTCAACATTTGACAGGCGAATAGTGAATGTGGCAGATTTTCCATTGTCCGGATTTATCAATAATAAACTGGGATTCACGACCTTTTGTGTGGATAGGTTCGTTGTTTTCTCGCTGTGTGGCATAGAAATCCCATTCAAATTCAACAAAAGCATTATTTTCATGCTGTGTAAATTCGATATTTTTTATTATAAGTTCTCTTTTAGAAAAAAGGTTCTGCATTATACCTTTATAAAAATGTTCAATAATTTCTTCAAAGGAATGTTCATACCCGAGAGGATGTATAAATGAAACTTTGTCTTCAACATTCCATATTTTTTCTGCAGTATTTAAGTCACAGTCATTAATTGACTGTACGTAATCATTTAAGAGATTTCTGATATTTTCCTGTAAAATTGTGTTAGTCATAAATCTTAATCCTCCACATTCGTTTTTTCAATACAATCAGCGGCTTCGATGTAATCAGTGTGAAAGGCCTGAAGATATATAAGCGCAAACAGAGCAAGATAGAAAGTAGTTTCTGCCATCTCTTCCATCTGCGGGTTTCCGATTTCTTCCCCGATAAGCCCGAAGATTATCCCGAAAAATAAAAATAACCAGTTATACACCGAGAATTTTGCTTTCATAATGTATTTAAACAATACCTTAAATGATTTTGTAATTATAAAATAGAGTGCACTGCCCGCAATGAATGCTCCGTAGAGAGGATGCGCAAGCCATCCGTATTTAATTTCTTTCCAGGAATAAAACTGGTTTTCAACACCGGGTACGGCAAAAAATATTGTTCTTCCGCAGTTAATTTCTCTTAAAAACAGAATTACACAGACCAGTGCGAGCGAATAAAAGAATTTTTTGTCTGTTTTTGCTTTGATGCATGCAACGAAAGTTCCGAGCAGAACAATCAACTGAAAATTCTCAAGCAGAGCATTTTCATAACAAAAATGAACAGGCAGCCACTTCATTGCAGGATATGTAAGCAAAACAAACAACAACGGCAAAATGCTGACCGGATGAAATCTAAAATCAAATCTTTTCAAAAATTTTTTCATAACACTTCCATGAATTAAAATTCCAACAATGTTCCAAGTATATTACAAATAAAAATCTAAAAAATTATATTTTAAAAAATATTACATTCCAAATATATATAGCAGCAAAGTAAGAATAAATTTGTTAAAATTCTCCCTCAGGCTCAGGATTTTTTTCTTAAACATTTGAAAATTAAAATAATTAATAGTATAATTGACAGGTAGCTACAATAAAAATGAGGGCAATTATATGAAATTACACATGCAAATCCTAATTGCACTGGGTCTCGGAATAAAAAGAAACGGACATATATTCTTAGGGATTATCGGCGGTATAATAGTCGGGATACTTCTTCACAGCCACCCGAACCTTCTAGCATCAAATATTTTGACCTTTATAGGGCAGGTATTCATAAGACTTATTCAGATGGTTGTAATTCCGCTTGTATTGTCGGCAATTATAATCGGAATTACGAGTGTCGGGGACAACAAACAGCTCGGCAAATTCGGCTCAAAAATGGTTGTGTATTACGGAATCATTACGACTCTTGCTGTGATTATCGGTGCGGCTCTGGCACTTTTGATTAAACCGGGAGTAGGCGCGGCAAGCTATATTGCGCAGAATGCCGCAAGCGAAGTTCAGGCGACTGTTGCTGCTACAATGCAGCAACAGCAGGGAAATATTCTGAACCTGTTTTTGGGCTTTATCCCGAGTAATCCTTTTCATTCGGTTGCAACCGGAGATATGGTGCCGATTATTGTGTTTGCGTTGATTTTTGCAATTGCGCTTTCTAAAGTAGGCGATGTAAACAGACCGATTGTTTCATTTTTTGAATCCGTTTTTGCGGCAACAATGAAAATCACTGACTGGATTATGTTTCTGGCAGCGCCCGGTGTTTTTGCTCTTACTGCGTGCGCTGTTTCTAGCTTCGGTATTGAAATTTTCTCAAGCATTTCAAAATATCTGCTTGTGCTTTTAATCGGATTTTTAATTCAGCTTTGTATAGTTTATCCGCTGTTTTTGAAGAAGTTTTCAAAGGTTTCGGTTGTAATGCTTTATTCTGCGGTAACGGAAGCAATGATGGTGGCTTTTGGAACGGCAAGTTCTTCCGCCACTTTGCCTTTGACCATTGCATGCTGTGAAAAGAGAGGAATTTCTCATAAAATTTCAAGCTTTGTACTTCCGCTCGGTGCAACACTCAATATGGACGGAACGGCACTTTTGCAGGTTGTTGCGGTAATTTTCCTTGCACAGGCTTACGGTGTGGCGCTTGATCCGTTTTTAATCATTCAGATTGCAATCTTAGCAATCATCGCATCATCAACCTGTGCCGGAATTCCAGGAGCCGGTTTGATTACGATTGCTCTTATTCTTAACGGAATGGGATTAAGCCCTGAACAGTTAGTTACAGGATTTGCATTCCTGTTCACAATCGAAAGAATTACGGATATGATGCGAACCCTTGTCAATGTAACTTCTGATGTTGTAGTTGCGGCCGCAATTGCAGACAACGAAAATGAAATCAATTACGACTTGCTGAACAATCCGGCTGCGTATGAAGAAATTGCTTAAGATATAAAGTTCTTGGAATTATAAGGCAGGTATTGTTTTTCGCAATACCTGTTTTTTTATTTTATGCTAATATTTCAATATGCAAAACCAAACAGACAAAATCGCATCGACATATCTTGGCAGAAAAGCCGGCGGAAGCGAAAATTATGATCCGTCGCTTATTGTGCCAATTCCAAGGTGCGAAAACCGCTCGCAATACAATATTGACAGCAATAACCTCCCGTTTGAAGGCCGGGATGTCTGGCACGCTTATGAATTTTCAGCACTCACCGAAAACGCCCTGCCTGTCACAAGGGTTCTGAAACTTAAGTACAACTGCGAAAGTGAATTTCTTGTCGAGTCAAAGTCACTCAAGCTTTACCTGAATTCTTTTAATATGTCAAAGTTTGGCACCACTTCAAAAGAATGTCTTGATATCTGCAGGCAAAAAATCGAACACGATTTAGGCGAAAAACTCAATACAAAAGTTGGGGCGAATTTTCTTGACAACACAGCAGAGCGGGTTGAAATCTTTAAAAACTTCCGGAACATAATGGATTTTGTTGACGAGAAAATCATTAAAATCGAAAAATTTAAAGAGGCGCCCGAAGTTTTGAAAACAGAGCAGACAGACACTGAAGAAAAATATTATCTGACATTCGATTCTCTGCGCTCAAACTGCCGTGTCACGCACCAGCCGGATTTTGGCGATGTTTTTATTTATTACAAATCCAAAAACCACATTTTAGAAAAAAGTCTTGTTGAATATCTGGTTTCATTTCGTTCGGAATTTCATTTTCACGAGGAATGCTGCGAGATGATTTTCAAACGACTTTGCGATATTTTGGACAAAGGCGACGAACTTTTTGTCTGCGCATTATACACCCGCCGCGGCGGAATTGACATTTGCCCTGCAAGGTGGTCGAAAAACTGCAGGATAGAAGATATTTCGGCGCTTCTTGATGTTACAACGCTTGCCCGTCACGGGATTAAGCAATAACTGGAGAAAACTATGAATAACCGCGCACTCGGTGACAATGGAGAAGACATAGCCTGCAAATTCCTAGAAAAACAAGGTTACAAAATTCTTGAGAGGAACAAACATTATTCTCGTTTCTGTGAGCTTGATATTATTGCGCAATATAAGAACACAACAATTTTTGTGGAGGTAAAGACCAGAAAAACCGCAGGTTTTGGCACGCCATTCGAGGCGATTACAAAGACAAAGTTTGAGAATATTTTAAAAGGGGTGCATTATTATTTATCAGAAAATAAGGTCAAAGATTACAGAATTGATGTAATCGGGATAACTCTGCGTCCGCAGATTAAGATTGAACATCTTAAAAACGTTTCGCTTTCATAAAATATGTTATTTGAATATATTTTTTAATTATGTTAATTCATTTCTTTTAAAAACAATTTAGTCCTCCGGACGGGGGCACTTTTGGTGGCAAAAGTGCCTCAAAACCAGCCACACGCTTCGTTCGCTAATAATATGCAAAGGCTCGGCATTAAGGCGGGTAAACTCGCTACGCTCAAACAATACCCGCCTTTGATATTTGCCTCGCCTGCAATTATTGCTCACTCCGCTATCGTGGCGTTTTGTACAACTACAATAGTTTGTCTTTCACTGTCATGCTGAGTTTATTTCAGAATCCAGTTGAGATACTGAGATAAACTCAGCATGACAAAATATTATAGTTGAAAATTTTAAATCCGACCATTGCGGAATGAGCAATCAATGTTCCGTTTCAAAACTTCAAAGCAAGTGTTGTTTGAGCGTAAGCGAGTTCACTTGCTTCGATTGAAACGGTTACAATTGATTAGCGAATGAAGCTCCGGTCGGGAGCTTCTTTGCGGTACTTTCTTGTCGGCACAAGAAAGTACCGATTAAATTTAATATACAATTTTAATAAATAGATTAAGATAACATATTTTATGTTAAATAACAGCCCCGGCCTCAATTTTGTAAATTTTAACATCCTTCAAGAATTCCTCTTCAAAAAGCACTGTGTCAACCGAGGTTATCACAACCTGCGTCGCATTGGAAACAGATTTTAAAAGATAATTCTGCCTTATATCATCAAGTTCCGCCAAAACATCATCTAACAATAAAACAGGCTCATCCCCTGTTTTAGCAGTGATTATGTCCAGTTCGGACAGCTTCAGGGCAAGTACAACCGTCCTTTGCTGGCCTTGTGAGGCAAATTTTGTTGCTTCGTTTTCGTTTATGTAGAAAATTATATCGTCGCGGTGCGGGCCGACACAGGATTGAGCGCGCCGGAGTTCTTCTGTTTTCCTTTCCTCAAGCGATTGGCGGAATCTTTGAGCGATATCTTCAAGCTCTTTTTCTCCGTTCAAAAACGAGCAGTCGTAAACCAGCCTTAAATCTTCTGTTTCGCTTATAATTCTGTGTTTTTCCTTTGCAATCCGCTCAATTTCTGCCAGAAATTTTATCCTCAAATAAATTATGTTGCTTCCGGTAATAGCAAGCTGTTCGTTTAATACATCAAGTAATGTTTCGTCTAAAGAGGCGCCTTTTATGTAATCTTTAAGAAAATTGTTTTTTTGAATTCTTATTTTTTCATACTTTGAAAGTCTTTCATCATAGGCCGGATACACCTGCGAAATAGCTCTGTCCAGCCAGTCCCGTCTGTCTGAAGGGTTGCCGCGCAAGAGCAGCAGATCGTTTGTTGAAAATAAAACAGTTTTTAATACCTGTTTGAAGTTTTTAGGCGTGGTTTTAAGTCCGTTGACTTTTAATGTCCGTGTTTTTTCTTTTGAGTAAGAAAAAGTTAAAGAAACCTCTGTGTCTGCTTTTATAAGTTCAGCGTCAATTTGCGCTGAGATTGCATTAAAGTTTATTATTTCAACATTGTTTGATGTTCTCGGGCTTTTGAGGGTTGAAAGAAAATAAATACTTTCTAAGATATTGGTTTTCCCCTGCGCGTTTTTCCCGATAATTAAAATTTTATCAGAATTAAGATTAAGTTCTAAATCTTCACAATTTCTATAATTTGAAAGCTTCAGATTTTTAAGTTTCATATTTGAATTATACATTAAACAAAGGATTATTTAAGATTATCTATTGTGAAAAGATAATAAGTAATGTAAAATTAGAATGAGAAAGTATAAGAGGTATAGTATGCTGCCAATTATATCGGAAGAAACCGCCGCAAAGGTGTTTTCTGAAATATTTAAAGATATGCCGTCATGGCGTAAAAAAATGATACACTATCTAAAAGATGAAAATCCGGAGGTTAATACTGCAATAATTGAAGCTGCAAATAATACCGAATTAGATCCTAAGGCAGTGGCACTGGGCGCATATATGACCTATATTTTGCTTGAAACTGCAATGAAAGATGATGATGAACTTATAAATTATAATGAGTAAATAATATAAAGAATTATAAAAGGCAGGTAAAAATGGTAATTGAAGAATTATTGGAAAAATTAGTAAAAGATGGCGGGAGTGACTTGCACATATCAAGTAATCTTCCTCCGGCAATAAGGGTTGACGGAAAGCTTACCCGTGTTGATATGGAGCCGTTGTCTCCTGAAGATGTTGAAAATCTCTTGTTTCCGATGCTTTCAAACGAGCAGAGAAGAACACTCGAACAGAACTGGGAACTGGACTTTTCTTACGGTATTGAAGGGTTAAGCCGTTTCAGGGTCAACTTTTATAAAGATAAAGGAAACTATGCGGCTGCTTTTCGTACAATTACCGATAAAGTACCTTCATTTGATCAGCTCGGACTTCCGGATATAGTAAGGATTACAGCGGAAAAGCCAAGAGGATTGATTCTTGTAACAGGCCCGACAGGTTCCGGTAAATCAACAACCTTAGCTGCAATGATTGACTATATAAACGACACAAAAGCAGAACATATTCTGACAATTGAAGACCCGATAGAATTTGTGCATACTTCTAAAAAAAGTATCGTACACCAGAGAGAACTCGGTATGGATACAAGAAGTTTTGCAAACGCTCTTAAATCAGCACTTCGTGAAGACCCTGATATCATTCTGGTAGGTGAGATGAGAGACCATGAAACGATTTCACTTGCACTGACAGCAGCAGAAACAGGCCACCTTGTATTCGGAACCTTACACACGTCATCGGCTTCACAAACTATCGACCGTATTATCGACGTATTTCCGGAAGGTCAGCAGCAGCAAATCAGAGTACAGCTTGCAAACTCCCTTGTTGCCGTATTTGCGCAAACTCTTGTTCCGAAGACCCTTCCGAACGGGCAGAAAAAAGGCCGTGTCATGGCGCAGGAAATAATGCTTGTAACTCCTGCTATTGCTAACCTTATCAGAGAAAGTAAAGCTGCACAGATTTATTCAACAATTCAAATGAACGTAGGCTCGGGTATGCAGACTCTTGAAATGGCTCTTGCAAAACATTATAAAGCCGGAGTAATTACTCTGGAAGATGCACTTTCAAAAACATCAAGACCTGATGAATTTAAGCGGATGATTGATTATGGAAATCAGTCTTCAGCCGAATAATCAAAGAATTTTATCAAAAAAAACAGAAACAGGACTTTTTCACAGAAGTCCTGTTTTTATATTAAAAAGCTTCAGTTAATTAAAGAAAAATTTTGCCGGCAGTCTTGTTTGTGATAAAATTCAAATAGGATATTATACAAAAAATAAAAGGGAAAAATTATGACACAACAAGTTGCAAATGAGCCGAATTCGGCAATAGAACAAATCCGTCAGACCCGTATTCAAAAACTTGCGGATCTGGCTGACAAGGGCGTAAATCCTTATCCTTATTCTTTCGACAAAGATATTAATGCTTCAGATCTTCAGGAAAAGTACAAAGATCTCGAAGCCGGTGTAGAAACGGAAGATACATATTCTGTAGCAGGTCGTGTTATGGCAATCAGAAATTCCGGAATGTTTATCGACCTGACTGACGCAACAGGAAAAATCCAGATTTTTTCACATAAAGAAAATCTGCCGGAAGAGCAGATGAAAATCTTAAAACTCATAGATATCGGTGATATCGTCGGGTTTAAAGGAACAATCAGAAGAACACCGAGAGGCGAGCTTTCGATCAAAACAACTTCCCTGAAAATTCTCTCAAAATCGCTTCTTCCGCTTCCTGAAAAATTTCACGGGTTGACTGACGTTGAAACAAGATACCGTCAGCGTTATGTCGATATGATTATGAATGAGGACGTCAGAAAAACTTTTGTTTTAAGGAGCAAAATTATACAAAAAATCCGTGAACACCTGACAAAACAGGGATTTCTTGAAGTCGAAACCCCTATGCTTCACCCTCAGGCAGGCGGTGCTAATGCAAGACCTTTTATCACGCATCACAACACGCTTGATATGGATATGTATTTAAGGATTGCGCCGGAACTATACCTGAAAAGGCTTATGGTAGGCGGACTTTCAGAGAAAATCTTTGAAATCAACAGAAGTTTCCGCAACGAAGGCATCGACATCCGTCACAACCCTGAATTTACGATGATGGAACTTTATCAGGCTTATGTCGATTACAATGACATGATGGTTCTGACTGAAAATCTGATTTCATCAATTGCGCAGGAACTTCTCGGCACAATGAAAATTCAGTACGGAGAAAACGAAATAGACCTTACTCCTCCGTGGGACAGAAAGACTATGCTCGGCGCAATAAAAGAATACACGGATATTGACTTTAACAATGTATTTACAACGGAAGATGCAAAAGCAAAAGCAAAAGCTATCGGAATTGACGCTTCAGAATGCGAAAACTGGGGACAGGTGCTTGATTTAATTTTTGAAGAAAAAGTTGAGCCGCACTTAATCCAGCCGGTGCATATCATTGATTATCCGCGCGACATTTCCCCGCTTGCAAAAGTTCACCGCGACAACGAGCGCCTGACAGAACGCTTTGAAACCCGCGTAAACGGCTGGGAAATCGCAAACGCTTTTTCTGAACTTACCGACCCGATTGACCAGAGAATGAGGTTTGAATCACAGGCAAGAGCAAAAGCCAACGGAGATGAAGAGGCAATGGAAATTGACGAAGACTTTATCTGCGCCCTTGAGCACGGCATGCCTCCGGCAGGCGGTTTGGGTATCGGAATTGACAGGGTTGTTATGCTTCTGACAAATTCCCCTTCAATCAGAGATGTAATCGCATTTCCAACTCTCAAAAAGAAATTGTAATTTTTAATAAAATACAACTAAAGAAGCCTCTATTAAAAAGAGGCTTCTTTAATCTTAAAACAGAATTTTTCAACAATGTTTTAAAACTTAAAATTTTGGGCATATTAATAACATCGTATATGATATTTGAGAGAAATCTATGGTTGGAAAATCCTTCTGCAAAAATAAGGAAAAATTCCGGTTTCCTGCGTTTACCCTTCCGGAATTTCTGCTGACAATGACGATAATCGGGATTGTTGCGTCATTGACTTACACAGGACTGCAGAGGCACATAGAGGAAAAGAAAAGCGCAGTCGCAATACAGAAAATTTATTCGGTACTTTCTCAGGTGACGTTGTATGTAATTAGCGAAAGAGATTCTTCGGTCTACTGGGATCTGGAAGGCTATTCCTACAATGCGTCAGAGCTTGCGTTCAGGTATTATAAACCTTATTTTAAAACGTTGAGAGTTTGCTCAAATGACCCCGGATGCTGGCGTTATCCAAGCTGGTTTTTGAGCGGGTATCCGTATCTTAAAGAAACCGAATTTTACAATTATATGTTTACACTTGTGGACGGCATGAATGTCATTATAAACGTATATCCTCCGGAAGTTGTTATAAGGGATTTCGGGGTAAATGTTGACAGACCGACGATTGTTTTTCTTGCTGATATAAACGGAGATAACCCGCCAAATACAATAGGCAAAGACATTTTTGCATTTGTTTTAAGAGAGGATGCAATAGTTCCGAGCGGAGTGGATGACTCATACAGCTGCAACGTCAAAAGTACCGGTTTAACCTGCACTTCAAGAATTATTAATGACAATTACAAGTTTACGTATTATTAAAGGCGATAAGGCGATAAGTTCTTATCAAAGTGAAGGGTGAAGGGTGAAGAGTGAGGAGAGTTGAAAGGTTCGTTTCTAAAAAAGATACTAGGGCGCTAGGGCGATAAGACTGCAAGGCGATAGGGCGATAAGAAATCGCCCCATTTTGTCTAAGTCATGTCATTCTGAGGGAGCCTTGCGACCGAAGAATCTTCTTGCGTTT
>CALUPM010000068.1 GCA_944322665.1 Candidatus Gastranaerophilales bacterium | reverse complement strand
GACAAAGCTAAAGAATACAGAGATGCAATGGTTGAAGCTATCGCATCAGAAGATGATGTTTTGATGGAAAAATTCTTCGAAGATCCTGAATCAATCACAGTTGATGAATTGAGAGCAGGTTTGAGAAAAGCTGTTTGCGAAAACAAAATTGTTCCGGTTTGCTGCGGAACAGCTTTCAAAAACAAAGGCGTTCAGCTTCTTCTTGACAACGTAGTTTATTATATGCCGTCACCTGTTGATGTAAAAGCTATCGAAGGCGAACTTGAAGACGGAACAAAAACTGAAAGACATTCTTCAGACTCTGAACCGTTCTCAGCTCTTGCGTTCAAAGTTATGACTGACCCGTATGTAGGACGTTTGACATTCTTAAGAGTTTATTCAGGCGTAATCACATCAGGTTCTTATGTTCTTAATGCTACAAACGGCAAAAAAGAACGTATCGCAAGATTGGTTCGTATGTATGCTGATCAAAGACTTGAAGAAACCGAAGTTTACGCAGGCGACATCTGCGCCGCAGTTGGTTTGAAAGAAACCACAACAGGCGACACGCTTTGCGATGAAAAAGCTCCGATTATCTTGGAGAAAATGACTTTCCCAGAACCGGTTATTTCAGTTGCAATAGAACCGAAAACTAAAGCCGATCAGGATAAAATGGGTATCGCTCTTCAAAAACTCGCAGAAGAAGATCCGTCTTTCCGTGTTAAATCTGACACAGAAACCGGTCAGACAATCATTTCCGGTATGGGCGAACTTCACCTTGATATTATCGTAGACCGTATGCTCAGAGAATTCAAAGTTGAAGCAAACATCGGTAAACCGCAGGTTGCATACCGTGAAACTATCCGCGGAACGGCAGATCAGGATTCTAAATTCATCCGTCAGTCAGGCGGTAAAGGTCAGTACGGTCACGTTAAAGTTAAAATTTCTCCTGCTGAAGAAAACGCCGGCTTTGTATTTGAAAACAAAATCGTCGGCGGTGCCATCCCGAGAGAATACATTGAACCAGCCAGAAAAGGTATGGAAGAAGCTCTTGAAGGCGGAATTTTGGCAGGATTCCCGATGATAGACGTTAAAGTTGAACTTTACGACGGAAGCTACCACGAAGTTGACTCTTCAGAAATGGCATTCAAAATCGCCGGTTCTATGGCAATCAAAGAAGGCTGCCGCAAAGCTCAGCCATGCATTCTTGAGCCGATGATGAAAGTCGAAATCGAAATTCCTGAAGAATTCACAGGTACAATTATCGGCGACATCTCAAGAAGACGCGGACGTGTTGAAGGTCAGGAACCTCAGGGTAATACCGGAAACGTTATCGTAAGATCAATCGTTCCGCTTGCAAACATGTTCGGTTACGCAACAGACTTGAGATCTAACACTCAGGGCCGCGGAACTTTCTCAATGGAATTCGACCATTACGAACAGGTTCCGGCAAATATCGAAAAAGAAATTATTGAAAAATCAGGTCAGAAGGCTTAATTTTTAATAAATTCAAATAAACAAAAAGACCGCCTTAACAAGGCGGTCTTTTTAAATTTATAACAAAGCCGCGCGGTTGAATTTTCAACCGCGCGGCTTCTCGAATATTGTCATAAATTTAAACTATTCCGGAATACAGCTTGAAATAATTTTGTGTGCTTTATCAAGCAGAGTTTCTTGTTTGGCATCAGGGTCTGAGAATTCAATCCCCAGATTTTTCAAGGCAGATTTAATGTTTTCTCTGACGCCGCTGTGCGGAGAAATTTCAATACTTTTTGTTCTGAAATCCGCTGTTACCTGATTTTGTTTTACGATGTTTGCGACTTTGTTGTATAAAAGATAAACGTTTTCATTCTTTCCGTTTGCCGGAACCGAGATTTTGCCGGTGAATGATGGTGAAATTGATTGAATTTTCATTGATTTTTCCTTTCTTTTATTTGATTTTAGAACGAAAGAAATATATTTAAAAGTAAAATGATATATCTTGAAAATATATTGTTACATATCCTGAAAAAACAAAGAAAAAATTTCGAAAAAATTTGAAAAAATTCCAGAAAAATTTTGCAAATTAAAGACTCCTCAAAGCGTGTCAGAATAACACTTTTTGCCGCAGCGACAACGTAAAATTTTGTAAAAAATTACGACAGATGTAATACTAAAGATTGAAGATTTTTTTGAAAAGGTGGTATAATATAAATAGGAGAGATGACAAACAAAAACATAAAAACGCCAGTAACATCAATTTTGTATATCAGCACTATTGAAAGGCATATATATGAGTAACCTGCAATTTCAAAACGACTTGGACAGACTGTTAGAGGTTTTACCTGAAAGGGTAAGGAGGCTGGTTAATTATGATCAGATGGAGGATGTTATTGAGATTGTTCTGGATATCGGCCGAACGCCTGAGATAAGACATTCAAACGGCAAAATTGAGTATTTAGGGTCAGATTTTGTGACGGAGGAGGATATAAATTATATCACTTCGCACATTCAGGAATTTACATCTGACAACAGGTCGGGAATACCGGGAACTTTGCACCGTATCAGTGCTATCCGTAACCGGCAGGGAAAAGTTATCGGGCTTACCTGCAGAATCGGCAGAGTTGTGACAGGTACGATTGCGTGTATAAAAGATATTTGTATGATGAATAAAAGTATCCTGTTTCTCGGGCGGCCGGGGGTCGGGAAAACCACAAAACTCCGCGAGATTTCAAGGCTTGTTGCGGATGAACTCGGGAAAAGAGTTGTGGTTGTCGATACATCAAACGAAATTGCAGGGGACGGAGACACCCCTCATCCGGCAATCGGGCATGCAAGACGTATGCAGGTAAGACAGCCGGAATTTCAAAAAGATATTATGATTGAGGCGGTTGAAAATCACACACCGGAAGTTATCGTGGTCGATGAAATCGGTACGGAAGCCGAAGCGCAGGCTGCCCGCACCATCGCAGAACGCGGTGTTATGTTGATTGCAACCGCTCACGGTAATTCGCTTGAAAGTTTGATTAAGAACCCGACGTTATCCGATCTTGTCGGCGGAATTCAATCAGTAACACTCGGTGATGATGAGGCAAGACGCAGAGCTTCGCAAAAAACAGTTCTTGAGCGCGAAAAACAGCCGACGTTTGATATTGTTATAGAAATTCTTGACAGAAACACCCTTGCTGTTTACAAAAATACTGCAGAAGCTGTTGATTATATTTTAAGAGGCTGGCCTATTCGTCCTGAAATCAGAAAAGTTGACAGGGTTTATGATGATGCTCAGGTTCAAAATGAAAATCCGCCGGCTGAGCCTTCCGCAGAGCACGGCGCAATTTCTGAAATTAAAGATGAAATTTCAAAACTTGACAACAAAGCGCTGAAAGATCCGACTGATAGTTTGAAATTCAGTTTTTCAAGACAAAAATATGTAAACGATGTTAAAAAATTCAAAAAAATATACCTTTATGCAGTGTCCAGAACAATTGTTGAAAAGATAATCGAGCGATTGGATTTGAACGCCGAAATTACAAGAAATCTGGATGATGCGGATATTGTGATTGCGCACAAAAATTTTGCAAAAGGCGGCGCAAAAATTCTGAGTACTGCAAACGATTACAGGCTTCAGATTTTCTACATAAAAACAAATTCAATGGCGCAAATTCAGAAAGTTTTGAAAGAGGCGCTGGATATTACAGAAACCTCTGAAACTTTGTGCGGATACTATGACGATGCCGAGCGCGCGCTTGATGAAGCCAAAGCTGCAATAAATAAAATTCTTGCAGGCGCCGAGCACGTTGAACTTACCCCGCAGAACCAGCACATAAGAAAATTGCAGCACGAACTTGTCGAACAGCACAATCTTGAGAGCAAATCCGTGGGCGAGGGCGAACAAAGGCACCTGCGTATTGTCGGCGGAAAAGATTTTGAAAATAAAAAAATAATTTAGGCATAAAATAGCAAAAAACAGTTTTTTGAGGGTTTAATGAGAGTATGAATATTACATTAAGCCCTCAATCGTTTTATCATAAACAAAATTTACCCGCTCAAAAGCCGTCGTTTACTTCAAATTATCAGGTGATAAATAACAGGCGGCCATATTGTACTTATTTTTTCAGGGAAGATTTGAAGTGGAAAAGTTTTGCAAAATATTTGGAGAGGCGTTTTAAAGGTACAGAAAAAGTAAACGTTTATAACGCAGCGTGTTCAGACGGAACAGAGAGTTATGCTCTTATTATGAGTCTGATAAAACATCTTGGAAAAGAAAAAGCAGAAAAATTTTTTCCGGTAAAAGCATTTGATTTAAATTCTCAGCTTATTGAAATTGCAAAAAGCGGTGAAATTCCATTACTTTCCGGGATTTACAGGATGGCAGAGTCGTTGTTTATAAAATTGAATATGATGTTTAAAGAGGATAAATATTTTAAATATGTAACTCAACCGGACGGCAAAAGGTTTGCGAAATTTGATGATAATATAAAAGATCTGATTGAATTCAGGAGGTCAAATATTTTTAACGAAATTGCAAGAAGAAATAAGAACGAAGAAAACAGTGTGTTTTTATGCCGGAATATGTGGATGTATCTGACAGATCCGGAGCAGGAAAAGTTAGCGTCAATGCTCTCGGAGTTTTGCGGAAAAAATTCAGTTGTGGTGCTTGGCGAGTATGATTTGAGCACTTCAAAAGCGGGAGAATTGCTTTTGAAAAACGGATTTGAAGAGGCTTATATTGACAAAGTTTATGAAAAAATGGTTTAATCGAATAAAAGGAAAAGGAGAAAATTTTATGAATAAAATAGATATCTATACTTCAAGCACATGTCCTTATTGCGTAAAAGCAAAGAAGCTTTTTCAGATGCTGAAACTTGATTATATAGAGCATAATGTGGATGACGGATTTGAAAAAATGTGCGTGGAGCTTTCCGAAAAATACAACAAAACTGTCCAGACCGTCCCGCAGATTATCATAAACGGGCATTATGTCGGCGGATATACTGACCTTGAGGCTATTCACAAAAGCGGGAAATTAAAAGAGATTTTGAATTAGAAAATTTTATACGGGTTGAGGATATTGTCAGGATCGAAAGTCTTTTTTATTGTCCTCATATATTCCAGTGCAAGCGGGTTTACGACCATGTGTATGTAGTCGCGTTTTAATGCTCCTATTCCGTGTTCGCCGGACAAAATTCCGCCGAGTTTGGTTGTAAGATCGTAGATTTCTGATTTTGCGAGTTTTAGTCTGTTATATTCGTCCTCATCTCTGTAGTCAATCGGGATTTGGGGATGAACGCTTCCGTCGCCGACGTGTCCTACCATGCAGACTTCAAGGTTATATTTTTCGCAGATTTTGCGTATTCCGAGAACAAGTTTTGCAAGGTTCTGGCGCGGGACGATTACGTCGTCCGTTGTGACATTCGGTTTTAATTTTGCGCATGCGCCCATGGAAGATCTTCTTGCCTTCCAGATATTGTTATATTCTTCTTCCGTGTTTGAACTTTTTATTGCAGAGGCGTGGGATGTGTGCAAAATTGAAAGGATTACATTTTTCTGGTATTCGACAGCCGTTTTAAATCCGTCAACTTCAATAATAAGAGCTGCTTCTTTGTCAGTCAGCAGACCTGAAGGGTAAAATTTTTCAACTGTCTGAATTGCGTTTCTGTCCATAAAATCAAGTGTTGTGGGGAAAATTTGTTTTTCTATAATTTTGTCAACAGCATCAACTGCTTCTCCTATTCTGTCGAAGTATGCCATAATAACCTGACGCGTTTCGGGTTTGGGAATGAGCTTTATTGTTGCTTCAACGACAATCCCTAAGGTGCCTTCGCTTCCGGTAAAAAGGCTTGAAAGATTGTAGCCGGTAGCGTTTTTGATAGTGTTTGAACCTGTCTGCAAAATCTCTCCGTTTGCCATTACAACTTTCATACCAAGAATGTAATCTTTTGTAGATCCGTACTTGAAGGTTCTTGCACCTCCGGAAGATTGTGCGATACTTCCGCCGATTGTTGAAACCGCAAGGTTTGACGGATCCGGAGGATAGTAAAGTCCAAGAGCCTCAGCCTGTTTTTGAAGTTCTCCGACGATGACTCCGGGCTGAACGCGGGCTGTCATATTCTGACGGTTAATTTCAAGAATTTTATTCATCTTTGAAAAGTTTAAGATAATTCCGCCGTGCTCTACCGTGCAGGCGCCGACAACGTTTGTGCCTGCTCCGCGGCAGATTACCGGAATTTTGTATTTTGAAGCCGTCTTTACAATCTGTTGAACTTCTTCAATGTTTTCAACAAAAACAACCGCATCCGCTATTTTTTTTATATCCGGAAGATTTGCAGCATCCTGACTGTAGGCGTAGCGTTCCTCAATTTCCGAGAGGACATTCGCGCGGGGTAAAATTTTCTCTAAATCTTTTATTAATCTAGTCTTCGTCAACATAAGATGCCAGCTTTTCTATTCCTTTTGATAATTTTGTCAGTTTGTCATCTAACTTTTTCATTTTTTCATCAAGTTTGTCAATTGTTCCGTCAATTTTTTCCAGTATTTCTATTTTGCTGTCTATTTTGTTTGTCTTTTCGTTAATCATATTTATAAAAGTATCTTCAAATGTGGCGCTTTGAGCCGCAGAATGCTGGAGGGTGCCGAATACGGCATCAAGTTTTTGTTCCAGCATTTCAATACGCTCCTGCTGTGCATTGAATTTTTTCTCCAGTGAATCAATAATTTCTGTGTTATCTATCATTGATTTCAAAAGGCAAATTTCTGAATTGATAACTGAAAGGTTTGAGGTATCTGCTGTAATACTGTTAAGTTTTTCGCTTGCATCATCAATCCATTCGCCGAGATACATCATAACCTGACGGATTACTTCATTTGCGTTGGCAGAAGTAGTAACGGATTCCGTGATTGTATCCAGCTTTTGTTCAATAACCTCATTAATGCTGCTGTTATCAAGTATATCAATTCTTTTTTGAAGCTGATTTGAAATTTTGCTGAATTCATCAAGCCCGTCTGTGAGTGCACGGTAAGATTCGTCGGATGTCAGAAGGAGTTTGTTTGTCCTTGAACTCAGGCTCAGGACATCTTCGTTAATTTTTTCAATATTGCTTTTTAAATCAAGAATTTGTTCTTCTGTCAGACTGCTGTGAAGAGAATTTACAGAGGCTGCGATTTTGTGCATATTCTGTGAAATTTCACTGATATCTTCTTTTGAGGAAGAAGCTGATATATCGTTTAAAATCAAACGAAGTTTTGCAATATCAGATTCAATATCCTGCATTGTGTAGGTGTAATCCCAGGAATCGGAGCTGCTTGCAATATTATTCAGCTGTTTTTTTACTTCCAGAAGATTTTTGTTGATTTCATCGGTTCTTTCTTCAACAAAACCTTTGATTTCTTCTGTTTCTTCAGCAAAAGTTATTTGATCTGCGACGGCAAGAATTGCATTCATTACGGAATCTTTTATGTCGCTTGCATTCTTTTCAAGATCAAGTCCGGTTATGCGTTCTTCTACATTTGACAAGTCCGATAATAATTTTTCAAGACATTTGTCTATGTTTTGCGCACGTTCACTAAGTCCTGATTTTTCAAACTGTTTTCTTTGTTCAAAAACGAGTTCTTTTATATCATGAATTTCATTTATGATTTCGTTGTCGTCAGAAAGTGCCAGAACATCTACTTTGTCGTGAAGAGATTTAGCTAGTTCCTTTATATTCTGAATTTCGTTAATTATTTCATTGTCATCAGAAAGTGCCAGAATATCTACTTTATCGTGAAGCGATTTAACAAGAACTTCAATTCTTTCTTCGTTGTCTGTGAGAGTGAATACATCTATTTTATCGTTAAGTGTTTGAAGAACTTCTTCAATCTCTTCCAATTTGTCGTCGCTTCCGTCTGTTGTTACAAGAAGATCTATTTTTTCGTGGAGGGTTGAGAGCATTTCTTCAACTTTTTCTGTTTCGCCTGAACTTGCCAGAATATCCACTTTTTCATGAAGCGACTGCATCAAATCTTCAATCCGTTCTGAAGAATCTGACAGTGCAATTACATCCACTTTTTCGTGAAGTGCATTAAGATTTTTGTCAAGCGAATTTTGATTAGAATTAATTTCTTCAAGCAGGTTTTTAAGATTATTCAGAGCTGTTGTTGTGTTCTGGCCGCCGTTATCAAGTTCATCATTAATAACTTTAAGCTTAGATGTGACTTCAGAATCAAAGTAGTCAAATTTTGACATAAATTGTTCTTTTAAATCTTTAAGGCTGACGTCTGAACTGTTTTTAGCAAGTACGCTCAGGTGTCTTAATATCCCGTCAAGAACGTGTTCTGTGTTTTTAAATCCGGTATTGGTTCTGGTTTCCAGATTTTTAAGATCATTTTTCCAGTTTTCCAGAAGTTCATTAGTTTTTGCAAAATTGTTTGTAATATTGCTTTCGACCGTATTTATTGTGGAGGTCATTACGCCTATCCGGTTTTCGTTAAGGTCATTAATTATTTCTTCAACTTTTGTGAATTTTTCTATCAGTTCTTTGTATGCGTCATTAAGCTGAAGATAGTTGTCATGGTTTTCTGTTAAACTTTCATTTACATCGGATGAAAAATTCAGATAAGAAAGTTCAATTTGTGACTTGATATTTTCAAGAATATTGTCAAAACCTGTATTTACAAAGTTGTCAAGAGCTTCTTTCAGAGGCGCAAATTCTCCGGCGACAGCGTCTGTTTTCGAGGTTATAATTTCTGATATATCGGTTTTAACAAGACTGATTTCCTGACGGAGATCTGAAATTTTGTTGTCAACATTATCAAAATTATCGAGATTATTTTGTGTAAGAAGTTCTTGAAGTTTTTCAAGCTGACTTTCCATTATTGTCAGAGTATTTTGAATCTGGTTTTCGTCCTTGTCAGCGGTTGTAATCTCCTGAAATTTTTCAATCAAAGAAGTTGTAATTCCGGATACTTCTTCACCGGAATTTGAGATTTTTTCGGCAGCTTTTGTAAATTCATCTTTGATGGCAGATATTTCTTCCAGAGTTGAATCCAGCTTTTTAGCTGTCTGTTCGGAAAGATAGTTTACTGAATTTTCATAATCCAGAACTTTGTTTTGAACCATCATCAGGTTATCGCTGAAGGTATCGCTTGCATCGTGCAAAGCGGTTTCGACAGAGAGCATTTTTTCTGTCAGTGCGTCAAATTTATCAGAATCGGATGTTTTTTCAGCCGTTTCCTGTAAAACTGTGATGTAATTGCTAAGGCTGTTTATTTGTTCTTCTATAGCAGTTTTAAATTTTTCCGAGTTTTGAGAAAATTCGTTTTCCAATTTGGTTAAACTTGCAGAAAGTGTTTCAAATTGTTGGGAATTCTCTTTTTGGGAATCTTCGGTCTGCTTAATATAATTTCTGACCATTTCAAAACTATTGTCGAGTTCAGTGGATAAATCAACACCCAGCATATCAATTTTCAAGGCATTTGAATGAATACCCGATAGAATATTACCTGCATTCTGTTCGGAAAGAGTAGTAAAATGTTCGTTTAAACTGTCAAGCTGCTGCTTGGTTTCGTCTTTGATGTCAGACACGGTCTGTTGAATATTCTCAAAAGTTCCTCCGAATGTAGATGAAATATTTTCATTAACAGCGTCGATTTTAGCGGAAGCGGTTTCAATGCCTGATAGAATATTACCTGCGTTCTGTTCAGATATTGTCGTAAAATGTTCGTTTAAACTGTCAAGCTGCTGCTTGGTTTCGTCTTTAATGTCAGACATAGTCTGCTGAATATTGTCAAAAGTTCCACCGAATGTAGATGAAATATTTTCATTAACAGCGTCGATTTTAGCGGAAGCGGTTTCAATACCCGATAAAATATTACCCGCATTCTGTTCGGAAAGTGTTGTAAAGTGTTCGTTTAAACTGTCAAGCTGTTGTTTGGTTTCGTCTTTGATGTCAGACATAGTCTGCTGAATATTGTCAAAAGTTCCACCGAATGTAGATGAAATATTTTCATTAACAGCGTCGAT
>CALUPM010000067.1 GCA_944322665.1 Candidatus Gastranaerophilales bacterium | reverse complement strand
AGACCCCTCACCCGAATTTCTAAATTCGCTGCGCTCATTAAGAAATTCTTCCCTCTCCCACAAGGGGCGAGGGGATTGTTTTGCTGCAATCCTTTCACCCGTTAAACTCTCCTCACTCTTCACCCTTCACTCTTCACTTTGATAAGAACTTATCGCCTTATCGCCTTGCAGTCTTATCGCCTTTCTCAACTCTCCTCACTCTTCACGCTTCACGCCTCACTCCGATAAGAACTTAACGTCTTTTATACCAAATGTAACATTTTTGAATGTTTTTAATATTCTTATTATAATATTTATTGTGGATATTTGTTTATGAAAATAGTTTTTAAAATTATTATATTTATTTTACTTTTTATCTGTACATTTTCCCGGAGTGTTTTTGCGGAAGATGTGTACAAGGTTACGTCGTTTAATTACGACACTTCAAATACTTTTATACTTCTCACCGTGCCGGATACAATTCCGGAGCCGGTTCTGGAAAGCGTGAAGTTTGTAAAAATGGAAAACCCGACAAGGGCATATTTTGATATTGCGCCATCGGTTCTGACGGTTCCGAAGCAGGACTGGACTTTCACCTCAAACGGTCTTAAGCAGGTAATCGTAAGCCAGAATTCAACAAATCCCGATGTTGTCAGAACAGTTATGTATTTTGATGATGACTATGATATTTCAAAAATCCATTTTTACAGGATTAAAAACAATATTATCGTCCAGCTTAAAGATACAACTATCAAAAACGATTATTTTCAAAACACTTACAGGGACGATCACGCATCTTCAAGCGACTTTTATGAATACCTGACAATGACAACTCCCGAGGTTTTGCAGGCAGACATCGCAAGCGAAATTCAGGAAGCTTTCAACGCGCAAAAAACTTCAAGGAAAGAACTTAAATTAAATACAAAATATTATATAGACAAAATTACGCCCAAACAGAATGCTGTATTATTAAACGGTTTCGGGTCAATTGCAATCGAAAAGCCGATGATTTTGACCAACCCGTCAAGAATTGTTTATGACATTCCGAACACCCTCGTAAGAGGCGATATAAGAAATACAGAATACACAATAGGCACAAATGAAACCGTTAAAATCGGCCAGTTTTCGGTAAACAAGGCAAGAATTGTCATTACAACGGAAGATGTCCAGAAATATATTCCGGTATTTTCGAGCGATAACCAGTCGCTTTTGATTGCAAACAGCGATAAAATGAAAAACTTTAACCTGTTTACAAACGTGTCGAATATGATATCTTATTCGCACGAAAACATCGACGATCAGACAAATTCAATGACACTTGCCTTCACAGCCCCCGTGGTACACGGTATCAACAGAGAAAACGACCTTTTGACTGTTTATCTTTATAATGTGGAAAATTATAATGAAGAAGATTTTCTTGCTGCATACAAAGATACAGCATTTTCAAATGCCTCAATCAGCCTGATTCCGAAAATCGGATTAAAACTGACAATTCCTCTTGAGCCGAACAGCCTTGTAAACACCTTTTTAGGTGCAGACGGACAGGCTTTCAAGATAATAATCAAATCACCTAAAAAACAGCAGCCTGCAATTGCAGTACAGCCGGTAACCCCGACTGTTACAACCCCCAAACCTGAAGGTAAAGGTTTGAGAAAAGTTGTAATAGACGCAGGACACGGCGGCACGGATTACGGCGCAATCAGGGATAATATAAACGAAAAAGATATTACGCTGGATGTCGCAAAACAGGTGAGAGACATGCTTGTTAAGAAAGGCTACGTTGTCCAGATGACACGCGACAAAGATGAGTATGTATCTTTGCAGGACAGAGTTGCTATCAGCGAAAACTTCATGCCGGATATCTTTATCAGTATCCACGTAAATTCAAGCACGGGAACTGAAGCG
This sequence comes from Candidatus Gastranaerophilales bacterium, assembly GCA_944322665.1. GTDB lineage: Bacteria > Cyanobacteriota > Vampirovibrionia > Gastranaerophilales > Gastranaerophilaceae > Scatenecus. The sequence continues at coordinate 8,329 of CALUPM010000067.1, read as the reverse complement.
AGCGGAATTGAAACTCATTATTATCATCAGGAAAGTATTCTGCTTGCCCAGACGCTTCACGCCTCTCTTGCCAGTGCTATCAACACGAAAAACAGAGGTCTGTTTAAATCAAAATTCTACGTAATAAACCATACAACGGTTCCGGCAGTATTGATGGAAATAGGATTTATATCAAACAGCGCGGAAAGAGCAGAACTTAACGGTTCTTCAAGAAAGAAAGCAACCGCAAAAGCAATAGTGGAAGGAGTTGAAAACTACTTTGACCAGATTAAATAATGCCCCCATAGGATTTTTCGACTCCGGAGTCGGCGGAGTGACTGTGTTTGAGCAGGTAAAGAAACTTCTGCCTTATGAGAATTACATCTATTTTGGCGACACAAAGAATATGCCTTACGGAGAAAAAACTCCGGAACAGCTTCTCGGGTTTGCGCGGGGAATTTTTGATTTCTTTCAAAAAAAAGGCGTAAAGGCTGTTGTTATGGCGTGCAATACTACATCCGCCGTGGTTTATGACAGAATAAAGAATGATTATCCGTTTGAAATCTATCCGATAATCCAGCCTGTAACAAGAAAAATTGCAGGACTGCCCGTGAAAAAAATCGGAGTTTTCGCAACAAAAGCAACGGTCAATTCCCACTGTTATAAAACTGAGCTTCAAAAAAACAACCCTGATATTCAAGTAAAAGAGATTGCCTGCCCCGGCTGGGTTAAAATTGTCGAAAACGGGGAAGAAAACACTGACGCGGCGTATCTTTCAGTCAAAGAAAAAATAGAAGAGATGCTGGAGTTTTCACCTGAGAAAATAATTCTCGGGTGTACGCATTATCCGTATTTGTTAAAAGTTCTGACACGTTTTGCGCCGGAGGAAGTTTTTATTAATCCTTCAATAGAATTTGCGCATATTATACAAAAAGATCTTGCGGGAAAAAATCTTCTTAATCCTCAATCGACAGAGGGAAACGAGGAATTTTACGTAAGCACAAATCCTGAAAAGTTCAAAAAATCAGCCTCTTTGTTTTATGAAATTAAAACTCTGCCCCGCCTTGCGCTAAATTAATTCAAGACATTTTTCATAAGTTTCAACTTCAATAATTCTGCCGGACTTGAAGAAATTGTCTTTTGTCACATCTAGAACTGTTGTATTTTCTTTCACGGCAAAGATTTTAATATCCCGTTTCAAAGCCTCAAACACAGGAGTTGAGCCGAGAGAATTGTATGGCATCACAAGATAGTCAAGATTTTCTATTCTTATGCCGCTTTCTTTTATAATTTTCGGGGCATTGTTAAGCCCGAGCAGCACACATGGCAAAAACGTCGGGGTTATGTATTCTGCGGCAGCCTTCGGGTTTACAAGTGTTGAACTTATTGAAACATCTTCAAACGCCGGCGAATGCGCGCATGGAACAAGAAATTTTTGAGAAACAGCATGAGATATTATCCCCTCAACCCCGCCGACAGGATCGACTCCTGAGCCGTTTGCATAGTCTTCATTATCACCTTCAGGATCTTCAAAATAACAAACAATAGCAAGCGCCCCGCAGCCTTTATTTAAGAGTTTTTCTGAAGCCTCAAAAACCGTTTCAATATTTTTTACACATCCTGTTGAAAATCCGTTTTCATCCACATAAAACTCAACGCCAGCCTCTTCTTTTGTAATTTCATATCCATAAACATCAATCCCGTAGACAGTTTTGACGGCACCTATTGTGTTCAGGTGGATGTTTAAAACGTTTTCAGGAATTGCTCTATCAAAAACAACCCCGATTTTGTTGTGTTTTGATGGAATAAGCCCGAGCATTCCTTTAAAAAATTCATCTATAATAAACCCTTCCGTATAGAGCATATTGCAGCTGATTCCGGAAAAAACTCCCGCATTTACAACATTCGGGTTTACGATAAGCTTTGATTTTTCAGCAAATGCCCTTGCCTGACAACTTGCATCTCCAGCATACCCGCCTATACTTGCCCCCAATCCTGTCGGGACTATAAATGCTCCAAGTTTTTCACCGGTTTCTAACATACAAAAATTTTATAACAAATAAGCGGACTTTAAAAGCCCGCTTATTATAAACTTTGTTACTTGCTTGTTCCGCCGTATGTGAAGTCGCTCTTGACATTTGTCTGCAACAGCTTCGTCCAGGAACTTTCAAATGCCGTTATCTCGTTTAATCTTGTTTCATAATTATTTTTATCAAGTTCAAGCTGTTCTTCCCACGAATTCAAGTTTTGTAACTCGTATTCATGTTCATTTTCCAGTACTGTCATTACCGTGCCATAGTAGTCCGGATCAGATTCGTAGTAAGTATAATAGTAATATTGCTGCTGCTCATTATATTTCTGCTGCAAATCTGCACTTTCTCTGGACGCATTCATCAGATTGAACATAACATTTGACAATTTTTCGTTCAACATTGATTTTTGTTTTGTGTACATCAATAACGTCTCTTGAATATTCGATATTGCCATCTCTCTCGTCCTTTTATTTTAGTACTCTTACATATATAAAAACATTTAAAACAGGCTGATTTCAACGTTTAACTATTTTGTTACATTTGTTAATATTTCATTTCCTCCATCCGATTGTTTCGGAAAAGTTTTTGTTATATAATAATTACATTGAACAGGAGAGAACAATGGATAAAGAAACATATTTGAGAATAATGGGTTATGTTCCGACAGTCATAGAAGCTTCATCAAGAGGAGAACGTTCCTTTGATATATTTTCAAGACTATTAAGAGAACGTATTATATTTTTAGGAACCGAAATTGATGATGAAGTTGCAAATTCTGTCGTTGCACAGCTTCTTTTGTTAGACAGTGAAAACAACGAAAAAGATATTATGCTCTACATAAACAGCCCCGGCGGCGTAATAACAGCCGGCATGGCAATTTATGATACGATGAACCTTATAAAATCAGATGTTTGTACCATTTGTTTAGGTGATGCAGCTTCAATGGGTGCATTTCTGTTAAGTTCCGGCGCAAAAGGCAAGAGAATGGCGCTTCCGAATTCCAGAATAATGATACACCAGCCGCTCGGCGGGGCAAAAGGCCAGGCTACAGATATTGAAATAGAAGCCAAAGAAATTCTCAGAATGAAAGATATGTTAATAAGCATTATGGCAGAAAATTCAGGTCAGCCTTATGACAAAGTTAAAGAAGACTGTGAACGTGATCACTTCCTTTCTGCCAAAGAGGCACTGGAATACGGGCTTATTGACAAAGTTGTTGAAAGAAACTCTTTGTAACAAAACTTTACACAATACTTAAAAACATGCAATTCTTACGGGTTGCATGTTTTTATATACATGTAAAGGTAAAAGGTTACAAGGTTAGTTACAAAATTCAGGTAGGAGTTTAGTATGCTGTTAGCTCTTGAAGCTCGAAAATATCAATTATTGCGGCAGATAAGCGAAAAAGAATACCGCTTGATGTCTCTTACAAAAAAGCTGAGCGAATTACAGCAATATTCGTCAAATATCGGCGACGGAAATGTTTCGATGTTTGATATGCTGAATGTTCCTGCCTCAATGCTTCCCAGATCAATGGCCTTTATGATGTATTCGCATAACGGAGCTTTGCGCGGCGCACAAAATAATATGCAGATGATGGGACCGCAGATTAATATGCAAATCCAGCAGATGATGCAAATGTCGCAGAATAAAGACCCGAATGCTGCAGCTATGTATCAAAAATGGATATTTGATAACTTATATAAACAGGAACTTCAAAAATATCAAAAACATGAAGAGCATCTTCTTCATCAACAGGAACAGGAAATCGAACAAGAAAAAGCGCGTGTTGAAACAGAATTAAGAATGGCGCGCGCAGAACTTGAAAGTACAACTCAGGCAACAAAAGAAGCAGTCAACTTCTGGAAACCTGAATATGCATAAAATTTTTACTCCCCTTAATTTTCCTTTTTTCTCTCCCCCTTATTAACTGACCATTTATTAAGAGTCCGTATAAATTGCGGACTCTTTTAGTTTATTAATCAGTAACAACAAGGTCAACAGGGATATCAAAATTTTCTGACGGGATATGGTTTATAAAGAGTTCCGCTGGAACGGGCGCTATTGAGTAAATTTTATTTCTGGCAAGAAATCTGTCATAAAAACCTCCGCCGTATCCGAGCCGGAAATTGTTTTTGTCTGCCGCAAGCGCCGGAACAATCACCAAATCAAGAATTTCCGGCAAAACAGGCTCGGTCGAGGGTTCTTTTGTACCAAAAGCGGAAGTTTTCAGACTGTCGCCGTTTTTGTAAGAGCAAACAAGAAGATTTTCCCCGTCTACCGCCGGCAGGTAAAAATTTTTGTCATCTTCCAGAAGCGGCAGCAAATTTAGTTCATATTTCATCGGGTAATAAAGCATTACATTTTTGGCATGCTTATATTGCGGAAGTCCTCTTATTTTAGATGCAATTTTTATACTTATATCCGGTATGTCAAGAGTTTTTCTGATACTTTTGGCTCTCAGCCGCAGGTCTGTTTTATTTTCCATGATTTTAATATATAATAAATTAAAGAAAAATGACAGAATTTTGCGATAACAACTTAATAAACCCGAATTGGGCAAAACACGGCTACATTCAGGTCTATACCGGAAACGGCAAAGGGAAAACCACTGCTTCACTGGGGCTTGCGATGAGGGCTCTTGGCAGATGCTGGAAAGTTTTGATAATTATGTTCACAAAAGGCGGGGACGATTACGGCGAACTTAATTCCTTCAGAAATCTTTCGCCGGAAATCTCCAAAAACCTTACAATAGTTCAGGCCGGCTTAGACAGAATCGTCTACGAAAATAACAAGAATGCTGACGATGCCGCCGAAATCAAAAAAGGCTGGGATTTAGCCAAAAAAGTTATTAAAAATGATGAGTACAACCTTGTAATTTTAGATGAAGCCAATATCGCAATAGATTTAGGGCTTATTGATATAGATGAAGTGGTCGAAGTTCTCAAACATAAACCGGATGAAATGGAAATTGTTCTGACCGGAAGAAATGCGGATCCGAAAATTGTTGAACTTGCGCATTTAGTATCGGAAATCAAACCCGTTAAACACTACTGGGATACCGGAATTGCCGCCAGAAAAGGAATTGAATACTAATAGCTCCTTCTCATTAATTCTGACAGCTTAACCTCTTTTTTAGCCGGCTCTGCCTTCTTCTTTGATGCTTTTTCTATTGGAGTGACCGTCTTAAACTGGGTCAAACCTACTTTTATGCTATCCTCGCTTTTCAGCATGAAAATCTCTTTGAAAAATTTGATAATTTCGTTCATAAAAAATTCTCCTAACCGCTGGGGTTTATTTAACTATATAATACATTAAAACTTCACGACTTGCAAATTTCATTATACTTTATGTTATATTATACATACAAAGCAGTTTTTTGTTTTATTTGAATACAAATCCGGTTATAAAAAATATGGAAAATACGGGATATTGCAAAACTTTGGACGAGAATTTTTCTCTTGCGTGCGAGCTGATAAGCCGGACACAGAGTCACGCAGAGCTTATCAATATGCTTAAAAACGGGAATATCGTAGAAAAGCAGCTTGCCGCACTTAAACTTGACACTGTAAATTCTAAAGAAGAAGCACAAATTCTTCTTAACAACCTGACAGGTCAGGACGGCAAAGTAAGAGAAGCTGTTTCTGCTAAAATTGCTGAACTTGCAGCAGCACAGGACAAACTCATCCTTTTTAATCCCGTTAAAAATTATCAAAAATTCCTTGAGTCAATAGTTGATATTAACGGCAATATCTGCCGCAACATTATCTCAACACTGGAAAATCTCACCTGTGACAAAGAATTTTGCTCTGTTTTTGTTCCGGAACTTATTAAAAAAAGTCTGGAGCTTGCCCTAAAAGTCCAAAACTTCGACCTGCAGGAGGGTAAATACAAAATTAACAAAGAAGTCTTTAAGCTCTACTGGTATCTTGAAACTATCTACGTTTTCGCAGCTTCTGTCAACACTGCAGATTTAAAAAATCTCCTTAATAGTACAAAATCTATCAACGAGTACACAATAAGAGAAAAAACTGCAAAAATTCTTTCTAAAAACTTCAACGATAAGGATTTAGACAATATTCGCCAACTGTTAAAAAATGATACAAACTATTACGTAAGACGATTTTAGGTATATAATATAAAAAACGCACTTTGTATTAAGATATATTACAAATTTTCAAAATCTAATAGCTTTATTACGCAATTTTTTACAATGAATATCCTTTATATATATAAGAGTTGCAAAACAGTTATCAGATGGGAAAATTAAAGGAGAAATTTATGGCCAGAGTACTTATTTCAATGCCGGAAAGATTTTTAGACGAGATTGACAACCTTGCTCTTAATGAAAACCGCACAAGATCAGAATTAATAAGAGAAGCTCTCCGCACATATATGTATCGCAATCAGGTGCGTAATTCTAAAAGAGCAGAATCAAATGCAGAACTTCTTGACAATCTGCTAAGCTAAATTAAGTCAGGGGAAAAATTATCAGAGGATATACAAGTTCAGGGGGAAAATTATGGAAAACAACGAAAAAGACTACATTATGTCATCATTAGACGAATACTTCAATCTTTTGGAAAAAGAAAATGCTAAAAGATCTGAAATGATTGCGAAATCATTAACAAAGTATTTAAGAAATTCGCAGACGTACGGAAAGTTTGACGAAATCCAGTCTGCGCAAGCTAACTAATCAAGTATGAAAAAGAATTGAAACAGCCTGTTTTAAGATTAAAACAGGCTGTCGTGTTTATTTAAACATTTTTAAAAGTTTTTCACCGCGTTTTACAAGATCTGCTGTAAACAATTTGAATGTGTCCATATTGAAAGGTAATTCGCCATCTGCAAGTTTTATTCTTGCTTTTGCCGGTTTTTTTGCTCTGGAATTTGTAAATTCCGCAAAAGTTTCTTTAGGGATGATTATAATTCCGTTTGAAAGTCTTTGAGGTTCATTTTGAATTGTAATGATATCTATTTGCGTGAATTTTTTGCCTGTATTAAAGTTTTTCACGCTTTTAAAGTCTTTCGGAGTTAGATTTTCCTGAAATTTAGCAAGTGTTTTTGGTGAAAATCTACCGCAGAATGATGGTTGAATTGTATTTGGCATATAAAAATCTCCTATATTTTTATATTCAGATTAAAACACATAAAAATATTTTTTGCTATTAAAAAGAGTTTGCTTTAATTTTATAAAGCAAACTCTTTAAGGTTTTAAATATTGTATCGAAAATTATTCAATAATTTTGTCAACAACACCGGCACCAACTGTACGTCCGCCTTCACGGATAGCGAATCTCATACCTTCTTCGATAGCAACCGGAGCGATTAGTTCAACTGTCATAACAACGTTGTCGCCGGGCATTACCATCTGACCGTCAAACTGGATTGAACCGGTAACGTCAGTTGTTCTGATGTAGAACTGCGGTCTGTAACCGGGGAAGAAAGGAGTATGACGTCCGCCTTCTTCTTTGGTCAAAACGTAAACGTTAGCAGTGAATTTAGTGTGCGGATGAATTGTACCGGGTTTTGCGAGAACCTGACCGCGCTGAATATCAGTTTTGTCAACGCCGCGGAGCAAAGCACCGATGTTGTCGCCGGCTTGACCTTGATCAAGAGATTTTCTGAACATTTCAACACCGGTAACAGTTGTTTTCTTAGTTTCGCCTAAACCAACAATTTCAACTTCATCACCAACTTTAACAACACCACGTTCTACACGGCCTGTAGCAACAGTACCGCGGCCTGTGATTGAGAATACGTCTTCAACCGGCATAAGGAACGGTTTGTCAAGGTCACGAACAGGAGTCGGGAAGTAAGAATCAATAGCATCCATCAATTCCCAGATTTTATCAACCCATTTATCCTGACCGCGTGCGATAGAAGGATTAGCCTGAGCAGCTTCAAGAGCTTTCAAAGCAGAACCGTGGATGAACGGAATGTTGTCGCCGTCGAATTCGTAAGAAGAAAGAAGTTCTCTAACTTCCATTTCAACGAGTTCCAACAATTCAGGGTCATCAACCATATCGCATTTATTAAGGAATACAACGAGGTTCGGAACACCAACCTGACGTGCAAGAAGGATGTGTTCACGAGTCTGAGGCATTGCACCGTCTGTAGCTGCAACAACGAGGATTGCACCATCCATCTGAGCGGCACCTGTGATCATGTTTTTAACATAGTCAGCGTGGCCGGGGCAGTCAACGTGTGCATAGTGTCTGTTTGTTGTTTCATATTCTACGTGTGCTGTAGAGATGGTTATACCTCTTGCTTTTTCTTCCGGAGCAGCGTCGATTTCATCGAATTTTTTCAATGCT
>CALUPM010000066.1 GCA_944322665.1 Candidatus Gastranaerophilales bacterium | reverse complement strand
GAATATCTGCTGGTCGAAGGCGCCGGCGGAATTGTGTGCCCTTTTAATATTGAAGAAGGCATTCTTCTGCCTGATGTTATAAAGGCTCTGGGGCTTGACATTCTGATTGTTGCAACAGCAGAACTCGGCGGGATAAATTCTGCGGTTCTGACAGTCGAATACGCCATAAACCACGGAATAAACGTCAAAGGTATTATTCTGAACAAATTTGTCGAAAACAGCCTTATGCAGCGCGACAACAAAATCCAGATTGAAAAACTGACAGGCATAAAAGTCGTTGCGGAAGTAAAAGAAAACGATACTTCAATAAATTTAGACTGGATACTTCCTGCATTCATGGAAGTTTAAGGAGAAAATATGAACGAATGGGTTGAAAAGGATTTGAAATATATCTGGCATCCGTGCTCACAGATGAAGGATTACGAAACTCTTTCTCCGATTGTAATCGAACGGGGAGAAGGAATTTATCTTTTCGATACGGAAGGGAATCGTTATGTTGACGTAATCAGTTCATGGTGGTGCAATCTTCTCGGACACTGCAACCCGAAGATTAATGCGGCTGTAAAAAAACAAATTGACAGCCTTGAACACGTAATTTTTGCTAATTTTACGCACAAACCGGCAATCACGTTATGCGAAAAACTTTCTAAAATTCTGCCTGTGGGTTTGTGCAAATTTAATTTTACGGACAACGGCTCGTCTGCAATAGAAGCTGCAATGAAAGTAAGTTTTCAATACCACGCACAGACAGGAAACCCGCAAAAAACAAAATTTATGGCACTCTCGGACGCTTATCACGGGGAAACTATCGGGGCACTTTCCGCCGGCGACTGCGACCTTTATACAAAATTATACAAACCTATTTTAATGGATATAATAAGGATAAAAGGCCCTGACTGCTTCAGATGCCCGTACGGCAAAACAAGAGAAAACTGCAATTGCGAATGCTTTGAAGATGCAGAAAAACAGTTTGAAAAATACGGAGAAGAAACCGCCGCAATCCTTGTAGAACCGATGCTGCAAGGCTCTGCCGGAATGAAAATTTATCCTGCGCTTTACCTTAAAAAACTCCGCCGGATTTGTGACAAATACAACGTTCATCTTCTGGCTGACGAAATCGCAACGGGCTTTGGCAGAACAGGAAAAATGTTTGCCTTTGACCATGCCGGAGTGTCCCCTGATATAATGTGTCTTTCAAAAGGTCTGACCGGCGGGTATATGCCGTGCGCAATGTTTGTGACAACACAGAAGATTTATGATGCGTTTTATTCGGACTACAATGAGGGAAAATCCTTTATGCACTCCCACACTTACAGCGGAAACCCGCTTGCATGTGCTGCTGCAAACGCCGTGCTTGATATTCTCTCTGACGGAAGCGTATTAAAACAGGCGCAGGAAAATGCAATTTACTTTAATAAAATAATTAAAGAAAAATTTCTGCCGCACAAAAACGCAGGAGAAGTCCGCTCAATCGGGCTTATTAACGCAATAGAACTTGTAAAAGATAAAACAACAAAAGAGCCGCTTGATGGCAAACTCCGCACAGGTTATCAGATTTACAAAAAAGCCCTGAAAAAAGGCGTGATACTCCGTCCGCTCGGCGACGTAATTTATTTCAATCCTCCGCTTATAATAGAAAAAAAAGACATGGATTTTGTGACTGACACAGCGCTTGAATGCCTGAAAGAAGTTTTGCCGGAATAACCCGCTGATTAAAACAGATTTTTATTCCGGACACGAACGTCAAAAATACACCTTTTTAAAGCTTTTTTCCACTGTTTTGGCACACTAAAACCCGCTCCGCTAAGTGATTTAACGTACTTTTTACACTAATCAAAAAATAAACTCCTTTAAACGGCGATAAAATTTTTTAAAAACGAAACTTTCTCACGCACACAACGTCTGTTAAATTGTGAAGGGTTTAACCTTCTGTCGTTAATTCTTCCCAGATACTCGGAACTACAATTAACGCAGTGTAAACAATGAACCCGAATAAAATTAAGTTGATAGCTTCCATATAAACTCTCCTATAGCTTACATGTATATTATGCCCATGACGGATTATAATGTAACATAATTTTACAAATGAAATTTGAAATTTTTGATAACATAAGAAGTGAGGAAAATAATGAAAAAGAATCTGGAAAAACTGTTTAAAAATTTATGCTGTTCGGTCTGTAAAGAAGGATTTGACGGGGAGTCAATAACGATTAAACGCGACGAAGCAGGGCTTCTTGTAGTCAATCTTCAGTGCAAAAATTGCGGCAAAAATTACGGCATGGCATTTTTAGGTTTTAGTGATATCAAAGTAAAAGAAGAACTCCCTTTTGAAGTTGTGGAAGGTCCTGACCCGATTAGTTATGATGATGTTATAGACGCGCACAGATTTATCAAAAATCTGGATGAAAACTGGAATAAATATCTGCCGAAATAATTTTTTCAGCTGAAACCCCGGGGCGTTCTTAAAAATGCGAGAATTTACCCCATCAAAATTCCGGCGATAGCAGCCGACATATAACAGGTTAAAGTTCCGCAAATGAGCGCTCTGACACCAAGCCTGGCAAGATTTTTTCTCTGGTTAGGCGCCATCTCGCCGATTCCGCCCATCTGAATTGCTATTGAGCCGAAGTTGCCGAAACTGCAAAGCGCAATACTTGCAATCAAAAAGCTTTTTTCAGAAAGCGCCTGCGGCAAAGTGCTCAAATCCACATAAGCAACCATTTCATTCAGGACAAGTTTTGTTCCCATAAGACTTCCGACAGTCGTTGCCTCATTCAGCGGAACCCCCATAAGGTATGCAAATACCGCAAAAATTTTACCTAAAATCATTCTCAGAGAAAGCTGTGTTAAATCAAACGAGGCAAAATTTACATGCGCATAATTTACAATCAGCCTTCCGACCCCGCCGAGAATCCAATCAACAAAAGCGACAAGCGCAACAAGAGCCAGAATCATCGCAACAACATTTATCGCAACTTTCATACCCTCTGATGCTCCCTGTGAAATCGCATCAAAAAGGTTGATGTAAGGTCTTCTTCGTTTGCTGTAATTTATTTTTATGTCCTCGCTGGTTTCCGGAACGCCGGTTTCAGGGTAAACGATTTTAGAAATCACTAGAGCCCCCGGAGCTGCCATTACAGACGCTGCCAGAAGATACTGTGCCGGAACCCCCAGTCCTATATAAATCGGCATTGTTGCCGCAGAAATACATGCCATACTGCCGGCCATTGACGCTAAAAGTTCAGAGCGTGTAAGCTTTTCAAGATACGGTCTTATCATAATCTGTGCCGCAATCTGTCCCACAAAAGCACTTGCAACGTTTGAAAGTGCTTCTGCGCCGCTTACTGACATAATCTTATTCATCGCCTTGCCCAGAAGCGGTATAATTCGCTGCATAATTCCATAATAATAAAGAATATTTACAAGAATCATCATAAAAATAAGCGAAGCTATCAGCTGAAGCGCAAAAATCTGCGCGCCCGCACCGAAAATCTCGCTCAATTTTTCAGAACTCATTAAATGTCCGAATACAAAATTCCCGCCCTCTTTTGCAAAGTCAAGAATTTTTGAAACAAATTCCCCGAGAGTCAAAAATATCGTCCGCCCTACCGGAACTTTAAATATAAAAACTGCAAGCAAAATCTGCAGTACAAACCCTGTTCCGATTGTTTTATAATTGATTGCTTTTCGATTATTTGACATTAAAAAAGCTATCAAAAAAATAAAAATTATCCCGAAAATCCCGAAAAATCTTTCCATATATCCTCTTATCAATTTACAAAATTAATTATACAAAAAAGGAGTATAAAAAATATACTCCTTTTAATTAAAATTTGATAAAAATTAACTATTAAATTTTAAGACGCAATATTTTTTGTTCTTGTTTTTGTGGTTCTTTTTTTAGCCGGTTGTTTTTTAGCCGCACAAGTTTCCGCGGCAGGGGCTGAATTTTCTGCAGCAGCCGCAGTTTTAGCGGTGCTTTCACTAAAAAGCTTTCGGGTTTTGGCATCTGCAATCATCGTGAAATCATCAAGATTAAATCCGAGATCTTCCATGTGCCCCAGCAGCGGCCCGCCTATAATTTTGCCGTCATTGTCTTTTACTATCCAGCTCTGGTTGCCGTCTATGCCGTGTCTGACCATTTCTTTATATTTATTTTTATCAAAGAATGTATCAATTGCCCGGTAGAGAGCTTCTTTGAAATCGTAAATCATTGTACCTGTAAAATCATAACCTGATGCACCGGCTTCCGGAACAGTTCTTTTTGAAAGGAAACCGTTATATCCGTCAACAATACTGTCTACATGCCCGCCTACACGGGTTGCAACAACCGGAGTTCCTTTATACAAAGATTCCCATTTTGATCCGTCAGGTTCAAAGTAGCTCGGGTATAATGTTATATCTGAACCGGTATGGAATACGTTGTTCGGAACGTAGCCGACCATGTAAGGAACTGTTTCAGCATCTTTGCCCATATCTGATTTGAATTTTCTTATCAAAGTTTCCCATCTGCCGCCTTCACCGTCAGAACCTCCTATTGCAAATATAGGTTTCGGTTTGCCCGGATATTTTTCCGGCCATTCTGCAAGAATCTGGCGCATTGTACCTTCCAGAATATCTATACCTTTCTGGGCCACAAACCTTGTACCGCAATTGATTATAACCTGATCGTCAAGATTATTCATATCAACATGTGACAGGTCAGTCACACCGTCTTCTGCAAGATTGAAGAAATTTTTATGTGTTTTGTTGTATTCAAGCATTGACTGCAAATATTTTATAAATTCTGCTTTATTTTCACGTCTTGCATTCATTATTTTATCAATGTTATCTGCATGTGTCATCGGAGTAAAGCTTCTGAAAGTTGTGACACCGGCTTTGTCCATATCTTCAAGGAATTTTGTCAGCGGCTCAATACCTAAATCTTTTAAGGATTTCAAAAGCGCTCCTGCATTATTGTATTTAAATTTAATTTCTTTGCCTGTTTTGGGATTTTTGAATATTGAATTTACAATTGCACGCTGTTCGGATGTAAGCTCAAGAGAATCAAGTCCTTTTTTCAGAATATTGAATTTGTCGGAATTAAGGTTGTTGTTAATATCGTTTTCAATATTTTGAGAGCTTAATTCATTGACCGATCTGTCCCAACCGTTGCTCTGTCCGCGCATTGTGCCCTGTTCAAGCCTTACATTCATAATATGGTTTAGTGCACGGCTTCTGACAGGATCTGTTGCAATTTCTTTAGCATAAGTCGGTGAAACCGGTTTTAGTTTATTCGCAAGAGATGCTGAAATATTTGCCATATTCAAACTTCCGTCTATTACGTGAACATTTTTCAGACTATCCGGAGCAAGCCCTGTCTGCGCGGTTGTATAAATGTCGTAAGCATACTTGCCATAGAGAGTATTGAGAATATCAGCAGAATGAGCTCTATCATCCCCTTGATAATCAAGGTTGTGAATCAATTCGACATTGTTCATATTTTTAAGTTTTACTGCTGCTGCTGCAGGAAGTTCACCGTTTGCAGCTTCTGCCGTTGACAACAGTTTCGTCAGCCCCGGCATTGCCGCAGCGTGCCAGTCATTCAGAAGCAGTGCGTCAGGCGCCGGAATGTCATTATAAACCTTTTCATTAAATATTTTGTATGAAGTGAGTGATTCCGGAGCAAGTTTCAACTTCAAAAATTCGTACACTGCTCTCGGGAAGAAGGCATATCTCTCTTTTTCAGACGCAAGCTGTGAATCTGCATATAAACCTTTCGCCTCAAAGAAATCATTATTTCTAAACATCAATCGTTTAAAACCGAATTTCGGATCTATTCCGTAAAATACTTCAATTTTTTCCCGCTGGGTTTTTCCGTTTCTAAATGCATTAAATTCGTATTCGGCAACTTTATCTACATCCATTTCAAAATCTTTAAATTTGTAATGCCATTTGCCATCTTTTTCAACAATAGATGAAACTCCCTGAATTTCATTCAACGGTCTGACAAGGAAGTTACTGATGCCGAGTTCTGTCATATTTTTTGCAATCTGGACAGGAACTTCGCCCAACCCGCCTTCTTTTTCCGGAATAGATTCTGCGGTAAGAGAATAGACTGTTGAACTCTTTTCGAGTTTCGGAATAGGAGTACCTTTGTTAATCATTGTCCTTGCTATATTTTGGATTTCCTCTGCTGCTTTTTTAGGAAGCATTATTCTCATACCGCCGACTCCGATATTTTGAAGCAAAGGCAAGCTGTCTATCGTCACAAGGTTTCTGTCTGAAACGCCGGCAGGTGAGTCTGCATGCAGCCCTTGCATTCTCGCTTCAAGAGCCTTTAACCAGCCTACTGCATAATCGCCGGTATCTTTAACTTTCTTATCCAAATCTTTAACACAATTGTCATACCAGCCGGCTTTTTCTTTTATCAAATTGTCCAGATACTTGCACCAGTCATCTAATGATTTAAAGCGCTCTTCAAATTTTGCTTCCAGATCAGCTTTTGCCTGAAGCGCAGAGATTTGTTCTTTAAGCGGTCCTACTATTCTTGAAATTTCATCTCCTGCATTTTCTGCACCTTTAGAAAGACTACTGCTGTTTCCGCCCCGCCTGATAAGTGTTGCTGCGCTCAAACCTAAAGAAGCAATAGCTACAGCTGATGAGACATAAGCTACTGTCTTTAAGGTCGAATCCGATTTTGAATTACTGTTTTCTGCAGATTTGGGTTGTTCCGCTGCCGGCGCATTCTGTGGCGTCTGCGGTGTAAACATATACGGATTAATCTGTCCGTCGCCGAATGAAATTTTTCTGATGTGCATAAAACCTCACTATATAAACTGTAATCACTATTTAATACCGTGTGAAGGCTATTTTTTGCTACTTGCAAAAAACATATTAATAAATCGTTACATTTATTTTTGTTTCCTCCAAACAAAAACAAACAAACTAAAAGAGCAATTCAAATTTAAACACAAACAAATTTTCCGGTCAAGCAAAATTACGGACACCATAAATCTATGCCGTATGAAACATTTTTCCTGCGCCAGTTTATAAAATCTTCATAGGATTTTATACAGTCAGAAATCACCGCACGATAATATTCAATCCCTGCTATTTTCAAATCATCCGGAGTTTCGTATTTCAAACGCAAAATTGTCTGCCTTATATCATCCGTCAGGAAGCCATTAATCCTGTCAGCAACATTTTCGAAGTATCCGTGATATTTGGAATTTAAGGACATGTGAATTATATCAATCTGCCAGTCACGGCTGCTTTCATCTCTATAAATCAAATGCCATTCAAGACAATTTTCATCTGTATTTAAAAGATTTTTAAACCAAAATGATTTTACTTTCGGATTTTTAGAAATTTTAAGAATAGCTTTGAAGCTTTCAGAAATTGAAAGTTGTTCGCTGTAAACATGAAAATCAATATCAAGATGCTTCATCAAAAGCCCCATTTTCAATGAGCCGACAAGATTAATTTCCGCACCGGTATTTCTCCAGATATTTTCAATATCAAGTTCTTTAATTATTTTCCATGCCGCCTGCTGATTTTGTTCAGCGAGAGATAAAAAATTTTCCATAGAATTATTTAAGCATAAAAATTTGCGCTTGGCGCGATTGTCTTGACCTGCTCGCATTAAACGTGACTACGGTTGAGTGTTTCAAGAACTTTGTTCTTTACACACTCAAGCCTCCGCACTCTGCTCGCAGGTCGCTCAAACGCAATAAGCATTCTCATCTTAGCTACAGCAAAATAAAAGAGGACATAATGTCCTCTTTTATTTTGCGCTTGGCGCGATTCGAACGCGCGACCTATCCCTTAAAATGTTAATAACTACTTTCTTTAAAATTGATTTATATGCCCGAAACGCTTGTATTAACTGCATTATGCAAGTTTATAAAACTTGATAAATTTTAATCAAAAATACACAAACTACACAAAATGTACACAAAAAAATTTAAAACAAATTATTTTTTTGAAGTTTTTACTGTTTTTATCTGTTTTAAATATTGTAATCCTTTTTCCGTAAGTTGTATAAATTCTCCAACTCCACCTTTTACCATGTTTGCAGGATACACTCTTATTAATCCTTGCGATAGAAATTGAATTTTTATTGTGTTAGCATCGTCATCATCCAAATTTACAGAAGAATACCCTCTATTAACGATTTTATTAACAAAATTACAATCAATTTGATACTTGAAAGAAAGTGCATTAAGAGCATTAATCAGGTTTGGAGCAATATATGAAAAAATTTGATTCCATGTTACTTGTAAACTGCTATATGAATAATCATGTCCATATGAACTTTTAAAATGAATTTCAAATAATTCATCCATATCGGCAATATTATCAATCTGTTTAGTTAATGAATTTTGATATTCTTTTACTTGTTGTTCTAGTTCTTGATTTCTTTTTCTCAGAGAATTTATTTCAGTTAATAATTCTGTATTGTCAAATTCATCAGGTCTTATCCAACCTCTTTGAGGTTTATCTTCAAAAATTTTATGTAAACTATTGACTACACTTAAAATTAATCCGTCTTTCGTATTCCAAAACCTACACATTCTATCTTTTGAAGCAATTTCAATAAATTCATTTATATTTTTTAAATCATCATCTCTTTTTTCATTAGGTAAAGTTTTAATATCTTCAAACGGAAATACTAAAACAGGGATTTTCTTTTCTATGGCATATTCATATTCCATTTGTGTATAACTTTTACCTGTTTGCGGACTAACTGAACCATATCTTCCGCCTAATATTAAGACGTAATAATCACAATTATCAATAACTCTTTTTATATATTCAAATTGTTCATCATCAGAAGCGACAAAAAGCTCCATACCAACAGGTAAGTGCCCCATTGTCGATATATTTTCAATTATAGCTTTCCGTTCATCTTTTAAATCTTCATATGTTGAACTTACAAATATTTGATATTTTTTATTTTGCAAAATCTTATACTCCCAGTATTATTTTATAAATCTATTATAACAAAAAAATCCAACCTAAGCCGATTGTACGGTGTATTAACGCGGAGAAAATGAAAATACATAATTATTTTTTGATTTTTGATATTATTAAATATTAGTCTTTATAATAACTTTACACAATAATCAAGCATTTTTTCATTATTAGCTGGAATTAAAACCTCATTTATATACTTTATTTCATCTTCAAATTTTTTTATTAATGCATCACATTTTGAATTATGTTCTTGTTTGGATTGTAATAACTTTAATTCATTATTTGCTTTTTGCACATAATAATAATCATTCCATATATGAGCTTGATCATACAATGATTGAACCTTAAATCTATCATAGTCTGTTAAATAATATTTTGATTGACGTAACTTATTTATTGTTTTTTGAATTTCGTTTATGTCGTTTTGATACTTTTGGTTCGTTTCAGTAATATTCATTATTTGTTCATTATGACTAATTTTACAATAATAAGGTATGTTATTATAATTGTAATTTGGAATATTAAACGCTAAATGATAATTATCAAATACCCAATAATGAAATTGTTTACCTTCTCCTGAATTAAACGGAAAAAATCCTTTATATGCAAAGTATAAAGTAAAGCCGATAAATAATAATATTAAAATTGTAATAATTAAAAATTTAATATTTTTCATTATTGACATCCTCTTTTGGTATAGTATTTATCTACAATTAATTCTACCGTCAATTTCTACCTCACAGTCATCCTCTACAATATCTTTAACTGCATATTGAAAATCATAATCATACATTAAATCATAACTATTCATTCCTGCTACTTCAGCTTTAACAGGTTGAATAAATTGACTTCCTAAAACATCTGAAACAAAATATCCGAACAAAAAACCTACAGATAATAATAATATTGTTTTTTTCATACGAATGCTCCATTTTATTCTAATTAAAAATAACCACCTAATTATAGCTAAAACATAATATCACAATTTTACAATAACATAAATATAGATAATATGCCTATTATTAACAACAATTAATAACGATTGTAGCTTTGTCCCACATTGAAAAATTAAACCATGTAAAAACCGCAGGCAATAGTTTTTTATGTATAAAGTATCTGAAAAACATTTTCCTGCGGCTTATTTGTTATTTATGCGTTATATATCTTCCTGTGGTTTGCTTTCATGTCCGAAAATATACCTTAGCCCAGCATTTGCGGCAATACCGTTTCTGCCGCCATGGCGGAGCAAGACTTGCCCGTAAGCTGTAAAGTTATCATTAATCGTTTTCTGTATACCCAAACCATACTGAACATAAGGTTTCATGCTTAAATCAGGCAGTGTTGCCATATTGGCTGTAAACTGCGAATC
>CALUPM010000065.1 GCA_944322665.1 Candidatus Gastranaerophilales bacterium | reverse complement strand
AACCTGATAGAAGAAGTTACTGTTGCGTTTGAAAATTACGAGTTCTACAAATACTTCCAGCACCTGCAAAACTTTGCAGCCGTGGATTTAAGTTCTTTCTATCTTGATATTGTAAAAGACAGACTTTATACAGCGGGCAAAAAATCACTTTCCCGCCGCGCCTGCCAGACAGTAATGTATGAAATTTTGCAGGCTCTGGTCAGAATGCTCGTTCCTGTAATGCCACATCAGGCGGAAGACATCTGGATGAGCGTTCCGGAATCACAAAAAGACGGACTTGAAAGTATTCTTCTGTCCTCGTGGCCTGAGGCAAAACCTGAATGGAAAAATGAAAAACTTGAAGAAGAATTCACTCAAATTCTGAAAGCGCGGGAAGTTGTAAGCCGTGCAATTGAACCTCTCAGAGCGGACAAAAAAGTCAGAAGTTCACTGGAAGTTGCAGTTTACGTAAGTGTCAAAGATAACGCCGTCTTAAAATCAAACGAAGATGAACTCTGCAACATTTTCATCACATCTCAAGCCTATGTAACAGACGAAAAGCCGTCGGATGTTTTGAACGAATATAAAGAAGACGATTTTACGGTATGGGTTACAAAAGCGGAAGGCGAAAAATGCGCCCGCTGCTGGAAATACAGAAAACTCAATTCTGACGGCATTTGCGAAGAATGTCTGGAAGCAATTAAATAATATAATTTAATATTAAAGAGGCTGCAGTTTCGGATATATCCGGATCTGCGGCCTTTCAGCGAAAAACAAAATAAACTGACAATAAAGTTCAATTCATCCATGTAATTAATATTGCTTTTTGAAAAGTGTTTTTGTATAATTGAATTGTTGCAAAAACAACATAATCCTTTAAAAATATACAAATATCCGATTTAAAAATGATTAGGGGAAACCGATGAAGAAAACGATTGTTATAATATTAGCGGTATTATTAGGTGCTATTATTGCACGATACAGTGTGACGGTGCTTAATAATATCAAAACGGGCAAAGCAATGAAAAATAAGCCGGCCCCGCAGGTTGTAGTGGAAGCTATTCAGGAAAAGAGCATAATAAGAACCTACGAAGCTCCGGGGAGGGTTGTTTCAAAATACAGAGTCGATGTGTTAGCGCGTATTTCGGGGTATTTAACAAAAAGTTATTTTAAAGAAGGCGATTTTGTAAAAGCCGGTCAGACGTTGTTTCAGATAGAGCCGACAGAATTTGTGAATTCCGCAAAAGTAGCAAGCGCAAATGTCGCAAACTTAAAGGCGCAGCTTGCTTATGCGGAAAAGCAGCTTGCAAGATCCGAAGAGCTTGTGAAAAAGGATTATATTGCAAAATCCCAGTATGACCAGATGCTTTCGCAGCGGGATTCCCTGAAAGCGCAGGTTGCGTCAGCCGAAGCAAGCTACAATGACAGCAAACGAATTATGGGTTATACAATGGTTAAATCTCCGGTCGACGGCAGAGTCGGGATTATCAACGTAACCGTCGGGAACTATGTAACCCCATCATCGGGCGCATTGACCACAATCAACAGTACAAATCCGATTTACGTGACGTTCCCGCTCGACTCAAACGATTATGCAATCCTTGCAAACTCGGACGCCGAGGCAAATTCCAACAGAAAAACCGAACTTTATCTCTCAAACGGAGAAAAATATAAATTCGACGGGGTTCAGGATTTTCAGGACAACAAAGTTGACCAGTCAACCGGAACGATTACGATGCGGGCGACTTTTGAAAACCCGAACAATGCGCTTATTCAGGGTGAATTTTTGACAGTAAAACTCTATGCAAACAAACCTTCGGATATTCCTGTTGTTCCGCAGACGGCGGTTCAGGAAAATCAGGCGGGCAAGTTTGTATACAAGCTTGATGAACAGGATTTGCCGCAGCTTGTATATATAAAAGTAAAAGGGCAGAGCGGCGACAACTGGATTGTGGAAGAAGGGCTTAAGAAGGGCGACAGAATAGTAACCGACGGACTTCAGAAGGTTGTTCCAGGCAAACCCGTTACAATAGTTTCAAAGGAAGAAATGCAGAAGATTAAAAGCAGAGAATTGACAGACATTACCGGACGGGAGAAAAAATAATAATGGCGGAAAATAACGGCAACCTTTTTATAAAACGACCGAAACTTGCGATAGTAATATCACTGGCGATTATACTTGCCGGCATGCTTATGATAAATATGCTTCCGCTGGAAGAATACCCGTCGATTACTCCTCCGCAGGTTGTAGTAACAGCAACTTACGCCGGAGCAAGTTCTGATGTTGTAGAATCTACGGTTGCAGCACCTATTGAGGCGCAGCTGAACGGTGTTGAAGATATGATTTATATGTCCTCTACTTCCCAGAACGGACAGTATCAGCTTACATTGTATTTTGAAATCGGCTCAGATCCTGATATGGCGGTTGTAAATGTTCAAAACCAGCTTCAGCTTGTAACCCCGAGGCTTCCGGAGGATGTGAAAAGATACGGGCTTTCGGTTAAAAAATCAACGGGCGGGCCGGGGTTGATGATGATTGCCGTAAATTCCCCGACTCACACTTACGACGCTTTGTATGTCGCAAATTACGCTTCAATTTATATTAAAGATGAACTTGCGCGTATCAAAGGGGTCGGTAAGGTTTCGGTATTCGGATCAGCGGATTATTCAATGAGGATCTGGCTTGATGCGGCGAAGATGGCAAACCTCGGGGTGTCGATTGCAGAGGTTAATAATGCAATCCAATACCAGAACACCCAGAGTCCTGCGGGAGATTTAGGCGTTGAGCCTATGAAAAACAAGCAGATGATTAAGCTTACGATGCGCACAAAGGGCAGACTGCAGGATGTCAGGGAGTTTGAAGATATAATAATCCGCTCCAAGCCTGACGGTTCGCAAATACGCCTGAAAGATATCGCGCGCGTCGAACTCGGGGCTGAAAGTTATTCATATTTCTCCCGTATCGGCGGAAGAAATTCTGCGATTATTTCAATAAGCCAGCTTCCGGAAGCTAACGCTATTGAGCTTTCAAATCAGATAAGAAAGAAAATGGCGGAACTTTCAAAAGGTTTTCCGCAGGGGATTGAATATAAAATCGAGCGGGATGAAACAGACTTTGTAAGGGAATCCATCAAAGAGGTTATAAACGCAATCGGTCTTGCGATTGTGCTTGTCGGAATAGTTACGTATGTGTTCCTCGGAAGCGCAAGAGCAGCACTCATTCCGTTCTGCGCAATTCCGGTGTCCTTAATCGGTGTATTTATATTTATGCACCTTCTCGGGTTTTCAATAAACCTTTTGATACTATTTGCGCTCGTGCTTGCGGTCGGGCTTGTAGTAGACGATGCAATAGTTGTGCTTGAGAATACCCAGCGTCATATTCAGGAGGGGAAAACTCCGAAAGACGCAACAGAAGTTACAATGAAAGAAGTTTTCGGTGCTGTTCTTGCAACTTCTCTGGTATTGATGGCGGTTTTTGTGCCGGTATCGTTTATGGCAGGGATTACGGGGAGAATGTTCAGGCAGTTTGCGCTTTGTATAGCTTCTTCTATCGGGCTTTCAACTCTCGTGGCATTGACGCTCGCGCCGGCTCTTTGTGCGATGATTTTGAAATCCGGCGACGAACACAGTCATTTTGTTTTTATTCAAAAATTTGATGAATGGTTTAACAAAGTCCGCGATAAATACCTTGTCGGGGCAAAATTCTTCATAGATTCCCCGAAAGCAACAATGCTGACTTTTTTGTTGATTGTTGGTTTTATTGTATTTTTAGGAAAGCTTATTCCTCAAGGGTTTTTGCCGACGGAAGATAAAGGGGCAATATTTTCGCAGATACAGCTTCCTGACGGGTCGTCAGCCTCAAGAACAGATATCGTCGCAACGGAAATCGAGAAAAAAATCCTTGCAATTCCGGGGGTGGAAACAACGATTACCCTTGTCGGATATTCGGGCGAAAATACCGCACTGATTGTTGCAAGGCTTTCGGACTGGTCAAAGAGAAAGAAAAAAGAACTTTCAATGCAGAGCATTATGAGTAAAATGCAGCAGGAATTTTCAAACTATCCGTCTGCGAAAATCGCGGTATTTTCACCTCCTTCAATATCCGGGCTCGGTATGTTCGGCGGATTTGAGTATGAACTTCTGGACAAAGGCGACAGAACCCCGCAGGAACTTTACGACGAAGCAGAAAAGCTAATTGCCGCAGCAAACAAAAATCCGGCATTCCAGCTTGTTTATACTTCGTTTACGGCAAATCTCCCGCAGTTATTGATTAACGTCAATGCAGACAAAGCAATGGCGCAGGGAGTTGAAATCTCCGAAATCTACAGCGCGCTTGCAGGGTATTTCGGGAAAGCTTACGTAAACGACTTCAATAAATACGGACGTGTATATCGTGTTTATCTTCAGGCGGATTCGGAATTCAGAGAAAAGCCGTCGGATATCAACAAAATCTTTGTCAAAAACAATTCAGGCAAAATGGTTCCTCTAACGTCAGTCATAGATGTAAAAGAAATCGTCGGGCCTTACAGTTTAACAAGGTTTAACATGTATCCTGCGATTACAATAAACGGGATGACAAGATCCGGCGTAAGTTCGGGCGAAGCTATAAAAATTATGGAGCAGGTTTCCGATGAAGTTCTGCCTGACGATATGGGCTTTGCATGGTCGGGAAGTTCACTGCAGGAGCAGGAATCGTCCGGACAGATTATGCCGATTATCATCATGTCGCTGGTGTTTGTTTACCTGTTCCTTGTCGGATTGTATGAAAGCTGGATGCTGCCGGTTGCCGTAATGCTTGTGTCGCCGGTTGCCCTGATGGGAGCGTTGTTCTTCCAGTATGTGGCAGGAATGTTCGGAACATTCGCAGGATTGTCGCTTGATATTTATGCGCAGATAGGGCTTGTTATGTTAATCGGACTTTCCACAAAGCAGGCAATTTTGATTATAGAATTTGCAAAAGACGCACACGAAGCCGGCATGCCTTATAAAGAAGCTGCGCTTGAGGCTGCAAAATTAAGGTTCAGAGCCGTAATGATGACGAACATTGCCTTTATCTTAGGTTTGCTTCCGCTTGTGTTTGCAAAAGGCGCTGGTGCCGCAAGCCGTAATTCCGTCGGTATGACGGTATTTGGCGGAATGATTGCTGTGGCATTTATCGGAACTTTCCTTGTGCCGGCTTATTACGTAATCATTGAAAGCTTCAAAGAATTTACGCACAATCTTGCAAAAAAATATAAAGAAAAGAAGAATAAGGAAACTTCATAAATTATGCTAAAGCGTATTTTAATAATAATTTTAATATCAATGCTCGGAGGCTTTGCAAACGCAGAAGAAGTTGCACAGAAAACCGGCAATACCATAAATCCGAAAGAATTTCCTCACGCGGAAGAGGTTTTGCCTAAAAAAGTTGACGATAAAATTGTTATAGAAGGTTCAGTAGAAAAGAACATTGATTTAACTCTTGAACGCTGTCTTGAAATTGCGCTTGGCAACAATCCGCAGATTAATGCGGCTTTCCACGACGTTCTTGCCTCGGATACGAGAATCAAGCAGGTCTGGTCGAATTATTTTCCGCAATTCAGCTGGCAGACAGGCTACACAAGAATTAAACAGCTACAGTTGTCAGACGCATTAGGGAGGAACCTGACGTTTAACTACTATGTTCTCGGTCAGATTACGCTCCAGCAGATGCTCTACGACTTCGGTGTAACCCAGAATCAGGCAACAATCCGCAAACTTGAATATGAAGGCCAGAAATCCACCCTGTCCGAAACAATTAATACTGTTGTTTACCAGACAAAAGATGCTTATTTTAACCTGCTCTATTCCTACGAAAACAAACGGGTTGCCGAAAATACAGTCGCGCAATATATGATGTTTTACGATCAGGCAAAGGCCTTCTATGAAATCGGGCTTAACCCGAAAGTTGATGTCACTATTGCCGAATCAAACCTCAGTAACGCAAAACTCCAGCTTATTCAGGCAAGCAACGCCGTAAATCTTGCGGTCGCAAAGCTGAACAATGTAATGGGCGTGCCGTTTATTGAGCCTTACGACGTAAAAGAACGCTTAAGATACGAGCCTGTGGACATTACACTTGAAAAAGCCGTTGAAATTGCCCGTGACTCCCGTCCTGATTTGAAACTTGCAGAAACCAAAGTCGAAGCCGCTAAACAAACTCTTAAACTTGTCAAAAAATCATACTTCCCGACGCTTTCCGTTGAGGGGCAGCTTCAAATCGGCGGTAAAAACTTTACTTCAAACTACGGTTACAATATCGGCGGATATCTTAATTTTCCGACAATTAACGGAGCCTTGATTAAAAATGAAATAAAAGAAGCCCGCTATCTTTACGATAAAGAAATCGCAAATGCGCTGGATACCCAGAACAGGATTTTTCTGGAAATCCAGAACGCTTATCTGACGCTTGTTGAAAAGAAAAACCAGATTCCTGTCGCCATCTTGCAGGTAAAACAGGCAAAAGAAAACTATGAACTTTCTTATGGCCGCTACAGAGTAGGAGAAGCGGATCCAATAGAACTCAAAGAAGCCCAGACGACTTATCAGACCGCCCAGTTGAACTACTACGGCGCGCTTTATCAGTACAATTCAGCCAAAGCGTCACTGGAAAAAGCAATCGGCAAAAATCTGGTTCCTCAGGAAGAAGATGACATAGAACTCGATTTTGACGAAGATACAACGGCTAAAAAATAATTATTAAAGTATTTTTTCTAAAAACGCATTTACGGACATTAATTTGCTTTTGTCATTTTTTATTAAATTAAGACGACAGGATATTTCTTCCAGATAATCTTCGTTAGTGTATTCATCTTTAAAGTTGAACAAATCAGGCAGCGAAACTTTAAGAGCTTTTGCAATGTTGACAATATTATCAGGCGAAGGAAAATATTTACCTGTTTCCACTGAACTAATGCTGTTAATTTCCACCCCGACAATCTCAGCAAGTTTTTCTTGAGTTAGTTTGTTAATTTTTCTGTATTTCTGGATGTTTTTCCCTAAAGCTTTCTTTAATTGCATAAGTTCCTCTTACTTAATTTAGGAGATGATACTCAAAATTAAAACAATGCAATGATTGTATTTTTTATTGATTTATACAAGCGTTACATGTATAATTTAAAGGTGTTACATATAAAAAATACAGGAGAATACAGGTGAAACATGTAAAATACGGGTTTACTCTGGCAGAAACACTTATAACCATAGGAGTAATCGGGCTGGTAGCTGCAATGACGCTGCCTTCAAGTATTGCCGGAATCGAGAAGACAGTACTGAAAAATCAAATAAAAAAGAATTATTGAGCCTTATCACAGGTTGTGCAAAAGATTTTATTTGAATTTGGCGACGGGCAGGGGGTGTATGCTAATAGCGGATTTGGTTTTCGGGAATTTAATAATGCAGTATTAAATGAGTTTAAAATTTTACAGGTTTGTGAGAAGAATGCTCTGGCAAAAGGTTGTATTGCATAATATAAAGGTCTTAATGTCAAGGATTGTTCGGGATTTAATGAAACAAACATTTATAATAACGCAACAGTTTATATTTTATATGACGGTTCATTTATAATTCCATACCATGCTGACTGGCGGAGTTTATGGTTAGTTGACGTAAATAGCAAAAAGGGGCCGAATAAAGCAGGATATGATTTGTTTGAAGTTAGATTGGACGAAAAAATAATTAATCCGGAAAATAGTAAAATGAGCCATTTGCGATATGTTAGTAATGCGTGTTTAAATCAAGGTAATCCGCCTCCGGTGAAAGGCGGACTTGATGATTTCAAGAATATAGACAAATGGTAAGTTAATATTTCTTAACAAACAGAAAACAAAAAAGCAATTTTTTTGCGCTTATATACTTTATATATATGTAAGAGATAAATAAAGAGAGATTAAGAAAGAGAGCAAGTTTATGATACCTACAGCATCAGGATCTAAAAATGATACTAACGGAAACGGACAGTTTGGTACTCTGATAAGAAAAAGAACCAGACGCAGAAATAATAAAGGGTTTTCTTATGAAGATTTCACATATCTTGATAAGAAAGACAGAAGGATGAGATTTAACAATGCGCGCGACCCGATATATTATGTATTTGATTGTCTTGAGAACAGACCGGTCAGCACGCTTGCAAAAGAGTTTGTAAAAGACACATTATTTGAGATAACAAATTTTGTATCAAAAGTCGTTGCATAATTAATAGGAAAAAGGAAAATTAAATAAAAGACGGTATTTAAAAGCCGTCTTTTTTATTGCGTTAAAAAGTGAAGAGTGAAGAGTGAAGAGTGAAGTGTGAAGGGTGAGGAGGGTTGAAAGGTTGAAAAGTTGAACTGGTGAATGGTTTACGACAAAACAATCTCCTCTCCCAACTGGAGAGGGTTAGGGTGAGGGGGCGGACGGAAAAGTGAAGCGTGAAGGGTGAAGAGTGAGGAGAGTTGAGGAAGGCGATAAGACTGCAAGGCGATAAGGCGATAAGTTCTTATCAGAGTGAGGAGTGAAGTGTGAAGGGTGAAGAGAGTTGAGGAAGGTGATAATAAATCGCCCCGTTTTGTCTAAGTCATGTCATTCTGAGGGAGTGAAACGACCGAAGAATGACATGAGGAAAGATATGTCATCCTGAGTTGAATTCGAAGAAACTCCCAAAAAACGGTGGAACTGGAACACTTACTTGAAATGACGCAGAATAAGATACTAAAACGCTTATACAAAGCCGGTAAATTGATATTAAAATCTAAAAAAAAGACAATTTTGTATTTGTTAAATGAACAAAATTCGTATTTTATCAAGACTTTGCTACACACCGGAAACCGGCGGAAGGTCAATCTTTTTCAGTCTTTGTTCAATTCTTCTGTACCATTTGAGGTGCTGCTTAAATAAAATTTTGTAATCAGAAATTTCTCCGTGCGAAATTTCTTCATCCTGTTCGTCACAAACTTGTGTCAGTGCATTTTCAAGGAAATGGGTATATTGTTTCCTGTCGATGTCAGCATCTCTCAGTTCAATCCTTTTGCCGAATTTGACAAGGACTTCGGGGCGGTTATCTCTTAAAAAGCAGTAATCAATCGCAAGCGGAATTAAATTGACTTTTCCGTAGCGTTTGACGGCATTCTGTGCAATATATGCAAGCCCGGTCTGAAATTCAAACGGTCTGAAATGCGGCGGACGGATAATTCCCTGCGGAAATATACAAAGCAGGTTTCTGGTATCGCCGACAACATCAACGGAATATTTAAGCGCTTTCATAGCAGACTGCGGGGACTTTTTGTTTACCGAATACGCACCTCCGCGGCGAAGAAGCGGGAATCTGTTTAATTCTTCTACCATAAGCCGGATTTCTTTGTGGAAAATCCTGTGTGTAATGTTGTAAAAGACAATCCCGTCCCACCAGTTGCAGTGAGGCGCAAAAAGTATTGTCGGAACATTCTGACCGCCGTCAAAGTAGTTTTCTTCCCCCTGATAGCGGAATGCATAAAATCTGTTCTGGAGCATGTTAAAAAAGAACAAACTCGCTACCCAGAGCCAGAATTTGCTTGTCTTTGCCGGTTTAAATTTCTCCTCTTTATTCCGAAGCTTTGTCGGAGGGATGTCAGAATATAATTGTTCCTCTAATGCCATAAATTAATTCTACTCCGCTAAATCAAATTAGGCAAATGCTTTTTGATTATTTTAAGAAAAATTAACGTAAAATCAGCACGGAATATTTATTTGTTTTAATAGCTGAAACAGTGTCTGTAAATCTGTTATTTCCTGAAACTTGAAATAAACTTTTTCTTGTTTTATAATCATTTCAGCAAAGGAGAGCTTATGGAGACATTGACTAAAAACGAAGGGATTATTACAAAGATTATCGGGCCTGTAATTGATGTTGAGTTTCAGTCTGGAGAATTGCCGGAAATTTATACGGCATTGAATATTTATAAAGATGACGGAAGCTTTGTTGTTGCGGAAGTTCAGCAGATGCTCGGCGGAAATCGGGTCAGAACTGTTGCAATGGCTTCAACTGACGGTCTTAAAAGAGGCATGAAGGTTGTTAATACTAACGAGCCTATCAAAATCCCTGTCGGAAAACCGATTTTAGGAAGAATTTTGAACGTAACCGGCCAGCCTGTAGATGAAATGGGGCCTGTTGAAACTGATACTTATCTTCCTATCCACAGAGAATCTCCAAAACTTACAGACCAAAATACAAATATTGAAATTCTGGAAACCGGTATTAAAGCAATCGACCTTCTTCAGCCTTATCAAAAGGGCGGAAAAATCGGGCTGTTCGGAGGTGCCGGTGTCGGCAAAACCGTTTTGATTATGGAACTTATCCACAACATTGCAATGGAGCATTCAGGTGTTTCAGTTTTTGGCGGTGTCGGCGAAAGAACACGTGAAGGAAACGACCTCTGGAACGAAATGAAAGAATCCGGCGTTATAGATAAAGTTGCACTTATTTACGGACAGATGAACGAGCCGCCGGGAGCACGTATGAGAGTCGGACTTTCAGCCTTGACTGCTGCCGAATACTTTAGAGATTTTTCAAAACAGGAT
>CALUPM010000064.1 GCA_944322665.1 Candidatus Gastranaerophilales bacterium | reverse complement strand
GTTGCTATTCCAACGGCAATTGCAGCTGCCACAGTAAGTTTTTTAATAGTCATTTTTACCTCCTTGTGTTTATGGGGTTTTTGCAGTGAAAAACCCCGAAAAGTTTCTTTAAAAAACAAACTTATACCTGATTATGTACTTTACTTCCCGCAACTAACATTACCGTTTGCGGTGATTCGGTGAGGTAATTTGTTTTTGATTAAAAGGAGATATAAAATAAAACGCGGTATAAAGAAGAGGCAAAATTTAAAAAAATAGTCTGCTTATCAAAAAAGTCCGGCATGTCACGGGTAGAACCGGCGATGTATATGTGACGGTTTTAAAAAACAGTCATTCTATTTTTGTTTTAAAAATGCTGAAAAACTCCGACAATGTAATATCAAGGGCATTACAAATAGAATTAATGGTAGAAATTTTTATATCCTTCTGGCCTTTTTCGGCATAACTTACACAACTTTTGGACAAATCGGCAGTCCAGGCAAGTTTTTCTGCAGTGAGAGATTTTTCTTTCCTGAGCTGGAATATTCTGTTTGCGATTTGTTCGTTGATGTTCATATTAGTATAACTTTGTTGATATTGACATAATAATATCAATTAAGTAAAATATAATTCTATATAGTGGTATTATTTCGTAGAACTATATTAAAAAGGAAAATATGTTACTAAGTGAACAACAAATACAAATATTAAAATTTTTATCTGAAGGTAAAACGCAGAAAGAAATCAGCGAAATCCTTTATATTTCGAAATTTAAAGTTCATAAACAACTGCAGAACTGCATAAAAAAATTATCCGCTAAAAACAAAACGGAAGCTGCAGTTAAGGCAGTAATATTGAATATAATTTAAAACTTCTTCAACTTAGCGTACGCCGCATCCATGGCTTTGACTCCCTGCTTGCCGAAGTCAATCGTGTACATCATGCTTTCACCCACCTGAATAACTTCTTTGATATGCCCGATTCCGAGTTTTTCGTGGAAAACCCGTTCTCCTTCATTGAAAACATATTCAACAACCGGCGCGCTCTGTTCTTTCTCAATTTTTTCCTGTTCTTTTTTCTGCTGTTCTGCCGCCTGTTTGTTGCGTTCTTCAAGCATTCGTTTTATAGCGTTGTCTTTAAAGAATTCCTTAACCTTTTCCTCATCACGTTCTTTGTTGACTTTGTTTTTGACTAAGATAGTGCGTGAAGGAGTTCTTTGCGGCTGGCTGTAGCTTCCGTATGTTTGTTTTTGATAGGCGGAATTTCCGTTATCATTATGTTTTCTGCCTCCTGAGGCAAGCCCTTTTGTCGGGGCGACAAAACCTTTGCCAAATCCGCTTGAGGGTTTGACGTAACCGTAGCTGTCAGCCTGTGCTGCTGCGTAATTGTAGTCTGATTTTCCGGTTTTTGCTTTTGTGACGGCATTCTGGAAAGTCGATGAGCCGCTTGTGGAGCCTTCAAATGAAGTTGTTTCCAGAAGCTGGTGCGGAATTTCCTCAATAAACCTTGAAGGGTTGTAATATTTGTATTCACCCCACATCTGGCGGCGTTTGGCGGAAGTCAGGTAGAGTTTTTCTTCTGCGCGGGTGACGCCTACATACATCAATCTTCTTTCTTCTTCCATTTCAGAAGGCACATTAAACGTTCTCTGGTGCGGGAAAACCCCTTCGTCACAGCCGGCAAGAAATACTACCGGAAATTCAAGACCTTTTGCTGAGTGTAAAGTCATCAGGGTAACGTTGTTTGCGATGTTGTCAAGGTTGTCAGTGTCCGATACAAGGGCTACCTGCTGGAGAAATTCGCCTAAGATATTGTCGCTGTCCTCGGGCACAAATTCACCCGCTACGTTTACAAGTTCCTGAAGGTTTTCAATATCCGCTTCGCTTTCCGGGGTGTTTTGCGCCTGAAGTTCTGCAAGATAGCCTGTTTTTTCGATTACGAGCGTCACAAATTCCTGCAAAGAATATTTTTTTTGAACATCTTTGAATTTTAAAATCAACTGTGCAAAATCTTTGATTTTAGAGCGTGTTCTTGGCGGAATTTCGTTGTTTTCATCAATCCTTTCTGCAGCCGCAAAAAGTGAGATGTCGAATTTGTCCGCGTAATCCTGCAGGTTTTTAACGGTTGTGTCGCCGATTGCACGTTTCGGAACATTCACGATACGGCGGAAACTCTGGCTGTCGTCCGTGTTGTAGATTAGTTTTAAATATGCAATTATATCTTTGATTTCTTTCCGGTCGTAGAATTTTAAGCCCCCGTAAATTCTATACGGAACCGATGCTGCCATGCAGGCTTCTTCAAGTGCACGGGATTGTGAGTTTGTGCGGTATAGGATTGCATAGCGGTTGTAGTCGCCGCCGGAATCCTGTTTGATACGGCTTACGATGAAGTTTGCCTCGTCCGCTTCGTCCTGCGCCTCATAATAGTCTATCTTTTCGCCTTCGCCTTTGTTTGAATATAGAACTTTGTCCACCCGCTCTGTATTGTTTTCAATAATTGCGTTTGCAACGTTCAAAATATTGGCGGTTGAGCGGTAGTTTTGCTCCAGTTTAATTACTTTTGTGTTTTTAAAATCCTTCTGGAAGTTCAGAATAATCGTATAATCCGCGCCTCTCCAGCTGTAAATAGACTGGTCGACATCGCCAACAACGCACAAAGACCTTTCTTCCGGAACTTCTGTCAGGTTGTTTGTATAAAGCATTTTTACCAGCCTGTACTGCGCAAGGTTTGTGTCCTGATACTCGTCGACAAGAATATGCTTGAACCTGTTGAAGTAATATTCTCTAACCTGTGCGTTTTGTTCAAGAAGTTTCACGGTCAGCATAAGCATATCGTCAAAGTCGATGGCATTGTTGTTATTGAGGGTGTTTTCGTATTCCTCATATATTGATGCAATCTTCTGTGACTTAAAATCCCTCGCAAATGTCGCAAAGGTATATGCGTCCTGCATTTTGTTTTTAGCGTTTGAAATAACGGTTTTTACAAGCTTTGGCGCATAAACTTTATCATCAAGGTTGAGCTTTTTGATAGCCTGCTTAATTACGGCCGTGCTGTCGGTTTCGTCATAGATGGAGAAATTCTTGTCAAGTCTTTTGCCTGACTGGAAGTTGTAGTTGTCGATGTTTTCCCTTAAAATCCGCCCGCAGATTCCGTGGAAAGTTCCGACCCACATAAACTTTACGGTATTTTCGCCTAAGATATTTCCAAGACGTTCTTTCATTTCTTTTGCGGCTTTGTTGGTAAATGTTACGGCTAAAATGTCCTTCGGACGCACGCCCTGACGCACAAGATACGCAATCCTTGTTGTTAAAACTTTTGTCTTTCCGCTGCCGGCGCCTGCCAGTATCAATAGCGGGCCTTTTACTGTTTGAACAGCTTCTTTCTGCTCCTTGTTAAGATTTTCAAGTAGATTTTCCATTCTCCCTATTCCCAAAATTAAATTTTTGTGTTATAATCAGCATACTTGAAAAAAATATTTATTGCAATTGTGATTTATCTCAGAAAGTAGGAAAAATGGCAGATGTAGAAGAAATTTTATTGGACGCAGGTGAAAAAGGTAATGATGAACAACCGTCAATTATGGTTCCGATAGATGATATGGATACGGTAAATGCGGATTCCCCGAATACGGTTGACGAACTGGCTCAGGAGCTTGCAACAATAAGACAGTCTGCCAAAAAAATCGCAATTATCGGCAGCCGCAACCTTCCGATTACACACCAGCAGATGATTGAAACCCTTGCAACAGCGCTTGTCCGTCAGGGAAATACAATCATCACATCAGGCGGTTCCTCCGGTACAAACGCCGCAGCAATCCGCGGGGCAATGAAAGCTAATCCCGATAAACTTAAAGTTATTCTTCCGCAGACAATCGGCCAGCAGCCGAGCGATGTTCAGGATCAGCTTATCGGGGTGCCAAACATCATTGAGCACGCAGACCGCGCTATGATGACACTTGCTGACGCTTCACGTGTATGCAACAGGGAAATTATCGACGACTGCAACCAGCTTATCTGCTTCCTTTCCCACACCAGCAAAACCCTTCACAATGCCGTTCAGTACGCAGAAGAAGGACACAAAGTTATTACGGTGTTCTATTTAGACTAGACAGAGTTTTTGTATATAAGGACAAATTTTCAGCAGGGTTGAAACCCGGCCGGTTCTGCCTGTTTGCTTGGCTTGTGCCAGCAAATGACGTGAAATTTGCCGGATTTACCAATCCGGCAATGAAACCTCAGGATGACAGAAAAAGACAAAACGGGTGGATTTATCGGCGGGGTTGAAATTTAAGAAAAATAAGTTATAATAAAAAATAAGGGCGGAGCAAGTGCCACCTTGCCCCTTTTAAAGCCCTGTCAGAGTAGTTTAAGCGCTAATATAATAAGTAATATTATTATTAGCGCTTTTTCGCTTATCGCGAAAGTCACTCTTATCACCTCCTTTCCGAAAAAGTTTGACAAATTTAGAGTTTGCGCTTTCGGGAAAGTTAATGTGAGTCAGGACTTGCCCTACGGTGTAATTATACAAAAGAAATAGTATTAAGGTCAAATATTACGGAAATATTATTAAAATATAAACTGTTCCGGTTCTAAATACATTATACACGCCGGCGGACGGCGGGATTTATGTATCAAATTCCAGAGATACTATTAAAAGCATGTCATTCTGAGGGCTTTAGCCCGAAGAATCTCATTGAGGTTTTTGTTTTGTCCTGCGCGGACGGCGGTCGCTTTGGTGGCAAAGCGACGCAAACCAGCCGCACGCTCCGTTCTCTAATAATTTGCTAGACTCGGCTTTTCAGGCGGGTAAACTCGCTTACGCTCAAACAATACCCGCCTTTGACGTTTGCCTCGTCTGCAATTATTGTTCACTACGCTATCGCGGCATTTTGTTTTTATTATTCATGTCATTCTGGGGACGCTAGTCCAAAGAATCTCATCGGGTTTTTAAGGAGATTCTTCGTCCTCTCACAAAACGATACTTAATCGTTTTGTTCGGCAGAGTGCTAAGAATGACAAGGTGGAGTAAGGGGATTCTTCGGGCTTCGCCCTCAGAATGACGTGCTTTTAATAGTATCTCTGGAATTTGATACATAAGTCCGCGGATGGCTTAATTGATAAATTGTTTTTTCTGTGTTATAGTTTGTATCATGGTCGACGATTTAATCAAACAACTTACGGGCAAAAACAGGCAGGAATTTGAAGCTGCTGCCGCACATCTGGTTGAGGCGGCAGATGTTGAAATGTTCAAGGCGCTTGTGGATAAGGACGATTTTCTGTTTGATTTTGTCAAGCAAAATGTGGCGGACAGAATTGCAAATGCGATTAACGAAAGCAACTACAAAAATCTTCTCTTATTTTTGAAATATTACTCGCCGTCTTATGAAGAGGTTATAATTTCAAGCCTCGTTAAGTATGCGGATGAGGATTTGACTGACAGAATGCTCGAACTTCTTGAGAATGGTACGAATGCCGAAAAAACTTACTGTGCAAAGTTTTTCACATATATTCAGGATCCGCTTTCGCTGGAACTTTTAAGAAAAAATTCCGGCACCGAGGATGAATTTTTAAACGCCAACTGTGCTGCGGCGCTCGGCGCTATGAAGGATGAAATTTCTTATAACTCGGCGCTTTCCACATTAAAATCAGAGGATGAATTTGAACAGTTGAAAGCTGTCAAATTTCTGACAGCTTACGGAAACAAAGAGGCTTTGTATCCGGTAATTGATGCGATGAAAACTTCTACAATGTCAGAAAATATTGCGGCAGAAATCCCTTACCTGACAGATATTTTCACAATTCTTGAATCTGATCTTGAAAACGGACTTCTGGTTTTGAATAATATCATAAACGGACTCGGCGAAATTATTCCGCTTTCTTCCGTTTTTGATTATGAATTGTATGAACTTTTTGAACGGCTGATGGTTCACGCAGACGACAGCAAAACAGCAGTCGTGCTTTTGAATGCGAATGAAAAGTTTGAAACTTTAACTGAAAATGACGAGTATCTTTACGACGAGGACAAAGACACCAAAAAAGAGGTTCTTGATATCAGAAAGCTTTTGAGCCATATCAACAAAAAAGAGCTTCTGTGCTTTGTAAATCAGGAGTTGAGGGAGGATAGTCCGTTTGTTTATACAGCGCTTGATTTTGCGGAAGATATGTACGCAGTCAGAGAGCTTTTGAAATGCAGCAACCAGACAATTATACTGAAAACCGCAGAAGTCTTGAAATCAAAAAATGAACTGGACGACACCTCGCGGCAGGTTGCATTGCTGAAGATTACGGATGAAAATATTAAATCTATTATACGCGCGCTTTAATGTTCAGGCGGAATGGTTTGTTTGCTGTTTTGTTTTAGTTTTATGCGGGCTGCTGATGTTAAAAGCTGTGTCCGCGTAAGCTTTTCAATACAAAAACACCGCCTTTTTGCTAATCGGGAAAGGCGGTATTTTTTAATTTAAGTTGTGATATTTAAGAAAAATTATTTTTTCTGTCCGTTAAAGGCGTTAAGCCCGAGGTATTTTGCGGCAGAGCCGAGTTTCTGTTCAATTCTTAAGAGCTGGTTGTATTTTGCAATCCTGTCAGAACGCGACATTGAACCGGTCTTTATCTGTCCGCTGTTTACGGCAACCGCAAGGTCTGCAATAAATGAATCTTCTGTTTCTCCCGAGCGGTGTGAAATTATTGACGTATATCCGGCCGCGTGCGCCATTGATATTGCATCGAGAGTTTCAGAAAGTGTGCCTATCTGGTTTACCTTAATCAAAATTGAGTTTGCAACGTGTCTTCTGATTCCTTCCGCAAGCCGTCTTGTGTTTGTAACAAAAAGATCGTCGCCGACAAGCTGGCATCTGTTTCCGAGTTCTCGTGTCAGCATTTCCCAGCCGTCCCAGTCCTGCTCTGCCATACCGTCCTCTATTGAAATTATCGGATACTTATCAACCCATTCTCTTAAAAATCCGGTCATTTCGGAATTGTTGAATTCTTTGTTTTCGCCTTTAAGTTTGTAAATTCCATTTTCATAGAATTCGCTTGAAGCCACATCAAGGCAAATTTTAATCTGGTCAGTCGTATAACCTGCTTTCTGGATGGCTTCAATAATAACTTCAACCCCTTCCGAGTTTGAGTTTAAATTCGGCGCAAATCCGCCCTCGTCGCCGACGGAAGTTGCAAGTCCTCTTGATTTGAGTATTGATTTTAATGTATGGAAAACTTCCGCCCCCATCTGAACCGCATGGTGGAAACTTTCCGCCCCGACAGGTGCTATCATAAATTCCTGAAAATCAATATTGTTATCGGCATGTGCGCCGCCGTTCAATATATTCATCATCGGAACCGGAAGTGTCAGCGCGTTAATTCCGCCCAGATATCTGTACAATGACATTTCATAAGCCATAGACGCAGCTTTTGCGCAGGCAAGCGAAACCCCGAGAATTGCATTTGCCCCGAGTTTTGACTTGTTTTCCGTTCCGTCCATATCAATCATAAATGTGTCGATTTCTTTCTGGTGGGTAGCTTTTTCGCCGATAAGTTCCGGAGCAATTATGTTGTTGATATTGTTTACCGCCTTCATAACGCTTTTTCCGCCGTAAATACGCTTGTCGCCGTCGCGAAGTTCCAGAGCTTCAAAAATTCCGGTTGATGCGCCTGACGGAACAGCCGCACGGCCGATTACTCCGCCTGAAAGCTTTACATCTACTTCCACTGTCGGGTTGCCGCGTGAATCCAGTATCTGCCGTGCTACAATATCTTCAATAAATGTTGACATATTTCTCTCCTTTTACACTTTTGACCTGTGGTTATTTTGACATAAAATATTTTATTCTTCAAGTGATTTTGCTGCCAGGTTAAATTTTTCAGCATACATAAGTTTTTTAATATTGATAGAATAACCTACAAACACAATGACAGATGCAGTAACCCACGCGATTGGTCCTGCGTAAAATATACCGAAATAGCTAAATTTTACTGCAAGATAAACTGCGGCAAAAGATCTTATCATCAATTCCGCAAATGAAGAAATCAAAGGAATCAGCGGTCTGCCCATTCCCTGAAGCGCGTTCCTGAACACAAATATCTGCGCGAGAAAGAAATAGAATATAGTGCTTATCCAAAGGTAATCGTGTGCGATTTTTATAACGGAGGTTTTGTCGTTGCCAATGAAAATTCCGACGATATCAGTGCCCCAGTACCTCATCACAAGCGCCATTAAGACACTTAAAACAAGATTAATCATGGAGGTTTTGACAACTCCGTATCTGACCCTGTTAATATTTCCGGCTCCGTAATTCTGTGCTGCAAACGCAGAAACCGCTACCCCGAATGAAATCATCGGCATTGTTGCAATCTGTTCTATTCTCAAGGCAGCGGTGAATGCCGCAATTACGTCCGCTCCAAAAGTGTTGCAGACACTCTGGATTATCAAAACGCTTATCCCGAGAACCGAAAACTGTACTGCCATCGGAAAACCAACCTTCAAATGCTCCATTATAAAGTCAAAATCTTCTTTTCTGTTTTCTTTTTTGAACAGCCAGTCAGATTTTTTAAGATGAAGGATTGGAAATCGTTTTTTGATATACATTAAACACAAAACAACCGAAAAAGCCTGTGAAATTACAACTGCAACGGCAGAGCCCGGAACTCCCATATGAAATTCCAGAATAAATAAAAGTGCAAGCAAAACATTCAAAACCGATGCCACAATCAGAAAATACAAAGGGGTTTTGCTGTCGCCTAAAGCCCTCAAAACACTTGCAAGCAGGTTGTAGAAATTCGCAGTAAACAGCCCGCCCACACAAATCTGAATGTACCAGTAGGCATCATTAAAAATTTCCTGAGGCACATTCATCATAAATAAAATCGGTTTCATCAGAACAGCGCACAGAATTGAGAAAAATACCGTAAAAATTGTGCTTAAGATGGTCGAAACCGCAACCGAGCGCCTGACCCCGCAGATGTCGCCGGCTCCGAACTTTTGCCCTGTAATAACCGCAAATCCGTTCGTCATTCCCGCAACCGCAAACAAAATAAGAAAAAACAACGGTGCAACCGCCCCGACAGACGCCAGAGCCTTTACCCCGAGCGTTCTTCCGACAATAACGATGTCAGCAAGATTATAAAGCTGCTGGAAAATATTCCCGATTAAAAGCGGGACGGAAAACAGCAGTATAAGCTTTATTGGCGAACCCTTTGTGAGATCTTTAATCATAATATTTAAACGGTTTTCGTAATTTCTACGACAAAATTATATAATAAAATACTTGAAAATAAAAATCCTTTATGCAAAAATAAAATCTGTCAGTTGAATAAGTTTAAAAATAAATGGCAAGGTAGCTCAGTTGGTGAGAGCGCACGGCTCATACCCGTGAGGTCGAGAGTTCGAATCTCTCCCTTGCTATTTTTTATTGGCTATTCACAGGTAAATCGCTATACGCAGATTTTTAAGTCCCAATTGCGCCGGACTCAGGAATTCGTCCGTCTCTCTTTGAGCGCACGGCTCCCTCTCGCAAAACGATAATCAATCGTTTTGCTTCGGCAGAGTCCGTGAGGTCGAGAGTTCGAATCTCTCCCTTGCTAATAAAAAAGAGATAGAAATAATCTATCTCTTTTTTATTGGTTCGGGTATTGATGAGATGTATGTGTATTTTAACGGGACATTTTACTTGAACGAATAAAAAGATTATTCGGCAAGGTTGGCTTTGTGTGTAGATTTTGGCGGTCGGAAGTAATCTTTTTATGCGTTACGAAACAGGACGAAAAGTCTCTTTTTGGTATCACAAATGTCCTCAAAATTCAAAAAATTTTATCTGAAAAACAAATCGTAATCGCTGTTTGTCCTAATTCCACTAACTTGTACGGATAAAACGATTATTTGACATTTGAAGTAAATAAAGTCCGGTTCCTCTATTGAATAAAATTATGTCCTAATGATACAAAAGAAGGAAAAAAGGAACACCTTTCCGACTTTAGAGTTAATCTGTATGTATGGACGATTATATAAGTATTAATAAAATTGCAGAATTAAAAGGCTTAAAAAGTACCCGAGCTATAAGACTTGCAATCAACCAAGGTAAATATATTGCAAGAGAAGTTGAAGTAAGAGGCGGGAAATCGTATGAAATTCTTTATTCTTCATTAGAACCGGATATACAAGATAGATTAGATGAAGAAGAATTAAAAACAACAGCAATTGTTCCGTTTGAAAACAAGGTGAATTTTGTATCAGAAAATGCAAGATTAACAGCACTTGCAAGAGTGGATATAGTAACTGCCTTATATAATATTCGTAAAAAATATTCGACTAAAAAAGAGGCTGATTCAGTATTTTTAGATTTATACAATAGCGGAATGTATTTACCACAAATATATAAGTTTGTAGGTTCAATTTCTATAGGTACACTTCATCGTTGGGTAAAGACATTTGAAAATTATGGAACGGACGGACTTCTACAAAAACGCAAAACTAATAAACAAGGTGAATATAATACGATTTTGAATGAGGAAATGAAACAGATATTTTTGAAATATTTGTTACACCCGAATAAATTTAG
>CALUPM010000063.1 GCA_944322665.1 Candidatus Gastranaerophilales bacterium | reverse complement strand
AAGCTGTTGAAGAAAGAGGCTACAAACAGGTTGTTATTGCAGGAGGTGTTGCCGCAAATTCAGAAATCAGAAAGAAAATCTTCGATTTTGAAAAAGACGGATACAAAGTTTTTGCGCCTCCTATGAAATACTGTACTGACAACGCCGCAATGGTTGCGTCATGCGCATACTTTAACACCAACACTTTTGACGACATTGATGTTGAAGTCTTTTCCCGCGTAAAATAAAAGGATTTATATAGTAAATTCCGCAAATATTATAAAAAACATGTCATTCTGAGGACTTTAGCCCGAAGAATCCTGTTGCGTTTTAGCAGATCCTTCGCCTGCGGCTCAGGATTACCTGCCTTTTCATATTCTGAGTGCGAAGCCCTAAAAAAATAAAAAGCTTTACATATAATTTTTATTTGCTACCTTAATAGTATGAAGATTGATTTTTTTAA
The DNA here is from genome assembly GCA_944322665.1 of Candidatus Gastranaerophilales bacterium. Taxonomy (GTDB): domain Bacteria; phylum Cyanobacteriota; class Vampirovibrionia; order Gastranaerophilales; family Gastranaerophilaceae; genus Scatenecus. Next base: position 10,246 of record CALUPM010000063.1, on the reverse strand, counting down.
TATACATTTTCCTCAGACAGTTTCGGCTGTCAAAAATTCTCAAAGTAAAAACGCGCAGACTGAAAACAGACAGGCTTTTACGGGTGCCGCCGATATTTTTGCAAAAAAATTCATTGAAACTCAAAAGGAAATAGATGAAATTTTTCTGAAAAATCCTGAAGATAACTGGATTGCCGGTTCTTTGCCGCAAGGATGGCTTAAAAAACTTCAAAAACTTCCGGAAGATACAAGGAATTTTGTAGTACAAAAAATATTTCTGGCATTCAGGGCTGCCATAAAACATCTAAAGCCTTACAATGCGCCTGAAAGAAGTAAGGAATTCAACCAGCACCGCAAAAATCTTGAAAATAGAAGAATTAAAGAATCTTCTGAGTTTTTAACAAAGGCACTCAGACATTTCGGGATTATTCCGGAAACCAATTCCGTCAATTTCAAACGTAGAAAAGTTTTCGGCAAGTACATAAACCGCGGCTACGTTTTGAGAGAAAAGGGCCAGAACCCGACACTGGAAAAGCTTTTTATAAAAACTTTTAAAAAAACAAATCCTGACACAATAGAAGCCAACTATAACGGGGTAAAGGCGGAGACTGCTCACTGGCTTAATATTAATCAACTTAACTGCAAATATATTTCTAAAATTTACTGGGGCGATATCAAAGGAAATTTTATTGCATCAGAATATGCTACCCCGCCCAAATACATAAGCCCGATTGTTCATTTCAAACCGATTTACGAAACCCTGCAGGATTTTTATTATGATTTTCAGAAGCAAACCGGCATTGACGTAACCGAACTTATTGACAGAAACATCACACCCGGGAAAACAAACCGGATAGGTCTTTATGTTCCTAAACCCAAAGAAGAAATCATTACTGAATATCTGCAATCCGAGCTTGAAAAAGCTGAACTCAGACATCTTGATTTGCACAAGGACAATGCTGTTATCGGCACTGACGAAAGCGGAAAAGCCATAGTCAAAATTATCGACATCGGCGGGGTTGTAAAAGAGCATTAAACCGCCCGAACTAAAGATTTGACTTTTGAAAGAATATAATCAGTAATTTGTTTTTCAAGTTCTACCCCGAAATGATGATTGATTTCTTTTATAAAATAACAAGGGCTTGTGACGTTTATTTCTATAATTTTCCCGTCAATTACGTCTAAACCTGTCATAAATATTCCCATTTCGTTGAGCTTTTCGGCAACGGGTTTGAATTTTTGAGCTTCTTCTTCTGTCAGAACAGCCTTTACAATGTTTGAATCGCAGTGCTCGTTGAATTTAAAATCATCATTTGACGGAAGTTTCCGCACGCAATACGGAAGAACTTCGTCGCCGAGAAACAAAACTCTTTTGTCTCCGAATTTTGCTTTTTCAAGATATTTCTGCACCATAACAAGTGTCGTGCCGTTGTTTGTCATTGAATTGATAATCACTGCAGTATTTTTGTCGCCTTTTTTAAGGGTCATAACGCCAGCGCCAAAACATTTGTTTAAGGGTTTCAGAACAATTTCGCCGTAAGTGTCGATAAATTCCAGAATATCTTTTTTAGAAGAAGTGACTATATGCTCCGGCATAAGTTCAGGGAAAAGCATTGCGTGGAGTTTCTCGTTAAAATCCCTGATTGCGCAGGGTTCATTCATAACAAGAGTTTTATTCCTGTCGACAAAATCAAAAATATAAGTCGCGTTTATATAATCCATATCAACAGGCGGATCATTTCTGAACATTACAAGCGGAAAAGTTTCTATATCCCGTTTTATTTCCTGCCTGTCATAGAGAATATTTCCATGTTTTTCAAATACGGAAAAGCAGTGAGAATATGGCTTCTCACCGCTTATACCCAGTTTATCAATGGTTGTTATAAAAACATTGTTATTGTTTCTGATTAATTCTCTTATTATCCAGAAATTCGTCACGAGATTGTTAAACTCAAAATATTTAAGCTCTACTCTGTCGATTAAAAATAAAATATCCATATTGCCTCTTTTCAAAAAGAAAATATACCATATTTCATTTTCAAAAGCAATTAATCCCGTGAAGTTTTTCTTTTACAAAAGGCTTAATCTTACTTGTTTAATTCTTCGGGATTTAAAATCATGCAGTTTGTGTTGTTGAGATTGACAAGTTTGTGGAACAATTCAAGATCTGCTTTGATTTCAGGGAATGTGTTGTAGTGCATCGGGATAACCGTTCTTGCGCCGAGCCAGTCTGCCGCAACCGCAGCGTGAACAACATCCATTGTGTAATGTCCTCCGATAGGAAGCATTGCAATTGTCGGATGATAAAGTTCTTTTATAAGTTTCATTTCATTTGTAAGAGCTGTGTCGCCGGCATGATAAATTCTGACATTCTCAATATCAAAAATTATACCTGCGGCACTTCCTGCATAAGACCCGTCCGGAAGAGAATTTGAATGAAATGCAGGGACAAAAATTGCTTTTCCCCACGGATAGTTAAGCCAGCTTCCGAAGTTTACGCTGTTTGTCGTAATTCCCTGATCCGAAAAGTATTTTGCAAGTTCCACAACTGCTGAAACTGTTGCGCCTTTTTCTTTTGCAATTTCAACAGCATCTCCGATATGATCTGCATGACCGTGGGTTACGAAAATATCCGTAATATTTTCTGCATGCCAGTCATATTTTTCGTTTTGTTTTACAAACGGATCGACAAGAATAACTCTTTCTCCGGATTTAAAATGAAACGCACTGTGCCCTAAATATCTGATATCCATTTATTTACTCCTTTTTACTATAACAATTTATTAATAGCATATTTTTTGATAAAATTCAAATATGCAACAATATGAAACATACATGAAAAAATGCTTTGAGCTTGCACTAAAGGGAGAAGGGAATACTTCGCCGAATCCTATGGTCGGGTGCGTTGTACTTGATAAAAATAATAATGTTATCTCTGAAGGATTTCATAAAAAATGCGGAGAAGACCATGCCGAGCGTGACGCGCTTTTAAAAACAACGCCTGAAAAGAGCGAGGGAGGAACTCTTGTTGTAAATCTTGAGCCTTGTTCTCATTACGGTAAAACTCCTCCGTGCGCGGATTTGATAATTGAATACGGCATAAAAAAAGTCGTTATCGGAATGCGCGACGTAAACCCGATTGTTGCCGGAAACGGCATTAAAAAGCTTAAAAATGCAGGAATTGAAGTTGTGGAAGGCGTTCTTGAAGAGGAAGCACGAAAATTAAATGAAATTTTTATAACAAACATGACCGAACATAGAACTTTTGTTGCTCTAAAAACAGCCGCCACACTCGACGGGAAAATCGCAACAAGTACGGGAGATTCAAAATGGATAACGTCAGAAGCGGCAAGACTTGAGGTTAAAAATATCCGCCGCAGATATGACGCAATTCTTACAAGTTCATCGACAGTTCTTGCAGACAATCCGGCAATGGCGCATAAAAATAAAATAATCTTAGACCGAACTCTTAAAACTGATTTTAAAAATTCAAACATATATAAGTCCGGCAGTATTTACGTATTTTATGATGAAACATTCACTGCCCCCGAAATTTCAGACATTAAATTTTTGCCCGCTCCTGTAAAAGACGGGAAACTTGATATTGAATTTATCCTGAAAAAAATCTACTACTTCGGGATTATGAGCGTGCTTTGTGAGTGCGGAGGAATCTTGAACGGTTCTCTTATTGATTATACGGATAAAGTTTACCATTTTATCGCACCGAAAATTATTTCCGACAACAGTGCTAAATCTGCCTTTGACGGAAAAAATGTAAAATTAATAAAAGACACCTTAAACTACAGCATTGACGAAATTAAAACTTTTGCACCCGATATCTTACTGACTTACTATAGACAAACTATGCTATAACATCAACTTTTAATTTTTCCGCGGTATTTATTATGTTATTAGCTTTTTTCTCGACATGCTTATCATTAACCGGTTGATATAACGCACAAACTGCTGCATAGTTTGCAAATTTTTGGATTTTTTCCTGATTTTTTGACAATACTTTTGAATTATTGTCAAGTTTGCTTTCTAACTCAGTTAATTGATTAGTAATTTTCAAAAGTCTTTCATGGATTATGGCAAGCTTTTCATCATCCCACAATTTATTAAAATAATATTCTTGTTTGCATGGTGTAGCAGTTCTGTACTTCTCCAAATAATAACTATCTCCGCCAAAATTTATACTGCTTATGTTTTGAATTTTCATAACTGTTTTCCTTTATTCTATAACCTTTCCGTCAAACAGATCCATGACCATATTCACAGTATCCGAGTGCATATCTTCAAAACGTTTGTTTTTTTGCTCAGATACAGCAGGTTCAGCATCTCCGTCGTCAGAGTCATCTTCTGAAACTTCAACAGCAGCATCAACTTCTTTCACAGTTTTGGGCTCGTCATTTTCCGGCTCTTCGGCTTTCGGCGCCGGAGCCGGTTTAGGCTTTGGGATTGTAACGTTTCCCTTAGGTATTTCATCACCTGCCTGCGGAAGCCGTACCGTAATCTTTGTATCTTGCTGTCCGAAAAGTTCATCAACAGCTTTTTGCAAAACTGATTTTTTGCTGCCCGACACAAATTGCGCAAGATAGATGTCATTTTTAACCGTAATGACAACGTCATCCGCTTCAAGTTTAACCGGTTTTGCCCACTGTTTTAAAAGCGCACGCGTCGGAGCGCTCTGGATGTTCGCAAGAAGATTTCCCCATAGAGTCAGGATATCATCTCCTGCAGTAGCCTTAGACACAGGGATCGGAGAAAATTCTTCTTCCGGATGCACTGTTTCCGGCTTATGTTCTGGAGCCTGATGACCTGCTGCAGGAATTTCCGGCACACTCTGTTTTTGAATTTCTTCTGATTGCGCAGGAGCCGGTTTTGAAACAGAAGGTTTTGTAATAGCGGCTCTGACATCCGCCGGCGTAAAGGTTCCTCTGACGCCGCCGCCTTCCAGCGCGCTCAGCCTTGCCTGCAGCGCGTCAAGTTTTGTGTTTTCCGCAAGATTTGCCAGATCAATTATTGCTATCTCAAGCCACAAACGCGGATTGTTTGTGGATTTCAAATCTTTTATATAAGAAGCGCACTTGTCGCACAATGAAATTATCTGATGGGTTTCAACATTTTCGGACTGTTTTTTCAAGTCTGCAGCCTGTAATTCGTTTAACTGTGTAATTTCAATACTGATTTCCTGATTGCAGTTCTTGACAACCAGAAGATTTTTGAAATAATCAAGCAGATTCTGCAAAATCTGAACAGGTTCATTTCCTGAATTGTAGATTTTTTCAAGAATTTCAACAGCTCCTGCGTGATTAGAAGATAAAATACAATCGCTCAGGCTGTGTAAAACGTCAAAAGAAATCCGCCCGAGCAGCGCATTAATGTCATCTGTCGTTATGGCATCTTTTGTACCTAAAACGCTCAACTGGTCAAGAAGTGCGATACTATCACGCATTCCGCCGGCTGAGTTTTTGGCGATAGTTGCAAGCGCATCGTCTGTAATATTTATTTTCTCACAATCTGAAATATATCTCAGATGTTTCACAATGTCAGAAGTCGTAATTCTTCTGAAATCAAACCTCTGGCAGCGGCTTTTGATTGTGTCAAGAACCTTGTGGACTTCTGTTGTCGCAAGAATAAATATAACATTTTTCGGAGGTTCTTCAAGTGTTTTCAAAAGTGCGTTAAAAGCAGTAGTAGAGAGCATGTGAACTTCGTCTATTATGTAAATTTTATACCGGCTGTTCACAGGCGCATACATGACTTTTTCAAGAATATTCTGCGCATCCTCAACTTTTCTGTTGCTTGCGGCATCTATTTCTATAACATCCATCGGAACCGAATTTGTAATATCGCGGCAATTTTCGCACTCCCCGCAGGGATTTACCGTCGGGCCGCTCACGCAATTGAGAGATTTTGCAAAAATTCTTGCGGTCGAGGTTTTTCCTGTTCCTCTCGGCCCTGTAAAAAGATACGCATGAGAAATTTTATTCATCTCAATCGCATTTGTTAAAGCCTTTTTGATGTGTTCCTGCCCCACAACTTCATCTAATTTTTGCGGACGATATTTTCTGTATAGAGGAATATATTTTTCGTTCATGATAATATTATAGCAGAGTTATGTTTAAAAGGGGTAAAATATGAACATAATTAAACCGCCGATCTTAAATCAAGGAGATACTATAGGCATTTTATCTCTGTCAGGAGCGGTGGAAAAAAATTCCATGCCTTTAATGGCCGCAGTTGATTATTTTGCTAAACTAGGATACAAAACTCTTATAAGTAATGACTTATACCTCAAAAAACGATATCTTGCAGGCGATGATGATATAAAAGTCAAAAATCTCCATGCTTTTTTTGAAAACCACGATATTAATGCGATTATCTGTATGCGCGGCGGCTACGGGGCTATCAGGCTAATCAATAAGATTGATTATTCTTTAATCCGAAATAATCCTAAAATTTTTTGCGGATACTCTGATGTCACTGCTCTTAATCTGATGTTTCTTAAAAGAGCAGGGCTTATGACATATTCAGGCCCTATGATTTTAAGTGATTTCGGCAAAACCGACCGCTCTGAATACACAATGAACGAATTTTTTAAAGCACTGACATCAGATAATTACTCAATAGAAGCTGAAAAAACAATAAAATCAGGTTCAGCCGGAGGACTCCTCTGGGGCGGAAATCTTGCAACAGCAGCTTCTCTTTGCGGCGTTGATTTTATTCCTGACGAACCTTTCATTTTCTTCACCGAGGACATTAATGAGCCGGTTTATAAAATCGACAGAATGCTTAGACAATTGATGAACATTCAAAAATTCAGACAAAATATCCGCGGAATTTGTTTCGGCTATTTCGCGGATACTGACAACAAAGAATGGCTATTTGATCTTTTTAGAGAAACTGCGGAAGAACTTAATATACCCGCGGCCTCCGGCTTTAAAATCACACATACCGCCTGCAAAACAACAGTGCCGGTAGGCGCAAAAGCTGAACTTCGCGGCAGTGAATTGTTTATACGGAAATAAATTCAAATTTCAAATTATTAAAAAGCCCCTAAGAACATTCCTAAGGGCTTTTGTAGTTATTATTTAAAGAAAGGAATTGATTTACTTATGCTGCTTGAGACGGAGCCTGAGTATTCGGTGTCATTTCAACGGTTTTTGCAGGTTGACCGTTGTTCTGCGCCGGAGCAGCATTAGGAGTCATTTCTATTGTTTTTGCCGGTTCCTCCTGCATCTGGTTTAATTTTGCAAGAGCTGCATTTGCTGCATCCTGAACATTTTTGTCCTGATCGTTCTTAGCAATTGTGAAGAGAGTATTCAGGTCTGCTTTATAAGCCGGCTGCTGGATATAGCTTAAGGCTTCAATTGCTGAAGTTCTTACCATCGGGTTCGGGTTGTTCTTCAATTGTTCAACGATTGAAACTGCACCCGGGAGTTCTGTCAGAGGAACAGTAGTGTTTGTCAATTTTGAAACTTCATCTGAGTAAAGTTTCTGGAGGATTGCGGTTGTAAACATTGCATAGCTTTTGTTTCTTTCAGCCTGTTCCATCGGAGTGATTGAGGTTGCAAGCGTTTTTTCAGCATCCGTCATTTTTTCATTCTTCATTAATTTTTGTCTTGCCGCAATTTGTTCCTGAGTCGGACCGGCAAGTTTTGAAGAATCTGTGTTTATAATTTTGTTTAAAGTATCCATTACTTTAACATCAAGCAATTCAGTAGCTTTCTGCGGATTTTCTTTAACCATATTAGCTATTTCTTCCATGCCTGCTGCCTGAACTTCGTAGTCAGGGTTTGTTAATTTTGCGATAAAAGCGTTCAGATCCACCTGCGGTTCAAGCGGAACCGGAGTTTCTACCTGCGGAGCTTTTTCTGCTTTAGGCTGTTCAGCTGCCGGTTGTTGAGTTACTACGGGTTGAGGAACAACCGGTGCCGGAGCCGGAGTAACTTCTGAAGGCTGTACCGGAGTTGTAACAGGTGCCTGCGGAGCCGGAGAAACCGGAGTCTGCGGTGCCTGTTCAGTTACCTGAGGCGGAATTACAATCGGCTGTTGCGCCGGCATGTAATACGGCTGAATCGGAGTCTGCGGATACTGGTAAACTGAAGACTGCGGGTACTGGTAATAAGGCATTGTAGGTTGTGCATATTGCGCTGCAGCCATCGGTGCTGCACCCGGAGCGATTACTGACGGATTGTGTACATCAATCTTTACCGCATTATAGCTCTGAGGCTGCTGCGGCTGTGATACATAAGGATTAGGGAGATTTGGAATTTGCATCATATTATCTTTTCCTTTCAATAAATAAATAAATAAATTTATTCCTATTCTACTGTTTTAATAACCCTGAAAAAAATAAATTGCTATATATAATCATATTTTTAATAATTCTTAACATAATTATACTAAAAACATTGCAAACAAAGACTTTCAGATACTCAAAAATTTACAAAACACTTAATATAAAATTCTAAAATTTGTCATAAAAGAGTTATTTATGTTATTATGTTGGGTGTAAAATATTAAAATTCAGGGAATACGAGGCCGGACTTAATGATATTAAACAGAAAAGAAACAAAATCAATACGCTCTGCGTTCGGGAAAATATTAGAAAAATTAGGGCATTCCAACCAGAACATTGTTGTTCTTGATGCGGATCTGGCATGCTCAACTCAAACTCAGATTTTTGCCAAATCGTTTCCGGAAAGGTTTTTCGACTGCGGGATTGCAGAGCAAGACATGATTGCAACCGCGGCCGGGCTGGCTGCTGCCGGCAAAATTCCGTTTGCTGCAAGTTTTGCAATGTTTGCAACGGGAAGAACTTATGACCAGATTAGAAATTCCGTTTGTTATCCTGAGTTTAACGTTAAAATTATCGGCACCCACGGCGGCGTGACCGTCGGCGAGGACGGAGCAAGCCATCAGGCGCTTGAAGATGTCGCTCTTATGCGGGGTCTGCCGAACATGACGGTTATTGTTCCGGCTGACTGCAGAGAATGCGAACAGGTGATTGAATTTGCTGCCTCTACTTACGGGCCTATGTATATAAGAATTCCGCGCACCAATGTATGTGACATTTTTGATGAAAATTATAAATTCCAAACCGGCAAAGCCGTTGTTGTTGAAGAAGGTTCTGACGCTACTGTCATTACAAACGGAGAAACGCTTGCAGAAGTTATTGAAGCATGCCGGACTCTAAAAAATGAAGGTTATTCAATTAGAATTGTTCATGCCCCTGTTGTAAAACCATTTGACAGTGAAACCGTAATAGATTCCGCTAAAAAAGCAGGTCTTGTTATTACGGTCGAAAACCATTCTGTAATCGGTGGCCTCGGAAGTGCAGTTTGCGAGGTTCTGTCAGAATATTATCCTTCTAAAGTTAAACGTATCGGAGTTTATGATAAATTCGGACAGAGCGGAAAAGCCGGGCTTTTGCTCGACAATTACGGGCTTTCAGCAGCAAAACTTGCGGTTTCTATCAAAGAAGAAATTGAAAATTATAAAAAGGACTGATTTTAAATGATTCAATTCAGAGCAGTTACAAAAAAATACAAAAACGACAATTATGCCCTAAAAAATATCAATCTTGATATTTTATCAGGGGAATTTGTTTTTATAGTCGGAGCCTCAGGAGCCGGAAAATCTACGTTGATGAAGCTTCTCTATAATGAAGAACGACCTACAAGCGGAACAGTTACAATAGGCGGGATTAATATCGCCAATCTTTCAAACGATAAAGTTCCGAATTTGAGAAGATGCATGGGGATTGTTTTTCAGGACTACAAACTTCTGCAAAACCAGAGTGTATTTGACAACGTAGCTTATGTAATCAGAACTCTCGGAATTAGTTCACGAGAAATAAATGCCAGAGTAACCGGAGCTTTAAAGATTGTAGGCTTGTACGAGAAAATGCACGCAACACCGGCGGAACTTTCAGGCGGAGAACAGCAGAGAGTCGGTATCGCGCGCGCTATCGTAAACGGGCCGCCTCTGTTGATTGCGGACGAACCGACCGGAAACCTTGACCCTAAAAATTCACTGGAAATTATGCAGATTCTTGATCAAATTAACCAGAGAGGAATTACTGTTATTGTTTCAACCCATGACAATGCTATGGTTGATTATTTCAGAAAACGCGTAATTACACTCGACAAAGGCGAGATTGTCAGAGATATACAAGCAGGTACTTATGAATGATCAAAAACTTAAAATAAAAAAGAAAGTTAAAAAACATATTCCGAAAGACTGGCTGTGCGAATTAAGA
>CALUPM010000062.1 GCA_944322665.1 Candidatus Gastranaerophilales bacterium | reverse complement strand
CGCCTTCCAAAACGAAACCTCCTAGTGCCTTAGCGCCCTAGCTCCTTAGTATCTTTTCCCGAAACAAACCTTTCAACTCTCTTCACTCTTCACTCTTCACGCTTCACGCCTCACTCTCGCCCTATCGCCTTGCACTATAGCCCATTATCTTCTCATACCGCTTTGAACCGGAATTAAATGTGTAAGTTTCGTAAACCGCTCCGTCTGTCGTTATCTTTATCGAATTGTTCTTATCCGTTCTGTATATAGCTGTGTCCCGCAAAATATCCAGAGTCCCCTTATTCGGATGTCCGTAATTGTTCTGACCCGTCGATATTACCGAAACCTCCGCACCTAGCCTTTTTATATAAGCTTCATCCACAACCCTTGCCGCTCCGTGGTGTCCGACTTTCAAAACCTCCACCCGCTCCGGCAGCCTGCTCTCTATCCGCCGGAAGGCCTCTACTCCCGCATCACCCGTAAACAACATGTCAAAATCCTTATAACTTAACAGCGTCATCACCGAACTTTCATTGTCAGAGTCATAAGCTTTTATAAATGTTCTCACAGTCAAATCAGGCTCCGAATATACAACCCCGTCGTCCGGCGCAATTTCAACAGGCGTTTCCGTTTCTTCCGCGGCTTTGTAAATCCTCCGCGCAACCGGTGCTGAGTCGGATATAGAATTCACCAGAATCTTCTGAACCTTCATCTTTTCCGTCAAATTCTCCGCCCCGCCCGCGTGGTCTATATCAAAGTGCGTCAAAATTAAAAGTTCCAGCTCTTTTATCCCGCGGTCTTTTAAGTATTTTCTGATTATCAGCTCCGACTGCGGCTTTGAACCTTTATAGCCAGCTTTGCCCGTATCTATTATTATATATTTCTCCCCGGGCGTTTTTATCAAAAATGCGTCCGCGTTCCCGACATCAAAAGCAATTACATCAAGCTTCCCGTCAGGAATTCTTGCGCCGAGCAGGCAAAACACCAGAACAAGTCCGGCTAACAATGCCGTGTGGCGTTTTGTAAAACCCTCCTTTATCATCAATGTCGCAAGAAGCACAGCTATATAATATATAAACACCTGAAGCACTGACGGATGAGGTGTTTCAAAAATAGAATGCGGAAGTGAGGCAAAGAAATTTGAAATCCACACAAGCGCAGTCAGCATTATATTTAATATATAATCAAAAATCCTGCATACAAAATCCGCAATCGGTGCAACTACCGCCAGTACTGACGATACAAATCCGCCAAAACTTATCACTGACAAAAACGGCATTATTGAAATGTTTGCAAAAAACGAATATGTGCTTATTGTATTAAAATAAAACATCTGCAGCGGAATGACCCACACCTGCGCAACTACCGGTATCAACAGCGCTCCTGCAATTTTGTATATAATCCTGTTTCCCTCAAATCGTTTTATAATTACATCCGCCGTACAAATTATCCCGAAGGTTACAAGAAACGAAAGCTGGAATCCGACATCGTTCAGAAATGCCGGATTGTACAAAAGCATTAAAAACGCAACAAAAGCCAGAAGCGATACGCTGTGGGAATCCCTGTCTATAAGTTTTCCGGCAAGCACAAACAGAAGCATCAGCGCCGCTCTGATTACAGATGCACCGAGTCCTGTCATCAAGGTATAGAGAATTACTACCCCCATGCCGCTTATGACGCGGGGTTTGTAAGGAACTTTCAGCAGCGACAGTATATAAAACCAGAAACCGAATATGAACGCCACGTTCATCCCTGACGCCGCAAGTATATGCAAAAGCCCTGAATTAGTAAAACTGTCTTTGATATAATCCGGAGGCGACACTGCATCATCCCCGAATACAATTCCACCGAGTATCTCCAGGTTCGGACTTTTTAAATATTTTGAATGAGTTTTGAGAATCCTGTTCCTTAAATTGTTTAATTTCTGCATAAACTTCCACCGCAATGGAAGTTCCGAGGGCAAATATTCGCAACCGGCAGTGTCTGCGTAAACTATCGTAAATACATCAAAATTTCTCAAATATTTTCCGTAATCAAACTGTGACGGGTTTGATGCCTTGAACGGAAGTCTTAAATTCCCTTTGATTTTGTAAACGTTCCCTACGTTAAACATCGAAAAATCGTTGTTTTCGTCCGTGATATTCACGAAAGTTACAGCGGACAAATCGCCCCCGTTGACTTTTTCAACCTCCATAAAAAATTTTGTCCTGCCCTTCATTCCGCTGTTCGGAATTGAGATAACCCGCCCTGTAATTTCCAGATTTGCCGGAGCAAGTTTTGAAAGACTGTCTGAGTTGTCTATCCTCAAATACGCATTGAAAAACCCCAGATAAAACACAGCAACCCACACAAATAAAAATCGGAACGGAAGTTTTGTTTTCAGGATAATCAAAACCGCCGCAAGTGTATAAATAATTCCGAAAATAAGTTCACAGTTGTTGAAATAAGACGCAATTCCGGCAATAAACGATAATGAAGTAAAAAACATTATCGTATTTTTCTTTTCCAGCGCAGACTTGAAAAAATCCCTTATCATATAACAATTCTAAAAAAAGTCAAATAAAATGTCTAGTTTTTATTTCTTCTGAAAAACCTTCTTTTTTTTGTCTGCTGAACCTGCTGCCGGGGCTGTACAACCTGTGTTTGCGCCGGAACCGTTGTCTCTATTCTTCTTAAACGGGTCGGAGATTTGTCATCTTTTTCGTTGAACACTCTTTCTGAAAGCGCTTCTATATATCTGTCGTCAAGGTGCGCGTAATCAAACAGAATAACGCCGTTTGCGTTGATTTTACGTGTTTCGTGAATTTCTCTAATCAAATCCTCTTCGCTCCCGCCCATAAACGTTACAAACAGCCCCGCAAACAGGTCTGTTGCAGGTAACTTTGCCTTCATAACGTTTGTGACAAGCGCATTCAGGGTTTTTGCGTTGCAGGTCAAAAACAGAGGCGTAAATCCGTTTACGTAACCCTTTTCGCTCCATGCTTTCCAGTCCTGCTGTTTCTGGGTCAATGCGGCAACTCTGTCAGGGAATATAACAGCACTTATGTAAACCCCGTTTTCCCTGCCTAAAGCGCCGACCTTGCTTACAAAATAAGTTATTTTATTGCGTCTGTACTCGCACCACTTGAGCCAGAGCGGGTCTTTTATCTGAATATCCACGGGATCTTTGCCGTAAATTGTTTTAAATTCCTGTCTTGCAAAATCCGTATATCCCCATGAATTCAAATCACTTACAGAAACAGCCTGCGGATATCTTATGTAATCAAGATTTATACCGTCGACTTTATAATCTTTTATAATTTCTGATAAAAGCTCAATCAGGAAGTCATGGACTTCAGGATTTGCAGGGTCAATGAAAAATCCGTTGTGCTCGGATATTGAAGGAGTCGGTGCCGAAACTTTATAATTGCGTTTTGTTTTGTTTGCCCACCGGGGCTTTACCGCAAGGATATTCCCAGGGTTTTTCTCCGGACGCTGAATTCCTGCATAAAAAGTTTCAAACCAGATGTGAACTTTTATATTGTTACGATGTGCGTATTTTATCCAGGCTTTTAAAGGATCAAAACCTTCAAACTTTTCATTCTGCTTTACAAACCCGTATTTTTCCATTGTTTTGCTCGGGAAAATCGTGCGTCCGTGGAAGTAGGTTTCTATAAAAATATTGTCAATTCCGGCTTCTTTTATGCGCTTGACGGAATTTGCTATCTCTCTTTCGCTGGTTTCAACAGGTCTTACCCAGACGCCTTTAAATTCGTTATTTTTATAAGGAACGACGCTTTTTAATGCGGTATTTGCCGATTTTATGGCTTCTTCAGAATATTTTTTTGAATTTTCAACGTCATGTCCAGCTTTTTTCAGATAGTCCTGAGCTTCTTTTATGTATTCATTCGGCACGGTGAAATCATAATCAGCACTGCTTGCTTTGTAATAATCAACCATAGCTTTTGCTTCATCTATTTTTCTTGCGGCTTCAAAGAGGTAGCTTTCAGATGTCGTGTAGACGTAAAGAGTGTTTGAAACTGCGTCTATATATACTTTTGTGCCGATTTTTATATTTTTATTTATCCAGTTTTTAGCAACACCATGCCCGCTTATGACAAGCCCGTTTTTCGGGATAAAAGAGTCTGCACCGCTGAGTTCTGTAACTGTATTATCTTCAACAATAGCTTCGGCGCCAAACTCGTTTGTTCCGGTTCTGATTGCGTATCCGCCCGTGTAAACAACCAGCTGGTTAGTGCCTCTGATACCTGGAAGATATCCGCCTGCTTCATTTGTGATTACGGTCGGATTTACGGAATTTATTTTTATTGAAGCTTCATTAAATATTTTTTCATTTTTCTTCGGCTTGTAAGGCTGGTAGACAAGAAAATTGTTTATCGTGTACATATCAGCTGAAATATCCGCAGGAACATCCGCATCAACAGACACGCTTTCTTCCGCAAAGGCAGTGCCCGCAGTAAAAATCAAAATTATTAAAAGTGCTATTATTCTTTTAAATGTCATCTTTTACTCCCTGATACGGTGGTAATATTCATGATTTTCATAATCCAGAGCTTTTATGGATTCTATTTTATCTATAAGGTTGCCTGCCGCAGGATCTATTTTGTATGAAGCTTCATAGAAATTTTGTGCTTTTTCCATATCGCCGAGTTTTTCATAAAGTTCCGCCAGTTTCAAATTTGTTACGTAATTATTTTTATATCCGTTATTATATGCAGTCAGATAATACTTCAAGGCTTTGTGAAACCTGCCGCGTTTTATGTTGTATTCAGCGAAGTAGAAATTGGTATATGGATTTCTTTTGTCGAGATTAAAAGCTTTGTTGTAATAGTTTTTTGCAAGAATGTCGTTACCTTTTTCATCGTTAATCCTTGCCATCTGAACATAAGCATAATAATCAGCCGGATATACCTTTGAAAGCATATAATATTTCTGCATTGCAGTTTGATAATTGTTATCCTGCTCTCCTTTTGTCGGGCTGTCGTAACCTTTTACAAAATATTCATCTCCTTCCCTGCGTAATTTTTCTCCGCTTAGCATTGAGTAGTCAACAACGAAATTTCCATATCGGGAATATCCGCTATCTGATGCAAAAGACGGCGGATATTGACATAATAAAATCATGAATACCAGAGGAAAACTTATAACAAATAAGTTTTTACAGTGCATCGACACTCGGTTTGAACTTGATATCTTCGCGCATAAAGTTGCCGCTGTCATACGCAGGATCAAGATATAAAAAGAATTTATCAACCCATTTGTAGATAACGGATTTATTCTCATATTTTCTGTCAACCGGCAATACAACTTTTTCACCGGTAGCTGCGCCTTTGCTGAGTTCTACAATATCAGCAGTAGCATTTGAATGCCCGTGGTTAATAAGATATTCACGGGAACTTGCATCTTCCGCTGAAAGCTGTGCGAATACAGGCAATACTGCCATTGCAAGAACACCTGTTAGAAGTAAAATTTTTGTTTTCATAAGTCCACCTCTGTATATTCAGATTATAATAGTAATTTTAGATAATGACAAAAGTATTATAATTTCTTTACACAAAAAAAGAATGGATTATTTGTATGATTTTCTTACAATTTCTTCCAATTTATCAAGGAGTTCACTTTCGGGAACTTTTGCGATAATTTCTCCTTTTTGGAAGATTAAACCTTCCCCGACCCCGCCTGCAATTCCAAAATCGGCGTGTCTTGCCTCTCCGGGGCCATTCACGGCACAGCCCATTGTTGCAATCGTAATCGGTGCTTCTATATCTTTAAATCTTTCCTCTACCTTTTTGGCAAGAGAAATCAAATCAATTCTTGTTCTTCCGCAGGTCGGACAGGAAACAAAATTGACACCTCTTTTACGAAGCCCGAGAGCCTTTAAAATATCAAAACCGGCCGTGACTTCTTCGACCGGATCTTCAGTCAGAGAAACCCTTATGGTGTCGCCGATGCCTTCAGCAAGAAGAGTTCCGAGTCCGATTGAAGATTTTATCAAGCCCTGCCGCATTGTACCGGCTTCCGTAACCCCCAGATGCAGAGGATACGGGATTTTTTCCGCAATTGAGCGGTATGCATCAATCGTTGTCATAACATCCGAGGATTTTAGGGAAACTTTTATTAAATCAAAATCAAGATCTTCAAGAATTTTGATATGTCCGAGCGCGCTTTGAACCATTTTTTCAGACAATGGCATCTCTGCATCAATCAGATTTTTTTCTAAAGACCCTCCGTTTACCCCTATTCTTATCGGAGTTTGATTGATTTTTGCAAGCTTCACGACTTTTTCGACATTTTCACGTTTGCCGATGTTGCCGGGGTTAAGCCGGAGCGCGTGAATTCCGTTATTCAGACATTCAATCGCAAGTCTGTAATCAAAATGAATGTCAGCCACAAGCGGAAGCGGTGATTTTTTTACAATATCTTTTATGGCGCATGCCGCATCGTCATTCAAAACCGCAAGCCTTGCAATCTCGCAGCCTCTGTCTGCAAATTCTCTTAGCTGCCTTAAGGTTGCCTCAATGTCGCATGTGTCAGTGTTGCACATGGATTGAACACTGATTGGCGCATCGCCTCCTATTTTGACATTTCCGATTTGTATTTGTTTTGTATTACGTCTTTTTATCATATTTTCATGCTATCATAAAGAAACAAAAATATTCCACATAAAAATGTCATTCTGAGCCGATCGGAACAGATTCTTCGTTTCGATCAGAAGGACGCAGAAGGCGAAGAATCTCACGGAATAATAATTACTTCCGCTGAGAATTAAATATATAAGAGAGGGATTTTATGAAAATTGCGGTAATTTCAGATATTCATGCGAATTTGGAAGCTCTTAAAACAGTGTTAGAAGATATTAAAGAGCAGAAATGTGACAGGATTTTCTGCCTCGGCGACCTTGCAATGGCAGGGCCTCAGCCTGTTGAAACTGTTGATTTTATTATGGAACAAAAAGACTGGACTATAATTCAGGGAAACACTGATAAACTCATTGTTGATTATAACGAAGAACTTTTCGAAAATATGATGAATGTTTTTCCTCTTATGGCAAAGGCTTTGAGAGAAGATGTAAAAATTTTGAGAGAAGATCAGAAAGAATTTTTAAAAAATCTTCCGCCGCAAATGGAGCTTGAAATTGAAGGGGTAAAAATTCTTCTTGTACACGGCTCTCCAAGAAGAAACAATGAGGATATTCTGCCGAACCTTCCAATTGAACAGGTTGAAGAAATTATTGCAGGAGTAAAAGCTGATTTAATCCTTTGCGGACACACCCACATGCCGGCAGGATACCAGACAAAAACAAAACAGACCGTAATCAACGACGGAAGCGTCGGACGCCCGATGACAGAGGATTTGAAATCCTGCTACCTGATTTTAGACATAAAAGACAGGGGCTTTGGAGCCGAACACAGACTTCTGGATTATGACAGGGAAAAAGCCGCCTCAATTATGCGCTCAAGAAACTTTGACGGGGCAGAAGGAATTGCTGATATGCTGGTTAAGCCTTCTCCAAGGCACGCGTAAGCTGATTTTTGCACTTAATTTTGTTTGTGATAAGATTAAGGAAAATTCGGAAAAAGGTTATGGATGTAGATAAAAAGAAATTAATAGCTTATATAAAAAGATTGAATGAGCCGAAAATTCTTGTAGTAGGGGATCTTGCAATAGATGAGATGATTTACGGTGATGCGGAAAGAATTTCCCGCGAAGCTCCGGTTCTTATCCTGCAGCACTCGCGCACAAACCTTATTCTCGGCGCCGCCTCAAACGCAGCCCACAACGCCGCAACTTTAAACAACGGCAAAGTTGAAGTTATCGGTGTGTGCGGAGAGGATTACCAGTCAGGGCAGCTTGAAGAAGCATTCCGAAAGGCGAATATAAGTTATAAATATCTGGTTAAAGATTCAAACCGCAAAACTACTACAAAAACAAGAATTTCCGGCAGCATTTCAACTTCCATAACCCAGCAGATTGTCAGAATTGACCGCCAGACTAAAGACGAACTTTCTAAAGAAACCGAAGATAAAGTTATCGAAAACCTAAAAAAAGCAATTCCGGAAGTTGATGCGGTAATTCTTTCAAACTACCACATCGGAACTCTTACCAGAAAAGTTATTGAAAAAACAATTGAAATTGCTAACAAACATAAAAAAATCGTTGTCGTTGACGCTCAACGAAACCTTGAAATCTACAAAAACATAACCTCAATGACCCCGAACCTTCCGGATACACAAAAATCCGTCGGGTTTGAATTAAATAATGAAGAAGATTTGAAAAAAGCCGGCGACAAACTTTTAAAAGAAACAAAAGCCAGATCAATATTGATAACCTGCGGTGCTGACGGGATGTTCGTCACTGAACCCAACAAAAAATATACAAAAATTCCTGTATTTAATAAATCGGAAGTTTTTGACGTAACAGGTGCCGGAGATACCGTAACTGCGGTTTATACCCTTGCTCTTGCAGCAGGCGCAGACAGCGTTTATGCGGCTCTTATCGGTAACATTGCAGCAAGCATTGTCGTTAAACAGTTCGGCTGTGCCACAACCACCATCAGCGAACTTCTGTGCGCTGTCGAAAATATTTTATAGGAGAAAATTATGGAAAACTTTTTCAATACCTTAAAAAAAATCAGAATTGTTGATTATGTAATCATTACCGGCGTAATTATTGCCGCATTTGCAGGATTTTTAACATACAAAGGCTTCCATAAAACAGCCGACAATGCAGTTGATGCGGTTTCCGAAATCAAATTTGATGTCGTGATTAGAGGAATAACCTACACAGGTACGGAACTTCCGCTGAAAGCTAACGAAAAAACTTTCATCAGTATTAGAAACGTTCCGTATTCAGACCTTATGATTACGGATGTTAAAGCAGATAAACGCAAAATCGTTCTTCCTGTTTTGAATACAAAAAACACAAAAACTTTTATAGTTGTTGAAGACGTTTCCCAGCCGAATGTCTATGACGCTGTCGTAACCCTCAAAGATACAGCTAAAATTACTAAAGACGGCGCTGTTGTAGGCGGAAACAAAATTAAAATCGGACTTCCGATTACTCTTGAAGGAGTCGACTACAGGCTTAACGGAACGGTTTCAAACATCCAGCTTACACACGGAACCGATGAAGTTGTTAATGACCAGCAGTTGAGTGCAGTGGAAAATGTTCAATAAGTTATTCAGTTTTACTCAAAATAATACACAATTTCTTTACAACAACAGCCTTCTGCTTCAAAATATCGACAAATTTATATATCTTTCAATTCTTGCGGTATTTGCGGCATCTACGGTATTTCCGTCGGATTACATCGGGATAATCGCTGTTTTTACGACTATATTGACTGTTATCAAGCTGCTTTTTGTAAAAGGCGAAAAACTTGAAGCGACAAATGCTGAAATCTGGCTTCTGGCTTACTTTATGATTGTTATAATAAGCCTTGCGGGGTCAAGTTTGTTTATGCTGAGCCTCAAAGGTTTCTTGAAAACCCTGATTTATACGGGATTTTATCTTTCCATCGCGCATTTTTTTAAGAACAACAAAGACAAAATTTTTCCGGTATTCCTGACAATCGGTTTGTGCGTAAGCTTTGAAGGAATAATGGGATTTTTGCAAAACTTTGCGCACGTAGAAGAAATTTCAACATGGCAGGATGTTTCAAAACTCAACCCCGAAGAAGTAATGACGCGTGTTTACGGGACATTAAAGCCTTACAACCCGAATTTGCTCGGCGGATACTTTGTCGCGGGTTTGCCGGCATTGTATGCCTCTGCTGCGGCGCTTCTTGTAGATAGGAAATTCAAAGCCGGATTAACAGGGGTTGTTCTGGCTTTATTATCCAGTGCGGCGCTGTTCCTGACAGGCTGCAGAGGGTCTTATATCGGAATGATGGTAATTTTAGGGGGAACTTTCCTTGTGTCGGCAAAGTACCTCTGGCAAAATTATAAAGCAATTTATATTTCAATTGTCGGCGGGTGCGTTGCTTTAATGACCTCCGCAATCCTGCTGTCAGCAGCTCTCAGGGCAAGGATTTTATCTATTTTTGCAATGCGGCAGGATTCATCAAACTCTTTCAGATTTAACGTTTACCGCTCGTCTTTTAACATGTTTAAAGACAACTGGCTTTTAGGTATCGGCTGCGGCAACAGAAACTTCCGCGAAATCTACGGGCTTTATATGAGAACAGGCTTTGATGCACTTTCTGCCTACAATATTTTCCTTGAAATCGCGGTCGAAAGCGGGATTTTTGCAATGATAGCCTTTCTGGGATTTATAATCACAATGCTGATTGACGGAATAAAAATGATTCTTAAATCAAATGACGCAAAACAGGTTATATTTTTATCCGCCGCAATAATTTCGATAAGTGCCGTAATGGTACACGGGCTTGTTGATACGGTATTTTTCAGACCGCAATTGCAGTTTATATTCTGGACAATGGCGGCTGTTGTTACATCAATAAAAAAAACAGGAAGCTATCTCCACGGATAATCTTTCTTAAATTCCATTCCGTCATAAACGAATAATGTAAAACAATATCCGGGAACACCTGACCTATAAGTAAAATTTTTACAATTTTCTATATAATCTTCTCTGCTATAGGTTCCGTTTGTCAGTTGTTTTAGACGAAATACAGCAAGCCCCTTTAGTTCGCTTAACTCAAAAACATCGAAAACATCTCTGCCTACAGTATTTGGGGATTTTTCACAGTTTAAATCCACCGTAAAAACAAAAAATTGGTTGTTTGCCCACATAAACATACACATCCCGTCCGGACTTTCCAATCTAGTACGGTTTACCGT
>CALUPM010000061.1 GCA_944322665.1 Candidatus Gastranaerophilales bacterium | reverse complement strand
GCGGAGTAACGTCCGACCAGCACCTTACGGGTTCCGCTTTGCTTCACCCTGCCGAAAATTCGCAAACTCGCATGACAAAATGGGGCGGAAGTGAAGAGCGAGGAGAGTTGAACAAAACAAAAACGTAACAAATTGCACTTCAAAAATTTCAGCCTATAATTAAAATTATGAAAAACGTAAAACAATCAAATGTAAACATCCACCGCGACAGCTGGGTTGAAATTAACCTCGATTATCTGGCGCAGAATATTAAAGCAATCAAAGAACTTACACCGGAAAATACGAAACTTCTTGCAGTCGTAAAAGCCGACGCTTACGGGCACGGAGCCGTTATGTTAGCACCGACGCTTCTTGCAAGCGGAGCCGATATGCTGGGAGTTGCCTCAATTGACGAAGGCGCAGACTTAAGAAATGCCAAAATAACGGCTGATATCCTTGTTTTGGGGGCCGTTCCTGTCTGGGCGGTAGAAAGCGCTGTCAAACTTGATCTTGCAATCTCAATTTTTTCAAAAGAACACATCCTTGCCTGCAGGCAGGCATTTGACAGAACAGGGATTAAGCCGAAAGTTCACGTAAAAATAGATACCGGAATGAACCGTATCGGCGTTGCGGTTGAGGATGCGGTTGAATTTATAAATCAGGTCAGGAATTCTGATTTTATTGACTTTAAAGGAGTGTTCACCCACCTTGCAAATGCGGAAGACCGCGAAAAAACCAATCTTCAAATCGAAAAATGGAACAGTGTAATTTCAAAAATTGATACAGAAGGACTTCTTTTGCACATTCTGAACACAGCCGGACAAATGTGCTATAAAGTGCCGAATTCAAACATGCAAAGAGCCGGAATTGCTCTTTACGGATTATATCCGGACTTTCCGCCTGACGGGGAAAAGCATATTCCGGAATTAAAACAAATACTTTCCCTCAAAGGCAGAATTGTCCACATACACGAGGCAAAAGACCGTGAAGGTGTAAGTTACGGCCACACCTATATCGCTCATGGAACACGAAAAATCGCAACTGTTCCTCTCGGGTATGCAGACGGAATTCCAAGAGGGCTTTCAAACAAAATTTACGGAATCATTAACGGAAAAAGAGTTCCGCAAATAGGTAATATCACAATGGATCAGATGATGTTTGACATCACCGGAATTGACGCTAAACCCGGAGATGTAATTACGCTTCTTGATGAAAACAATTCTATTGATGAGTGGGCAAAAATCCTTGGAACAATTAATTATGAGCTTACCTGCCGTCTGAAAGTCAGACTGCCGAGGGTTTATACAAGATGATTGCCTGAAAAAACGGGAGAGATTAATGGAGAATTTTGATTTAGGAATTGTCGGCGGAGGCCCTGCCGGATATACTGCAGCTTTCCAGGCAAGAAAAAAAGACCTGTCAGTCGTTCTGTTTGAAAAAGACGAGTTGGGCGGTGTATGCCTGAACCGCGGATGCATTCCGACAAAAACAATTCTCCATTTGGCAGAAATATTTGAAGAAATGAAAAATTCTTCTGAATTTGGCATTGAAGCAGATAACTTAAGAGTTGATTTTTCAAAAGTAATGGCGCATAAGGATAAAGTTGTCGAAAAACTTCGCAAAAATCTTACACTTGCTCTGAAAAATTCAGGAACAACCGTAATAAAAGAGTTTGCTGAAATTCTCGACTCACATACCGTCAAAGCCGGCGGTCAAATCTATCATTGTGAAAAAATTATCTCTGCTGCCGGTTCGGTTCCTGCGGATTTGCCATCTGTAAAATTCGACGGCAAATTTATTTTGAATTCTGATGATATTTTGAATTTAAAGGAACTTCCAAAAAGTATTGTTATTGCAGGCTCCGGAGCAATCGGCACCGAATGGGCGCGGATATTTGCATCTTTCGGAGTTGATGTGACGGTTGCTGAATTTGCACCGCATCTTTTGCCAAATGCCGACGTGGAAGTTTCAAAGAGGCTTGAGAGAATTTTCAAAAACAAAAAAATTAAATATTATACTTCAACAGCAGTTGAAAAAGTTGAGATTGCAGATACTTCAGGGGTAAAAGTTCATCTCTCAAACGGTGAAACCTTAGAAAGTGATTATATACTACTTGCAACAGGCAGAAAACCACCGGAGTGCGAAAAAATTGACGGGGTGAAATATATTGGTGATGCTGCAGGCTCAATCCAGCTTGCACATTATGCTATCAGGCAGGCTCTTAATGAGGTCGGAAAAGTTTTTTATGATGAAAAACTAATTCCGTCCGTAATCTATGGTTGCCCTGAGATTGCCTGGGCCGGATTAAGAGAACAGGATTTAGAGGAAGGAAGCTACCAAAAATCGGTTTTCCTTATCTCGGCTCTCGGAAAATCCCATTGTGACAACTGCACTGACGGATTTGTTAAAATTTTAAGCCGTCAGGGATTGATTATCGGAGCTCATATTGTGTCGAAAGAGGCTTCGGCTCTTATTGAACAACTTATTATTGCAATGCAGAATAAAATTCCGGCCGGAAAATTGGCAGAAACCTGCTTTGCCCATCCGACTTACTCTGAAGGTGTGTTTGAATGCCTGTGCAACTTGTAGAAACCAAATTTACAAAAATATGAATGTTTCTATTTCATAAAAATTTTTCATACAAAAAACGGCACCGGATTGGCGCCGTCTTTTGTTTAGAATGTATGAAACTTACATATTAATATCCCTGACTGTAACCTTTGCTTTTAAATCCGGTTCCGCCAAAGTTGTAATGATTTTCGCTTGCGTTTTTGTTCCAGCGTCTTCTGGGTGCCTGTTCCTGAATTGCAGCGGTATTAGTTGTCGGAGCAACTTCTTTCCCGCTTTCTTTAGCCTCTTTGTATTCAGGTGAATTTATGTTTATTCCCTGATTGATATACTGTTTCGGATCATAGGTTGCAGATGTTCCGCCGCCTGTGGTTGTCTGGGTATAAACATATTGCCCCTGAGGCTGAGTGTTTTTGTACGGGCCGGAATGTCCGTTTACCTGAGGCTCATAGCTGTAAGGCTGCCCCGGGACATACAAATTTGTCGAATCCCACGAATTTAAATCTCTGAAATACTTATCTGTCTGGCCTACTGAAAGCGGGCTTGAATCTCTTGTATAATCAGCGGCTGCATACGCCGTTCCGGTAAAAGCAAGCAAGCATAATATTAAAAGTACCTTTTTCATTTTTACCTCCTTGTTATTTTTATTATATAATATAAATCAAAAAAAGGTAAGTGTTTCATGCAAAAAAGATTGCCGGATTACTTAAAAAGGCAGATTATTGATACCGAAAAAACCAGAAATGTAAGAAGAATTTTGAAAGAAAATTGCCTGAATACAGTCTGCGAAAATGCAAGATGTCCCAACAAAAATGAGTGCTATACCTGTAATACAGCCACTTTTTTAATTATGGGGAATGTCTGCACACGCAACTGCCGCTACTGTAATATCTCATGTCAGAAACCAGAAAAATTAGATCTTAACGAACCGTTACATATTGCGCGTGCGGTGAAAGAACTGGGGCTTAAATATGCGGTTATAACTTCCGTAACCCGTGATGATTTAGAGAACGGAGGTGCCGAACACTTTGCAAACTGTATTTATGAGATAAGAAAACTAACGCCTGAGGTCAAAGTCGAAATTCTGACTCCGGACTTTAAAGGAAATAATGATGCTCTTGACGTGATTATTAAAGCTGCTCCGGAAGTTTTCAACCACAACATTGAAACCGTAAAATCTTTCTTTAAAACAGCCCGCCCGCAAGGAAATTACAGCCTGTCGCTTGAGGTTTTGCAA
The DNA here is from genome assembly GCA_944322665.1 of Candidatus Gastranaerophilales bacterium. Taxonomy (GTDB): domain Bacteria; phylum Cyanobacteriota; class Vampirovibrionia; order Gastranaerophilales; family Gastranaerophilaceae; genus Scatenecus. The sequence goes on along the minus strand of CALUPM010000061.1, from coordinate 7,326 downwards.
TACGTTAAAGACAACAGTTCAATTATTACTAAATCCGGTCTGATGGTCGGACTCGGCGAAGACTTTGAACAAATAGAAGAAACTTTGCTTGATTTGAAATCTGCAGGAGTTGACATTGTAACTATCGGTCAGTATATTCAGCCGTCAAAAGCGCATCTTGAAGTTGCTAAATATTATACGCCTCAAGAATTTGACAACCTTGACAAACTTGCCCTGAAAATCGGCTTTGCCCACCGTCAGGTAGGGCCTCTAGTCAGAAGCTCTTACCGTGCTGCGGAACTGGCTTAAAATAATTAATATTAAATCCGTAATTTACAGGATTTTATTTGAATAATTTCTCTGTAATATTTAAATATAAAGGGCACAGCCCCTCGCCTTATCCTTCTTTAAAGACGACTGTAAATCGTGGAAGTTTAAAGAAAGGAGGTGGTAAGATGTGCAAATCAGCATAACTGAAAAAGCGCTGAATATAATATTAATTATTATAATAGCGCTTAAGTTACACATCTAGGGCTTTAAAAGGGGCAAGGTGGAACTTGCTCCGCCCTTTCTTTCATTATAACATTCTTTTTTAATATTTCAAGTGCGGCGTTTTAATATTCTCTTGTCGTGATTTTTTTTTCATGATAGCATTTCAACGTATAGAATTGAAAATCAAAAGAGGTATGTATGCAGGCTCGAAGAGCAGCCAGAGAACTGGCTTTTATATTATTTTCACAATTTGACAAAAAATTTACGAAATATTCCAAAGAAGAAATGGAAGATATTATCCTGAAATCAGTCAGGATATTAACAAGCAGTGCAACTGATGAACTTAAAACAGCAGTGGGTTCGCTTATTGCTTTCAGAGATCAGATTGAGAACTACGAAGCCGAACATGAAACAAACTTAAACAGACCGATTGGTGTTGCAAACGTTTCAGTTCCGCTTGTGATGACTGCTGATATGTCAGCAAGAGTAAACGAGATGATTGATATTGCGGATAAGGCTCTTCTGGCGCTTGAAATCGCGGAATTTACAACTCTGGATTCGCAGAATGAGGTCAAAGATTACGCAATACAAATTGCGGAATACTTCCAGAAAAATCATAAAGAAGTTGACGACATCATTCAGAAGCACGCCAAAAACTGGGATTTTCAGCGGCTTGTCAAAATGGACAAAGATATCTTAAGAATTGCGATTGTCGAACTTCTTTACATAAAAGACGCGCCGATGAAGGTTGTTGTTGATGAAGCGCTGGAACTTGCAAAAAAATATTCAACAGACGACAGCGCATCATTTATCAACGGAATTCTTGCAAAAGTTATTGTTGAAAACGGACTTAAATAAATGTTCAAATTTTTTTCGGATAAATTTAATAATCTGAAACAGGCGGTTTCAAATACCGCGCAGGCACTCGTCGGAAACATTGTACAGACAGTCGGGGATGAGGAGGAATTTTCGGAATTTGTCCTTGATGATATGGAAGATCTTCTGATAAGTGCGGATCTGGGCGTAAATTATGCCGCAGAACTTGTGGACAAACTTCGCAATCAGGACAGGATTAAGCCCTCCGAAGTCAGAGATTATCTGAAAACAGAGTTTTTGAATACTTTGAAAGACGCAGGAAGCAACGATCTGTCTTATAAAGACGGAGAATTGAACATTTATTTTATTACAGGCGTAAACGGTGCAGGCAAAACGACTTTAATCGGAAAACTTGCTTATAAATTTAAGCAGGAAGGAAAGAAAGTTTTAATTGCCGCCGGCGATACCTTTAGAGCAGCCGCGGAAGAACAGCTTGATATCTGGTCAAAGCGCGCAGGTGCTGATATTGTAAGACGTGACAAAGCAGATCCTGCCTCCGTTGTCTATGAGGCAATCCAAAAGGCTAAAAATGAAAACTACGACGTAATTCTTGTCGATACGGCAGGAAGGCTTCAGAATAAATTCAACCTGATGGAAGAACTTGCAAAAATTAAATCCGTAATAGACAAGAATGCGCCTGAAAATTTAAGAGAAACAATGCTTGTTCTTGACGCAAACACCGGTCAGAACGGCTTGCAGCAGGCAAAAGTATTCCGGGAGTCTGTAAGTTTGACGTCCGTTGCCCTCACAAAGCTTGACGGCTCCGCAAAAGGCGCAATTGTTATTGCCGTTGCAAAAGAATTTAAACTTCCGGTAAAACTAATCGGAGTCGGCGAAAAAATGGAAGATTTGAAAAATTTTAACAGCGAAGAATTTATAGACGCTCTGTTTGCGCAATAATTCCTGCGGAGGTTGTGTTATGAAGAAATTAAAAGTAGAACATACCCTTCAGGGAAGAGAGATTGCGCTGTACGGAAACGGCGGAAAATGTAAAACGCTTGTCATCGGGGTGTTTCATGGCGATGAGCCTCAGGGAAAGTTTTTAATCGAAAAATATCTTGAAAAAAATCCGGAAAGTCCTATTTATTTCCTTCCCTGCCTAAACCCGGATGGAATGGAGAATAAAACCCGCACAAATTCTTCCGGCGTGGACTTAAACAGAAATTTTCCCGCAGACAACTGGCATTACAGCGCAAAAGACGAATTTTTCGGCGGAGAAAGTCCGGCAAGTGAAGTTGAAACAAGATTTGTAATTGATATTCTGGAGGAACACAAACCTGAATTAATCCTGACTCTTCATGCACCTTTTAAGGTTGTAAATTACGACGGCGACGCAAAAGAGATTTCTAAAAAGATTTCAAAAATAATAAATTATCCGGTTGAAGAAAATATCGGCTATCCGACCCCCGGAAGTTTCGGAACTTACGCGGGAATTGAAAAGAAAATTCCGACGATAACACTGGAACTGGATGAAACCTGTCCTGTTGAGGATTTGATTTCACCCGTCCATAAAATATTTGATATGCTGTCTTGAAAAGATATTAAAAGAGATCTTTAAATATGTCATAAACTTCTTTTGTTACATAATGGTCAAGCAGTTTGATTTCAAGATGTCCTTTTTCACCTTTATTGTTTTCCACATTTGCATAAATCATACCGTGTTCCATAGCATCAGCATCGCCGAACGGCAATGGAGGATTGTTTGTAGTATCTTTTGCAAGCCGGAATTTAGAATTTGCTCTTTTCAATTCTTCTGCTGCAAGTTGGCCGTAGCCGGAGCCGATTAAATCTTTCTCATCAAGGTATGCCCCGTTTCCGTCCCCTCTTGCAGCAGCCTTAAGGAGCGCCGCCTGATATTTGGTCAACTTGAGTTCCTTGTTTTTAATCTCTTTTCCATCGGCATTGTAGACTTTTCCGTCTTTTATTTTCCATTTGTTCTTATTGCCTGTAATTTCGGCATCAAGAAAATTAATAACAAAAGATTTGCCTGTTTCTTTTTCTTTGATTTTTACCGGAGTATATTGGGAAGCTCGCTGTTGAGTTCCCTGTGTTCCGTTAATTTCCATTCCCATTTTTAGCACCTCATTTTTTGTGTGTAGTAAAACTGTGTATTATAAAAAAGTATTTTTCTATTTAAAAATTGCCTTATTTAAATATGTAAGTTTACATAAATTCACATATAAATTTTTATCAGAAAGCGTAAAAAGTTAAAAATAAAGGGAAAGCGTGCATTTTGCAGCTTCCCCTTATTTATAAAATTATCAGTTATTTTAAAAATTATTCATCTTTGTCGCCTATATAGACCTGGAACATTTGTCCCTGATTTTCTTTGCTGAAAACAACAATTCCTTCGCCTTCTGCGACCCCGGCATCGCTGTAGACGTCAGTATTTTTGATGTAATAATCCGTGTTTTTGAGTTCATCATTGTTTAATTTGTCAGCAATATTGCTATCATTATCCTTTTCATCAATTTTGCCGTCCTGATTTGCGTCCAGATGTTCAAGCGCAAGTCCTGTTAATTTAAAAGCTTCATCTTTAGAAGGATCGCCGCTGATTACAAGTTCACCATTTTTAACCTGACTCATATCATATTTGTTTCTGCCTATTTCAACCTGTTTGTTCAAAGGTACAAAATATGTTTTCTTTTCATTTGTTTTTGTGTTTTTGAGTGTAATTTTTCCGTAATTCGGATTGTTCTGTCCGCTAACTTTGTCAACCATAAATGTCCGCCTTTCTTAACTTCACATCATACTATATATTTCTTATATATCTTATAAATATTTTTACCCGTTTAAAATTGCTTTTTATCAAAAAAAATTTACAATTATTAACATTAAAACTTTGTTTGTTGTAGAATTTAATCACAAGATGAGCGAGGGATTACTGATGAAATTACACAATTCTTATACAAATCAAATTGAGGAATTTAAACCTGTAGAGGATAATAAGGTAAAAATGTATGTCTGCGGGCCGACTGTTTATGATTATGCGCATTTGGGGCACGCAAGATGCTACATAACGTGGGATGTTTTGTACAGATATTTAAAGTTTAAAGGGTATGATGTTACGTATTGCCGCAACGTTACGGATGTTGACGACAAAATTCTGAAAAAAGCCGAAAAAGAAAACAAAACACCGGAGGAAGTTTCTCAATACTGGTATAAGCAGTTTGAAAATTCCATGAAGGCTCTGAACACCTTAAAACCTGACATTGAACCTTTTGCGACAAAGACACTTGGTGAAATGATAGGAATGGTCAAAGATTTGATTAATAAAGGTTATGCCTACGAAGTTGACGGAGATGTGTATTTCAGGGTTAAACAGTTTCCGCAGTACGGATATCTTTCAAAACAGCCTATAGACAAGCTTGAAAGCGGCGCAAGAATTGAAGTGGGAGAAAAGAAAGAAGATCCGCTTGACTTTGCGCTGTGGAAAAAAGACGAAAAATTCGGCTACAAAAGCCCGTGGGGAATCGGGCGTCCGGGCTGGCACATTGAATGTTCCGCAATGAGCCGCAAATATCTTGGCAAAACAATAGACATCCACGCAGGCGGAGCGGATTTAATTTTTCCGCACCACGAAAACGAAATTGCGCAGTCAGAATGCGCAAACGGCTGCAAGTTTGTAAACTACTGGCTTCATAACGGATTTGTGACAATAAACAAAGAAAAAATGTCAAAATCTCTCGGAAATTTCCTGACGATTGACGATTTGCTAAAGAAATACGACGCAAACACAATCAGGTTCTTTATATTGACAAACCACTACAGAATGCCTGTTGAGTTCAGTGACGAAGCACTTTCTTCAGCCGCAGCGGGGGTAAAAAGAATGCTTAATGCAAAACGTACTCCTGTCGATGAAAGCTTTGATATCACAAAAACAGATGAATACAAAGAATTCATTGAAGCGATGGACGACGATTTGAACACATCACGTGCTCTTGCCGTATTGTTTGACCTTGCAAATAAGGCAAACAAAGATGAAAAAGGAGCTTTCACAACACTTTACAAGCTTGCATCGGCACTCGGTTTCACTTTTGAAAAGGCAACACTGTCTGACGATGAAATAAAAGGTGTTGTGACAAGGGTTTCGGAAAAACTCGGCGAAGATTTTAAATCAATGGACGAAATTCTTTCATACCGCAAAAAAGCGCGTGAGGACAAGAACTGGGCAATAGCCGACAAAATCCGCATTGCATTTGATGAGGAAGGAATAGTTCTGAAAGACACAAAAGAGGGCACAACGTGGGAATTAAAATAAAACACCGGATTTCGGGACTGTTGTTTCTGGGTGCAATGATTATAGCATTGCCGGCAGCTTCTGCTTCGTTTCAGCCGTTTATTCCTGCTGAAACTTTGAAAATAGCGCACGAAGCAGAAGTCAGAGCTTCTCAATCAAAACCTGCATCCGAGGTTGTGCGGGTAGGCATAGGAACATCAGGCTTTGCAAGCTATGATTACAGAGAAATTTCAATATTCGGAACTGACGGAATACAGGTTTTTAATGACGGAATGCCATCGGCTGTTTTTCCGGCTGACACAGATATAAAAGTTGTTTATACAGGCGGATATTTTACGATTTACGATGCGGACGGAAATATTACGGCAGAAATGACAGGGCCTGTGACTTTCACCTGTGACGGCGGGCTTCTTGGTGTTACGGGCCTGAAAAGAGCGGGCAAACAGGCGCTTTATCACGGCGCTTTGCAGCTTGTAAAAAAAGACAATAACAAATTTAATCTGGTAAACCTTGTTGAGGTTGAAGAATATCTGAAAGGCGTTGTGCCGAATGAAATGCCTGTCAGATTCGGGCTTGAGGCCTTGAAAGCCCAGAGTGTTGCTGCCAGAAATTACGTTTTGACCCCGAGAACAAAATCCTCGCCGAATTATGACGTTGTGGATTCTGTTGCAAGTCAGGTTTATTACGGTGCAAACACTGAAACAGAAATTTCCGACAAGGCAGTCGAAGAAACAACCAGTATTGTAGCGCTTTACGGCTGGGATTTAATTCTTGCGCAGTATTCATCAACCGCCGGCGGATACACGGAAAGTTATGCATACGCTTTTTCAGACCCGAAAACAAAAGAGTTTCCGTCTGATGAAAAACCTTATTTAATTGCAAAGCCTGATATGGCAAGCCAGACTCCGCTTGACACGGAAGAGGCTGCCGCTGAATTTTATAAATCAACTCCGGATGCTTATGATATCAGATCACCTTATTTCAGATGGACACGTGAGTGGGAGCCGGAAGAACTAAGGACGGCACTTGAAGGAACGCTTCCTGCCCAATCTGCAACAGGTTTTGTAAAACCTGTTTTTAAAAAAGGCGAAAAGTTAGGCGAAATCTTATCAATCGAAGTCAAAAAACGCGGAAAATCCGGAAAAATTGTAGAATTGGAAATAATTACGACTTCAGGTAATTACAAAGTTTACAAAGAACTTGTAATCCGCCGGCTGTTTACTAAAGACGGAAAAGCTCTGCCAAGTGCAAATGTAGTTTTTGAACCGCAGTTTGATAATGACGGAAAACTTCTCTCAATTAAAGCTTTCGGCGGCGGCTACGGGCACGGGGTCGGAATGAGCCAGTTCGGGGCAGGGTTTATGGGAAGCGAAATGAAGCTTCCGTTTTATAAAATTCTTCAGCATTATTACAGCGGGATTACGCTCGGCACAAAACCCGTCATCATTTCCGCAGACGAAACTCAGAGGACAATTACACAAAACTTCTACGCACCTGAAAAACATGCGGAAATTATTGTTGATAACAAATATCTTGTGTCTACTCTTACTGCGGAAATTAACGGAAAAGAATACACATTCCAGCTTTGTCAGGGTTTTTTGCCCTCAAGCAGAATCTGCAGGATTGATATTTCAAAATATTTGAAAAAAGGGATTAACACAATAACTTTTTCTTACCCTGTTGCGGAAGGAAATAAAAAAGCATTGCGGCTGTTTATAGAACTCGTAAAACGTGATGAT
>CALUPM010000060.1 GCA_944322665.1 Candidatus Gastranaerophilales bacterium | reverse complement strand
TCTACATAATTGTTTGATATTGATTTTCCCATTAAAATTCTCCTTATTAATTATCTTAGAGTAATTAATAAGGACAACATTTGATGTTAATACTGAATAAAGCGTAAAGTTATTATACTACAGCTTTAGTATTTTTGTCAAATCTATCTGTGCCACGGATAATCTTGTTTTATCTGCCAGCCGTTCTGCATTATTTTGGCAGCACAAAACTCACCTGTCGTTTTACAATCACTTAAGACTTCTGTTTGTGTTTTGTCATATCCTAAAGGCATTATCACATTGTTTTCGGTCGTGACAAAAACAAATACATCATTTCCTAACAAGTTTGGCAGCCTTGAAGCATTTATATCTACAAATATCAGGTTTGAAGCATTATCTGCATTTCCATAAGCTATTGAAATCGAATACAAAATATTATCAGAGGTTATAAACGGAACCCGAAAATTTGCATCTGTAAACACCGGTTGGACTTTGGCGCTATCAGGTCTTTTCCATGGTCTTTGTTCTTTGTACCCGCATTTTTTGTAAGTATCGCAAACTATTGTTATTTGAAAATATGGATACCAGTATATATCATAAAATTTTTCAAGCCCGATATCAACACCTCTTAACCAGTCCCGATAATCTCCGTTATCAGCCTGTGATCTGTAAAAAGCTTGATTAAGAATTGTATAAGCTTTTTGGAGTTTCGCAACAGTTTCTTTCTTTTTGTACCCTTCAATTAATGCCGGAAATGTCATAGCAGCAACGACACCGAGTATTCCAATTGTTATCAATACTTCTGCCATTGTGAACCCCTTTTTATATATTGTGTGAATCATAATTTACCTTTCAATTATTTATATTACAAATAAACTTGTAATAATACAAGTTTATTTGTTGGAAGGCTGATTGTCAATATATTAAACTTCTTTTATGAGAGATGAATTTTTGTTTAAAATAGGGCAAAGCGTAAGATACTTAAGACTTAAAAAAGAAATGTCACAGGAAGAACTGGCATTTAATTCCGGACTTAGTTTAAATTCAATAAGCACATTAGAACGCGGGATTAATAATATTAAAATAAAAAATCTTAAAAATATAGCAGAGGCACTAAAAGTTAATATTGAAGATATTTTTAACTGTAAATTTTAAGCAAAAATTTCAACCGCCCGCGGTAAAATTCCAAGGCAATAAGAAATCGCTATCCCGTAGTTTGTTATCGGAACGTGCTTTTCCTGCGCAATTAAAATTCGGGATAAAACCTCCCGCCTGTTTGTCATGCACGCTCCGCAGTGGATTACAAGCGCATAACCGGAAATATCAGGGAAATCATGACCTGCAAAATTATCTATCACAAGATTTTTGCCTGTTTTTTTGCGCAGAAGCGCTGGAATTTTTACTCTGCCAATGTCATCTTCGATTGCGTGGTGCGTGCAGCTTTCAAGAATAAGCACCCTGTCACCGTCTTTGAGGTTTTCAATCGCTCCTGCGCCGTCGATAAAAGCCTGCAAGTTCCCTTTTAACCTTGCAAAAAGAATTGAAAATGACGTGAGCGGTATGTTTTCAGGCACAATTTCCGAAACCTTTTTAAATGCCTGACTGTCGGTTATCACAAGCGCCGGCGGGATTTTAAGATTGTCAAGCGCTTCTTTCAATTCCGAATCCTTAACAACGTAGATTAGACAATCGCTGTCCAGCAAATCCCTCAATGTCTGAACCTGCGGAAGAATAATTCTTCCCTTCGGCGCTTCTTTATCCACCGGAATTACAAGAATAACCGTACTTTTAGGCGGGATTAAATCTCCTGCGATTTTTGGAGGATTTACAAAATCATCGGGCAGCATTTTTACAATCGTGTCTTTGAATTTAAAAACAAGTTCTTTGTCCGTTTTGACTGATGTCTTTAAAACTCTGCTGCCATCTTGAACAAGCTTCAAAATCTCTTCAAACTTTTCATCAGAGATGAGCTTTTCATCAATTTTGTTGACAATAACAAAATACGGAATTTTTAATTCTTCAAACTTTTTAATCAAGTCCTTTTCAAATCCGCCGATACCGTCAAAATCGCACATGACAACCGCAACATCTGTTCTGTTTATAACGGACATTGTTTTTTCAAGTCTTTTTTCGCCGAGTGCTGTTGTGTCGTCAATTCCCGCTGTATCAAGAAAAGTTACCGGCCCGACCGGCAGAAGTTCCATTGATTTTTCGACAACATCAGTTGTTGTGCCGGCAATTTCAGACACAATTGAAATATTCTGGGAGGTAATTTTGTTTAACAGCGAGGATTTTCCGGTGTTTGTTCTGCCGAAAATCCCGATATGAAGCCGCATTGACTTTAATGTTTTCATAAAACTTTTCTCCCTTCCGCCTGATTCTGACAACCTTCCATCCGATACTAAAAAAGGCCGTCAACTGACAGCCTTTTTTAATTGTCGTTCTTTTGAAACTAACCTCTGATACCGAGCTTTTTAACCAGTGCTCTGTATTCATCAAGGTTCTGGTCTTTCAAGTAAGAAAGCAGTCTTTTTCTTTTACCTACCATCATCAAAAGACCTCTTTTTGTTGCGAAGTCTTTTTTGTTGTTTTTAAGGTGTTCGGTAAGTTCAGAAATTTTCTTGCTCATCAAAGCGATTTGAACGGCAGAAGAACCTGTGTCTTTTTCATTTGCGCCGAATTCTTTGATTATTTCCTGCTTGTTTTTAAGATTGATTGACATAATGTTTTTCCTTTTCTTGTTGAGTGATTATTGGCGTAAGCACTCTACATAAGGAATTTTATTATATCAAAAAAAAATTGCAATACATAAAAACCCGCATGTTACGTATGTTTAACTTTTTATGTTAAGAAATCCCTGCCCGATAATACCTTTCTGCAAGCCCGCCCGCTGGCTGTCTACTGCCTGATAGCATTTGCCGAGCAGCGCACGTGCGGTCATATCGGCTTGAGAAGTGTTTTTTATGGTTTCGGTTGTATAATTCGTTTCACGCCGGATTGCTAAGTCCTGTGTGCTGTTCAGTTTTTCTCCGCCGTTTTCCTGCAGAGCACTCTGATAAGCAGTATTATATTCTTTTCTGGCTGCATTTTCAGCATTTTTAAATTCATAATAAGCATCATTTGCCTGAAGATACATCTCATGGTAAGTGTTCCAGTCTGATTTTGCCTTGTTATAATCAGCCCAGACATTTGTTGTTCCGAGGTTTATGTTATGATTTTTACAGTATCTTTCTGCTGCCTCATAGCTCATAATGTTTACAGCCGAAATATCCACACCTGTTTCTTTTGCAAATTCCTGTTTCTGCAGGTCGCTCATTGTAGATATTTTGGCCTTAATCGCTGATATCGGATCAATATTTCCTTGAGTGCTCATAGCAAACCCTTTCTCTTTTATAACTTATATATATAAAGTATTTATACCCTGAAAAATTGCGTTTTTTGTTAAGTTTTGTTGCGAATTCGGCGAATTTCTATTTTTCTGACCCTGATTTTTAATTAATTTAAAAATATGATATAAAAACAGATTATTTCGGGTAGAATAAAATTATGTATGACTATATGCCGGAAAACGAAGATAAGGAATTACGCGCTGTCGGTCTGGAGTTGATGTTTATGACACCTGAAAAAGGCTCCAAAGAAGAAGGCGTGACGGCTGTTGAACTTGCCAAAATGGTTGAACTGCCGCTTGAAACTGTCAAAAAAAAACTTACTATACTGAAAGATGCCGGCATTGTAACGGTTAAGGGCATAAACCCGAAATACTGGAAATTTGACAATTATAATTTTCAGCGGATGGACGAGCACGACGAAGTTTTTAAACTTCTTTGCAGTTTTGACGACGTGGATTTCGATAAATATTTTCAATACTGATAAGATTTTATACATAAAAAGAGCGGTCTTGCGGCCGCTCTTTTAAATTCAATCAATTTTTGATTAGTCAAATACATAATCAATAATTGCTGCTTCACGCGCGCGTTTGATAGCTTTTGCAATCATACGCTGGTGTTCTGCACAGTTGCCGGTTATTCTTCTCGGAATAATTTTGCCTGCTTCTGTCAAGTATCTTTTCAATTTAGCGGCATCTTTATAGTCGATAGAAGTAACTTTATCTGCACAGAGTGAGCAGTTTTTACGTTTTTTCTTATCTTGTTCCTGTCTTGCCATTGTTTTTAATTTTACCTTTCTATTTTGCGCTTTTGCGCTCGACCTTATGTTTTTTTATATACTAAATTTTGCTATTCTTGCTTTAATCGCTTCTTCAAGTGACTCTTTTGTTACTGATTTTGTAAAATCTTCTTTTTTCACAAATATATCAGGTTTTTGAATTTTCTGCTGCATATTTGTATAGTATTTGTAAGTTGATTTATTTTGAGTATTCTTAATTTTTTGTGTTTGTGCTGCTATCCTGCCGGCTATAGCAAGATTAAATTTTCCGTTTTTACCCATCTGTGATTTCCTTTCAATCTAAAACGGAATTTCGTCTTCGTTAATCAGTTCGTTGGACATATCGTCGGATTCAAATTTAACGATATCTTCGCCGCCGGCAAAGCCTGATGATGAAGAATTAATTTCTCCCCATCTTTCGATTGTGTTAGCGTCGATTTCGTAAATCCTTTTTTCCGTGCCGTCGTCTGATTTGACGGTTGCAGTCTGAAGCCGGCCTTCTACAAGAACTTTGTCGCCTTTGTTAAGCGATGAAACCAGATCATCCAGAGAGTTTCTTTTAGAGATTACGCGGATAAGCATTTCATCTCTGTCGCCTATGTTCATAACAAAGGCTGAAACCCCGACATTATTTTGCGTAAAGCGTTTTTCCGGTGCTCTGTAAACTGTTCCGGTTACTACTGATTTTGCTAAAGACATTTTTTCCTCTTTTCCTGATTTTTAATTTGTATTTACGGAAAACTCTTATTTAACAGCGTGAGATTTAGGAACTTCCATAAACATAGTTCTCAAAATATTGTCATTCAATCTCAATTGTCTTTTAAATTCTGCAACTTTATCAGAAGGAACAGAGAGGTTCATCGTTACGAAAAATCCGTCGCGGAAGTTCTGGATATCGTAAGCAAGTTTTCTTCTGCCCATTTTGTCAGTGTTTTCAACAACACCTTCAAAGCCTTTAATAATATCATTTAAAGCCGAAATCTGTTTGTCAACTTCTTCTGCATCAAGATTCGGTTTAAATACGGCTAACAATTCGTAAGTTTTCATATTTTCATTTCTCCTTTTATATTTATATTTGGCTGTAAATCAATAATATCATGGAAACAATATTTTTTACAAGATGTAATCTGCAAAAAAGCTGTAATCTGCGCTTCCTGTCATGAAAACGTGTTCTGTTAAATTGTCCTTATTCCCGCGCCATTCAATGATTACAGAGCCTCCGGCAAGATTCACCCTGACCTTATTTTCTGTTAAGTTATTTAAAACAGCAGCAACGACAGTTGCGCAGGCACCTGTTCCGCAGGCAAGAGTAATTCCGCATCCGCGCTCATAAACACGCATTTCGGCTTCAGTGCGCGAGAGAACTTTCACAAACTCGGTGTTTGTTTTCTCCGGAAAATATTCGTGTTTTTCGATTGCAGGCCCGTAAGTTCTGGCTAATTCAAGCGGATCTTCATCCGTAAAGATTACACAGTGAGGATTTCCCATTGATACAGGAAAAATTTCAAACTCTCTGTCAAGCGCCTTGAGTTTTCTTTCACCTTTAAACGGAATTTTTTCATCCTCCAAAACAGGCGCGCCCATATCGACTTTCACCCGCCCGTCGTCGAGAAGTTCCGGTTTTATGACACCTGCAAGAGTTTGAACGCTGAACTGTTTTTTATTAACTAATCCTTTATCATAAACATATTTTGCAAAGCATCTCATGCCGTTTCCGCACATCTGGGCTGTCGAGCCGTCAGAGTTGTAGAAATACCAGCCGGTATCTGTTTTAAGAGGCTCCGAAAACAGCTTTTCATACGGGGAGCCGGCATTTAAAGCAGAGGTTGAAGAACCTTTTCTATAAGGTATAATCATCCCGTCAGCGCCTATTCCAAAGTGTCTGTCACAGAGTTTAACGGCCAGATCTTCCATTGAAAGCCCTGTTTTTTCGTATTCTTCATAGTCAAGAACTGCAAAATCGTTCCCTAAACCTTGCATTTTAGTTATTTTGATTGTCTGCATAATTACCTCAAATTTTTCATACAAAATTATACAACAAACAACAATTATTAATTAAGCGGAATAAGTTTTTCAATACTTACGTCAAGAGCGAGCGCCAGATTTACGATAACAACAAGCGAGGGGTTATACTTTTCCGATTCAATACGCGCTAAATATTCCGGGGTAATGTCAGCTTTTTCCGCAAGCTGTTCCTGAGTTAATTTTTTCCTTGCACGTTCCGCGCGAAGATTTTCAGCAAATATTCTTATCACCTGTTCACGTTCCATAATAAACAGTTTATCTTACTTGACAAATTATTCTAATGATTTACAATTAGTTTATACTGATTTATAAGTCATAATGACTGATATATTAATCACTTACAGGAGAATACATAATGGGAAAGGTTAAATATTTGGGTATTATTTTAGGAATTATCGGGCTTTTGAGCTGCGGATTTACTACAAGCGCGTTTTCTGATGAATTGGATGATGAACTTTATAAAGCAAACGGTTTTGTGTGGAGTCCTACGGATACTGTAGCATATGACAGAGCTTTCACAAATCCGAAACCTTCATTTGATGGGGTTTATTACTGCAAAAATTCAGAAGTACGAGAATTTTTTTGGAAAAAAATACTGGATGAAAAACGTAACATTATGCTTGAAGTCGGATTAAGCGGGTGGATTACACCTTCACACGAAAAACTACAAAAGGCTTATGAAGCCGGACAATGCAAACCGGTTACAGAATTTAAAGTTTTGACAAAGAAAAGCTACACCTGCGAAGGAGCTTTTTCTAACGGTAAATTTTTAGATATAGCATACTGCAAAACAACTCCGGAAACTTACAAAAAAGCAAGAGCAGCCGGCAAAACCAACGACCAAATGAAACAGGTTTTTGAAAGGGCAGAAGCCTCTATTGTTAAAGATTTCAAAGCCGGCAAAGCTAAGTAGAAAACAACAGCAAGTTTTACCCGATTTTATGTCGTCACAAAATACAGGCAGTATTTGCAACTTACTTTAAAACTTCAATATACTCATAATCCTGCAGATACGGCAGATGTTCTTCCGTTATCAATTCGCCCGGAAGCAGAATTGCAATCCCCGGAGGGCATTCGGCAATTACTTCACCTGAAATTCTTCCGATAGCCTCTGTTTTCGGAATTCTTTCTTTTGGCGCGTAAAAGCTGTCCTGAAGACTCATTTTGATTACAGGTGTCAGCATCGGCATGTGTTTTTTCTTTTCAAGATAGCAGATGTCGGAATAATTTGTCCTGTCTATTTTGTAGAGGCAGTCGACAAGATATTTAATGTCGCTTCTTGAATTTCCGATGTTTGAAAGAATTAAAAGCCCCGCGTCAGAAGCGCTTTCGACTTCTATATTAAAATCTATTTCCAGAATTGACTCAAGACGTTTGCCTGACAGACCGTCTGCTTTTATAAAAACCTTTGTAACGTCTGTCATATATCCGAAATCAGGTTTTAAGTGGTGAATATGTTCCATTTTGTCAATTTCACGTCTTAAGAATTTTGCATTTTCAACCGCGCGGTTAAGCTGGTTGCGGCCTCTGGGGCTGTCCAGGTTTGCGCGTGCCGCGTCAAGACTTGCAAGAAGCATTATAGAAGGGCTGGTTGTGTGAAGAAGTTTGAGCGCTTTTTCGACCGCTTCAACGTCGAGCATTGAATTTTGCGCGATATGAAGCATTGAACTCTGGCTCATTGAGCCGCCTGTTTTATGCAAAGAATGAACAACCGCATCTGCACCTAGTTTGAGGGCGGATGTCGGAAGGTGTTTGTTAAAATTCCACAGGCAGGCGTGCGCTTCATCAACAATCAAAGGTACATTATATTTTTTACATACAGCCGAAATCGACCTTATATCAGACACAACGCCTTCGTAAGTCGGGTTTGTAATCCAGACCATTGAAATATCACTGTTTTCTTTTAATTGTTTGTCAACGCTTTCCGGAGTAACATTTCCCCAGATTCCCCAGTCCTCAAACCTTTCAGGGATAAGCCATACCGGCTCCGCACCGGAAATTATCATACCTGTCAAAACTGACCTGTGGCAGTTGCGGTTGGTTAAAATTCTCTGGCCTTTTCTGGTCAAGCCCATTGCAAGAGCAAGGTTTCCGGCGGTTGAACCGTTCAGAAGAAAGAAAGTTTTTTTCGCACCGAATGCTTCTGCCGCAAGTTCCTGTGCTTCTTTAATCGGGCCTGTTGCTGGATGAAGTGTTCCCAGCCCGTCGAACTCATCAGTCGTATCAAGTGCAAGCGCTTTTTTACCGACAAGTTTGCGGAAATCAGGCAATGTGCCGCTTCCCTTTGTATGTCCCGGAATATGGAACTGGTAAGTGGGGTTTTCATAAGCTTTCTTAAGTGCTTCGACTATCGGGGCTTTTATTTTTACCGCCTCTTTTGCTTTTGCGGTTTTTCGGGTCTGTGTTACATTTGTCATATTTATAATATACAATAAAAAAATCATGAATTTCAATATGTTTTATGGTATAATTAATATTTGTGAACAGAATTTTACGAATAGCCTTGATAGCAGTATGTCTGGCCTCCTTCAATTGTCTGCCCGCACCCGCGCGGGCGCTTAAAACCCCTGAGGATGTCATACTTCTTGATGTCACAAAAAACGAAGACCCGCAGAACATACCGGCGCAGGATGAAAAATCTGATAATGGCAGCTTGATGGAAAAAATCAGAAACTATGATGCTAAAGATATTGAAAAAGATACAGTTGACGACAACGTTGACGTCGAATTCTCAATCTTTGACAACCTGATTGATAAGGACAAAGATTCCGATCATCCGTTCAAAATTGAAGAAGAATCCCTGTTCGGGCGGATTTACAAGAAAAAACTTGAGCGAACCTCAATCCCATCATACCTTTTACAGGATGAATTGACATTCAAATACAATAAAGGTCCTGTTGATAAAGTCCAGTTTTACGGCGCTTTTCAGGGGAATTTCAACTCGCTGTTTGAAGGAAGCGACTACGACACGACTTATGATTTGAATATTTTTGAAGCCGGCGTTGTCGGAAGTCTGAAAAAAGTGAATACTGATTTTAAACTGCAGATGAATTTCAAACCTGTCGAAGGGGTGAATTTTATGCAGGGATTTATCACAGATGCGTATTTGATGAACCTTTCAATCCCCCACCACAAAATTATTGTCGGTAACTCCCGCAATCAGGTCGGTGTTGACGGCGGTGCAAGTTCTTACACCCTTCCGTTTGCATTCCGTTCGCAAATTGCCAGAAATTTTGGCAACACAAGGGCTTTAGGGCTTCGCGTAGTCGGAAATTATTCGCTTGCTGACTACAGCCTTGCCCTCAACAGTTCGGACAGGTTTTTTCACGAATTCTTCCCCGGCGGAGAATTTACCGGCTGGGTGAACTTTAAACCGCTGGGTTTGACTGACGGCAAATACGGGCATCTCGTCATCGGAACAGGCATAAACGCCGGTCATAACAATGAAAATTACACAGTCGGCGGCGCTTATGTCGGGTATTCTTATAAAAAATTTGCAATAAATGCCGAATATTCAATTGCCGACGGCTACAACGGCAGAGTTCAGAGTACGGATAAGGCAACCGGCTTTTATACAACGGTTTCCTACCGTCTGACACAAAAACTCCACGCGCTTTTAAGATATGACCAGTTTGACCCGAACCGCGACGCAAGCGGGGATTTAAGAAGAGAATACACTGCAGGTCTGAATTATTTTATAAAAGGTCAGGCACTCAGGCTTATTTTGAATTATGTCTACTGTGAAAACCAGAACACCGAAGACAGCCACAGAATAATACTCGGCACCCAGATATTACTGTAAAGTAAATTTTCCATGTTGCATAAATTTGAAAAATGCGTTATAATCTGTAAAATAAGAAGAATTTAGCAATAGATTTTTCTTAAAAAGTACTAAATCAGGAGAACACAACAATGTACCAGGACGAAAAATTAGTATGTGAAGATTGCGGAGCAGAATTTATCTTCACGGCAGGCGAACAGGAATTTTATGCAGAAAAAGGTCTAGTAAACAAACCAAAAAGATGCCCTGATTGCCGCAAAGCACGCAGACAAAACAACAGAAGATCAAGAAAAATGTATGACGCTGTTTGTTCAAAATGCGGTGCGCAAACTCAGGTTCCTTTTAAACCCATTCCGGGTAAAGAAGTCTATTGCAAAGATTGCTTTTCAACATTAAAAGCCGAATAATTGAAAAATTTTATATTTTGAATAAAGCAGCGGCGGCGTTTTTACAAAAACGCCGCCGCTTTCTCAATTTGCCTGTGCAGAATTAAGCGCCTATACAACTGTTTAAATATTCTATGGTGCTTATTTTTTCGTCATAAAGATATTTGATAAAATTCAAATATGCAGCGTCGTATGACGTTATAACAAGATTTATTTCAAAGCCATCGGTGCAGAAAGGTTCATAATCATATACAACATAGCTGTTATATTTGCTTTTCCATTCTTTTCTTTCGACACGGCTGTTGTTTTCCTCGACTATGTCCTCAAGCCAGGCAACAATATCTTTATTTACATTTTTCATTTCCATGCGGCTGTACCTTGCGCAGTCGCGGCAGTTATTTCCCATCAGCATAAAATTACTCCTTGTCTAAGGCAGGTTTTGTTATATTGAAATTGTAAATGTTTTTTTATCGTAAATAATCCCCTGCAGGTATAAGACCATATAGTAAATTTTGCTAATAAAGGCGATAAGACGATAAGTCTGCAAGGCGATAAGTTTGTTACGTAAAAAAGATACTAAGGCATTAGGGCGCTAAGGCGCTAAGAGGTTACGTTTGGAAAGACGCAAAGACGATAGGACGTTAAGACGAAAAGTTCTTATCAGAGTGAGGAGTGAAGGGTGAAGAGTGAAGGGGGTTGAATGGTTGAATGGTTGAAAAGTTGAACGGTTGAATGGTTTGTTTTGAAAGACGTTAAGACGTTAAGACGATAGGACGTTAAGTTCTTATCAGAGTGAAGCGTGAAGAGTGAGGAGAGTTGAATGGTTGAATGGATTTCATGTCATCCTGAGGCGCACGAGCAGAGGGTGAAAGGCGTCAGCCGTACCCGTTTACTGCGAGTGCGAAAAGCCGAA